>PFRW01000005.1 GCA_002788755.1 Candidatus Peregrinibacteria bacterium CG_4_9_14_0_2_um_filter_41_14
GTCGCATCCTGGGGCTGGAGAAGGTCCCAAGGGTATGGCTGTTCGCCATTTAAAGCGGTACGCGAGCTGGGTTCAGAACGTCGTGAGACAGTTTGGCCCCTATCTCCTGTAATCGAAGGAAATTTGAGGGAATCTATTCCTAGTACGAGAGGACCGGAATGGACGAACCACTGGTGTATCAGCTGTCGTGTCATCGGCAATGCTGAGTAGCTACGTTCGGAATGGATAACCGCTGAAAGCATCTAAGCGGGAAGCCAATCCCAAGATTAGATTTCCCCATTAGCCTGCCCAGAGACTATGGGCTTGATAGGCCTAAGGTGTAAGCACAGTGATGTGTTCAGCCTACAGGTACTAATAGGCGATTGAACTTAATTCTGCTAAATACTTTTAGCCAGTAAATTGCATAACAACAAACAACCATAAGTGGTTTTCTCTTGGTGTCTATGGAGAAGGAGGTACACCTGTTCCCATCTCGAACACAGCAGTTAAGCCCTTCATCGCCGATGATACTTAGGCTAGACCTTGGTAAAGTAGGACGACGCCAAGATAAAGCTACTTATGGCAAGTACAACAAAAGGAACACACTATTCGTATAGCGATACTATAAGAGGTGTGTTTTTTGCGTATGTGTGAACTCTAAGCCAAATTAAACTCTGTCGGGTCCGTAACCTTCTGATTGCGTGACGTAATTGGATTGTAGATGTTGTAGTACAATTCCACCAACTTGCTAGTGTCTAACTGGCTAACTTTAAGACCACAATTTTCCAAACCTGCAATTACAGTGCTTACACGCTGGTTTAAGCCTTTTATTAGACGTTCGAACTCTTTATGCCGTTTTTGAATTTCGACAGCTGTATCGGCCATTTTAAAGCGCTGAAAGAACTTTGTGAATATCGAAGTCTTTTGGGATCTTAATGGGTCAAAAGGAACTACTACGTAGAAAGCTTTGTCCATAATATCGGCAAATTCTAACAGGCGGTGGATATATTCTACATACTCAAAAGTCTGCTTTTGTAAAAGTGGGTTTTTTTGCTTTTCACCAATACTTTTTAAGTTACTTAAATAATTATCCAAATCTAATTTTTTAGATCGAACTACAATTTGAATTGGAAAGTCCAAAGTATTAAGAAAAGCCTGATAAGAGTAAATAATCGCATTCTGTTCCTCTTCAGATTTTAGATTGAAATTGACACTAGTTGTCTCCAAGACGACCCTAAGCCCTCCATTTTTGAGAACCAGGACATTGTCCCTAATTTCGGCAATACGGAGGTGGGTTTGGGTGGCCGACCCGCTGATTAGCTTGGCACCTTTAACTTTGCTTGCCTTTGCACCCTGTACCACATTTGTATCTTGCAATTTTGTCGCCATAACTAAGAGTTAGGATTATCAATTTCATTAATTTTTCTTGAAAGTTCAAGCAATTTTTGACGTTTTTCGAGATTTGTCAGCTCAGCCTCCTTTTTAGAATCTTTTTTAATTTCATCCGGCAAAGGCTTTAAGACAGACAGACGAACATCATCTTCACCCTGGCGCCAATATCTAATTTTAGGTTTAAAACTAAACTCAATAAAATAGAGAGCTGCCTCTAAAAAAGTCATATCTTTAATCTTTACAAAGGCAATAATCAGCGTTAGCAAAGCAATAATTACCACCGGCGGGCCCCAAACGGTCCAGACAAAAGATTGTGCCAAAAGAATATAAATCGCATAGGCAAAACCACCACCCACTAGCACTATTGCCAGCTGTTTAAACGTTACCGGCCCAATAATTGTATCGGCACGTTGTACGTCTTGAGGGATTTGAAACTGCATACGCTCTATTTACATCCAGTAATTATAGCATATTAAAGCTAAAAATTAAAGCATTTAGCACCTAAATTTCAATATCATCGTAAAGGTAGATAAATCCCTCATCTTTTACCTGGTTATAATACTTTCGATCCGCTGTAATAAAGATGGCATTAAGCTCTTTGGCCAGAATATGAAAAGCAGCGTCGTAATAGCTGATTTTTGGGTATTTTTGCACCATTTTTGCCACCGATTGCATTCCCAAATAGTCCAAGGGAACGATACCTATATCTAGATCATAAAAACGATTTATTGCTTCTTCAAACTCTGGTAAATCTCTAAATTCTCTAGTTAGCGTATTTCCAACTTCATACACTAGTATAGATGGCGCAAATAAGGCGATTTCTCTACTATGGTGGTACTTCAATAAATAATCCACCGTCTCCGGGCTGGTAGATTCATCTAAAAAACTATTTAAGATGACAGAACTATCAACTACGTAAGGCTTATGCTTTAAAATTTTAATGGCCATGGTAACGATCAAATCTTATTAATTCTACAGCACTCAATTGTGATTTTCGCTTTTTATGATTATTCTTACGAAACTCTAAAAACCAATCCATAGAAGATTCATCCTGATTATGACTCCGTTTATTAAAATCTTTTTCAACCAGCTCGCCTATATATTTACTTTTATTTGCCCCTTTTGTTAAACGGTTAAGTTTTACAACCGCACTTGGCGACAAAGACAACGTTACTCTTTTAAAACCTGCTTTTTTTGGTTTAATCATAAAGCTTAATTACTTACATAACAATTTTACATAACTTTTTTATCAAACACAACTATTTAGTCCGGCTTCCTTTACTTTTCCTGTAGATTCTGCCAAACTCCACTTCGCATTAACGAGCAGAAAAACATATGATAGACTCCAATATTCGCAATTTTTGTATTATCGCCCATATCGATCACGGTAAATCAACCTTGGCCGATCGGTTACTAGAGTTAACAAACACAATTCAAAAAAGAGCCATGAAAGCCCAGCTACTGGACACAATGGACATTGAACAAGAGCGTGGCATTACCATTAAATTGCAGCCGGTTCGCATGGATTATGAAAAGGACGGCAAGCACTACATTTTAAACTTAATTGATACCCCCGGACACGTTGATTTTACCTACGAAGTTTCCCGTAGTTTAGCGGCCTGCGAAGGCGCCATTTTAGTTGTGGATGCCAGTCAAGGCATTGAGGCGCAAACTTTGGCAAACACTTACTTGGCAATTGAACACAATCTGGAAATTATCCCGGTCATGAACAAAATCGATCTGCCATTTGCCGACCCAGAACGTGTTGGTCGCGAAATCGAAAATACATTTGGCATTCCCAAAGAAGATATTTTGGCAATTTCCGCTAAAGACGGAACCAACGTTGATAAGCTTCTCGATTTAATTGTGAAACAAATTCCCCCGGCTAAAATTGAAAATACCGATCAAACTAAAGCCCTAATTTTTGACTCCGTTTATGATCAATACAAAGGCGTAGTTGCTTTTGTACGTGTAAACGAGGGCACCATTACCGTTGGCGACAAAGTGACCCTGTTAAACACCAAAACCCAGTTTGAAGTACTTGAAGTCGGCTACTTTAGGCCGGCATACGAAAAGGCCAGAGAACTGAAATCCGGCGAAGTTGGTTATGTGGTTACCGGCCTTAAAAGTGTAGGTGAAGCCCGAGTAGGGGACACAATCTGGCAATCTAAAACCACAAAACTTGAAGACGCTGTCCCTCTTCCCGGCTACAAAAAAGTCAAACCGTTCGTCTTTGCCAGTATTTTTTGTACCGAAGGCGAAGATTTCCCCCTTTTGCGTGACGCTCTTGATAAATTAAGCCTAAATGACAGCGCCCTGCAATTTGAACCGGAACAGTCCACCGCCTTAGGCTACGGCTTTAGATGCGGCTTTTTAGGCCTCCTCCATTTGGAAATTGTTCAAGAACGACTGGAGCGCGAATATGATCTCGACCTAGTTGTTACAGCACCATCTGTGTCTTACGTTGCCATATTAACTAACGGTGACAGGGTCGAAGTTTCAACCCCATCGCAACTGCCGGACCGCGCCCATATTGATAAAATTGAAGAACCTTGGGTTGATGTCGAAATTTTAGTCCCAAAAGATTACGTTGGTAACGTGATGAAACTTTGCCAAGAAAACCGGGGCCACAGCAAAAATATTCAATATTTGGATGAAAACCGTGTGCTTTTAGTTTTTGAAATGCCTCTAGCCAACATTGTTGTCGATTTTTATGATCATCTGAAAAGTACAACCTCCGGCTATGCCTCTATGAGCTACGAGTTTAAAGAAAACCGAGCCGGTGACCTGGTTAAGGTCGACATTTTGATTGCTGGCGAAGAAGTTGATGCCTTATCTGTAATGACTCACCGTAGCGAAGCACAAGAAATTGGCTCCCGCCTTACCAAAAGACTTAAACAGGTAATTCCCAAAGCCCAGTTTGAAATTGCCTTACAAGCCGCCATTGGTGCCAAAGTCATCGCCCGTGAAAGTATTAGTGCCTTGCGTAAAGACGTTATCGCCAAACTATACGGAGGTGACCGAACCCGTAAAGACAAGCTCCTCAAAAAACAAAAGGCCGGTAAAAAGCGGATGAAACAAGTCGGCAAAATCAATCTACCCCAAGAAGCATTCCTCGCTATTCTAAAAAGAGACTAACCTAGCAGCTGTTTTAGTTCTTGTTCTGTTAAATCGCGCCAATCGCCTTCTTCCAGCCTGGAGTCCATCCAAAGCTTGTTCATTCTAATGCGTTTTAAACTAACAACCGGAATTCCTACCTTGCGGCAAATTCTGCGAATTTGCCTGTTCTTACCCTCCGTAATAATAATGCGCATGGTGTTTTTAGTAACCAATTTAATGGTTGTCGGCTTTGTCTCTTCACCTAAAATTCTTACTCCGTCCTCCAGTTTGTCTCTTCGGCCCGCTGTAATTGTGCCTTCTACCTCCACCTCGTACTCTTTTTCTTTTTCAAAACTCGGATGGAGTAGTTGGTGCGTAATCCGCCCATCGTTTGTCAAGATTAGCAGCCCAGTAGTTTCCTTATCCAGCCGTCCAATTGGAAAAATACGCTCCGGCACATCCACCAAATCAACAACAGTTTCATCATCTACGTGTGAGGCACAAGTTGTCACCACACCCGCCGGCTTATTAAGCATAATGTAGCGCATCTTTTCCTCATTGGCCCGCAAGCGGGGATCTACCTCCACCTTGTCCTTGTCCGGATCGATCTTCACACCCATCTCTGTTACCACGGCGCCATTTACGGTAATCAGCCCATCGGCAATATACTCCTCGCACTTACGGCGAGAGCCCACACCCAATTGTGCCAAATGTTTTTGGAGGCGAATTTCTGTCATACGTAAGTGTTGTTTCCAAAAGTAGGTTCTATTTTTTAAGTATACCAAAAAAAGCCGAAAAAACCAAACTTTTCCTTTGCATTAGCATGCCGATCTGGTAAATTAGGCGCTGCAAGTGCAATTACATTGGGGCGTGGCCAAGTGGTAAGGCAGCTGGTTTTGGTCCAGCCATTCGTGGGTTCGAATCCTACCGCCCCAGCCAACAGTTCGAGCGCAAGCGAGAACCTTTTTCTGTTGTGATGTGAATGAGGTTAACTAACGATTTGGACCCGATTCATAATTTGGTGTATTTATATTCTGGCAGGTACCCCGTATTTTAGACAGTAGTTCTGAAAAGAGCTAAAATCTAAAATATAATACAATACATATGAGCCACAAAATACCAATAGAAGTGCGAAATTTAGTTATGGAACGTATTAAAGTAGATGGTATTAATGCAAATTGCAACAGCCAAAGAAGCCAAAGAAGCCAAAGATTTTATCTATCGGGAATTTGGAATTGACTGGCATCTTCATTGGGTTCAGAAACTTCTTAAAAAAAACTTTGCTGTTCATTTAAGAAGATCAGGGGAATCCCAGGGAATGCGCCAAATGAAGCCGTCCAAGCATCATTTGTAGAGGAGTATAATGGTATTAAGGCTCGCGCAGATAAGGGTGATATTCACTTACTCTTTTTTGACCCCACTCATCAGGTTCACAACACCATCTTTGGCAAATGCTGGCAGAAAAGGGGAGCAGAGGGAACTCTCGTGCTTCCTTCAAATACCGGAAGAAAAAGGATTTCTATATTGGGAGCGATGAATCCCATTTCACTTCAATTTACCAGTATCATCACGGAAGACAATTGCGATCAATTCATGATGCAGGAGATGCTCAAACAGATCAGGATTGAATATTCTGATCACAAACAAATCATCATGATTCTGGATAATGCCAGCTACAACCATGCCTACAGTGTGCGTGACCTTGCTGAAGAACTGAATATCCAATTGAAGTTCTTACCACCCTACTGTCCTAACCTCAACCTCATTGAAAGACTGTGGAAATTCATGAAGAAAAAAGCTCTTTCTTCTATCTACTTTCCAACTTTTTTGGACTTCATATCGGCCATCTCCAACTTCTGTGTTCAGATTGAAAATTATGATTCAGAACTTAAGAGATTATTTGGCAAAAATTTGAAATTATTAAAGAGGTTTAGTATAACAGCATATCATAACTTGGATACATGAATTATTGTTAGTGGCTTCGCCACTAACTTAATTCTTTTCACTTAAAATGTGATCGGAATTGCTGCAACCTTAACAAGCAATAAGCCAAATATCTACCTCATGGGATACTCCACACAACCAAACTTATAATCGTCCACCTGTCAACATTTTACAAATTCCCTGTAAACAAATTGCTATATTTTTACATCCGGAGTAAAATTATATTACACTAACCTTTGCTATATGGCTTATAAAAATCTTAAAGAATTAAGGACAAGGTTTAATATATCGCAAGTAGAATTAGCTCAAAGACTAGGCATTTCTCGCCCTACTTTAATAAAAATAGAAAAAGGCGAAAAGGCTTTAACTCCCCAACAAGAACAAATCTGTGATCAAATTTTTAAATTTTCCGAACATAATGATTCCCAAATTAGAATCAACATTCCTCAGCAAAAACTAGATAAATTTGAACAAGTTTTGCTTTATGTTCTACAAAAAGTTGGCGCTAAGCCAAATGTAGGGGAAACCGTTTTATATAAGCTCCTCTATTTTATCGATTTTGATTATTACGAAAAGTTTGAGCAGCAACTTATGGGTTTAACCTATATCAAAAACCACTTTGGCCCTACTCCCAGAGAGTTTAAAAAAGTCATAGACGACATGGTTACCCACGGTAAGCTTGAGGCGGTGCGCTCAACCTATTTTTCTAAAGACCAAAAAAAATATCTCCCCAAGGTTAATCCTAATTTAGGCAACTTTAATGGTAATGAGCTTGAGATGATTGACTCTGTGCTAGAAAGGTATGCAGATAAGTCCGCTAGCCAGCTTTCTGATATATCTCATAGAGATATGCCCTGGATGGCAGCAAAAATGCAGGAAAACATTGAATACGAACTCGTCTTTTACAGATCAGAGGAATTTTCTGTTCGTGATTATGATGCACTTTAATCTTGTTTGCTAATGAACATTGAGCATACAGTTGAGTTTGAAAAAGATCTTAAAAAATTGTCTAAAAAGTACAGAACTTTATCAGATGACCTTAAAAATTTAAAAAAGGCGATCTGCTCTTCTCCAGAAGGAAATGGCACAAAGCACTGGAATTTGATTACAAGTTTAGGTGAAAACTCTGTGTATAAGGTTCGACTAGCTTCACGTAGTGTTGGTGGTGACAAATTAAGAGTTATCTACAAGTACAATAAAGGGCAAGTAGTATTATTGTTTATTGAACTCTATTTTAAAGGTGATAAAGTAAATGAGGATGCAGCAAGGATCAAAAAATATTGCAACAACCGAAAAAATTCCACTTAAAGAATTTCAAAAATTAATCAGAGAATACCTCTACACCCAAAGGCTACCTCAGGACCAAGTCATCGTTGATTTAATACCCGAACAAGACCAACCCCACATACTCGAACGCAAAGGCGTAATTGATCGAATTAAGGGGTGATTGAGAATATTGTGGATATTTTTGAATGGTAGGACTGCTAACTACGGCGTTTACTACCTCCATTCCAAGGTCGTAGCCATATTGCATAACTTAGTCACAAAATTTGTAAATATCTCGGGAGCTTACCATGGTTTTGTAGGCGGTAGATCAATTTCAAACATTGGATGACAGCATCAATAGAGGCATGTATAAAGAGGGAGCACAGCCATGGTTGGTAAAAAGATCCAGTTTTTGCAGGGATGATTTTAATGAAATAACTTAAATAGTGCTAAAAAGGGTACTTGCCACCAGTGTGTTTATTAGCCACTAAATGACTGCGAGCATGACAGTACCAGCTTGTTGTTGATGATCAAATTTAAATTCAATGGGCACAAGTTGCATACCCGATTTTCCGCTCCTAATTCCACCTCGTTTAATTTTTAATTCTAAATAATGCCCTGCTCCCAATATCTCCGTTAGCGAATTAGGCAATGTCAGATTACCAACCCCACCCAATAAGCCCAATCCATTGCCATGTATATGTGTCAAATGCCTCCTTAAACCATCAACAGCATATGTTAACACCTCAACAACAGTTGGCACGGTCAACATTGCATTATTGTTCAGCATCTCATCTGGACCTACAAAATTCGGTAATTTAAGTTGCACTTTAAATTCATCATCTCCAACTTGCTTAAACTCGCTTGGAGAAGTAGAAACAACCCCAACTGCAAAAGGATTTCGACAAAAATGTCTCCTAATCGGCCTGTTTGTAATGTGCTTACCAATAAGTGAGATCATCCTGCCGTTACTACTGATAAATTGAGCTGCTAAGGATATGTCTTTGCCAATCAATTCTGACATCTTAAAAGCTCGCGCTTGTACTGCCAATTGCAAGTCGCAGGTTATAGGCTTAAGCCATCTAATCTCTCTAATACTGGCAAGAGTTTCACCTGACTCCAAGATATTCCTAATTATACCTACTATGGGAACAAGTGTGTCTGAACCATGAGCAAAACTAGAGCTCCATGGAGTAAAAAATAGTCGTGCATTGGCCTGCGCGTAGGTACTACCATCAGTAATAATTGAATCAAGTTCACATGGAGTGTCAGCCCTTTCACTTTCATTATCAACCAAATCACGCAGTAAGGGGGCAATTTTACCCTTAATACGACATATAGTATCACGAATTAATGGATTCCCCATGGGATCCTCACCTCTAGCCGTAGCTGCTTCAATTGTTCCAACCAAATTCATAACATCATCACTGGTCATTCCCCCACAATTCGTAATTATCTGAATAAAGGGATCACATTGGGGGTCAGTTGGGATGTTACCATTACGTGGTGTACTACTCATGATAGAAAGTGTTTTTATTTATTAAGTTAAGAATTAAAGCTATGTAATCGGTGTTTGTCAAGAGGACTTTTTGATGAAGTTCGATGAGATCCAAGACCCATCCATCACTCGTGGTCTTATGATGCATAAGGGCTCAAGCCCCCCCTCGTCCCTCCTAAATACCCCTTCCTTACCTTCGCTTCAAACTTCTCGATTGCGTATCTCAGCATTGTACGTGGCATTATTTTGTAGTGCTTGTCTAAAAAATTCATTTCTGTTTGTAAATCTCGTTTTCCCACTTCGCGAAGACCCCAACCAACAGCTTTGTGAATGAGATCATGGTTATCTAAAAGCAGCATTTCGGCAATTTGCAAAAAATCATCAAAATCGCCCTTGCCAATAAAGTAAAATGTGCTTAAAACGGCGATTCTTTTTTCCCAAAGATTTTTTGATTTTGCCAATTTGTACAGCAGACTTAGTTTGTTAGGATGCTCGAACAAATAAGCGCCAAGGATGTACGGGGCGGAAGAATCAACTAAATCCCAATTATTGACGTGCTTTGTATTCTTTAAATAAAAGTTGGCAATTTTCTCTCTGCCAGTTTGATCAGCTTTTTGAAATTTATAAACCAGCATGATGAGCGCAGTTAATCTATGTTCATGGATCTCACTTTGTAGCAAAGTCAAAACCTCGTCGATTGTAATTTCTTTATAATTTGTTTTGGCAATTGTCCTTTGATCCGGAACTTTAATTCCTAAAAACTTGTCGCCCTCGCCATATTCGCCCTTACTGGTTTTAAAGAAACGCAAACTGTGCTTGGCACGCTCCGGGTCGGACATTGATTTTAGCTCTTGTTGGATAGACATAAAATTTAGTATATTAAGTTCGTAGCTCAAGCATAACACTACTAGAAATCAATTCCTAGCATGCCCTTTCCCGTCGATCTTTCCCCGCCGCTCCTCCAAAAAGCCGAAGAACTCGAGATTTACCCGGGCGATATTTCCGAGCAGTTTGTGACAGGCTCCGGCAAAGGTGGGCAAAAAGTTAATAAGACTTCCAGCTGCGTTTTGCTTAGGCATCAGCCCACGGGGACCACTGTTAAGTGCCAAAAGCATCGGGAGCAGAGTAAAAATCGACTTTCGGCCTATAAGTTGTTGATTCTTAAAATTGAATTGCACATTAAGGGAGAGGAGTCGGATCAGGCCAAAAAAATTCATAAATTACGCAAGCAGAAGCAAAAAAGATCAAAGCGGGCTAAGGAAAAAATGTTGGAGCAGAAGAAGCAAAGAGGACAGCTAAAGGAGTCGAGAAAGCCGATTGATCCGCCATCGGGCAATGCCTCAGCTGCTTTGTAGAATTCGTCAAGTTAGAATACCCAGCAAGTTGGGAACTTTGCCTTGACGAAAAAGACTCCCTAGAACTATTTCTAGCAACTTCCAACAGTTTATGCTACAAATACGACATCTTCTTATTATTTAGCAAGGGCGCGTATGAATCATGGCAATGTAATTCTCAGTTTTGAAAAGGTCGATTTTGACTATGGCGACGGTCGACAGATTTTAGCAAAGGCCGAATTTACCGTAAGAGAAAATGCCAAAATTACGATTATGGGGCAGAATGGCGCCGGTAAAAGTACAATTTTTAAATTGATTCTTGGTGCAAGTCCGCTAATTAATGGCTTATCGGAGGAAATGACACTCAAACCGCACAAAGGAAAAGTAAATATTAAGCCGGGTGCCACCGTTGGTATTGCGCTTCAGGTTATGCCTCAGCAGTTTTTTTGCCACACTGTTGTGGAATATTTTGAAACCGCCTTTGCCGAAAAAACCTACAACATTGAAAAATTAATTAAAGATGTTTTGGAGGTTGTCAACCTAACCATCCCGCTTGATCGCAAAATTAAAGACCTTTCCGGAGGACAGCTAGCCAGAATCCTTTTGGCCTACGCCCTTATTCAAAAGCCAGATATCTTACTTTTGGATGAGCCCACCAACAACTTAGACGCCGATGGTATTGGGCATCTTACAGGCTTTTTAATTGGTTACGAAAAAACCGTTATCGTTATTTCACATGATGCCAATTTTTTAAACTCTTTTACAGATGGCGTCTTAAACTTAGATATATATACAAAGACCGTTGAGCAGTATGTTGGCGACTATTTTGATGTTGTTGACCAAATCGCCAGTAAGATTTTGGCCGATCAACGTAAAAACGCACAATTGCGCAAAAACATTCAAGACCGTAAAGATAAAATCAATTTCTTTGCCAACAAAGGAGGAAAGATGCGCCGATTAGCCAGTAAACTACGTGACGAAGTTGCTGACGACGAAGAAAACATGGTCGAGGTTCGCCGTGACGATCGTACCATTAGACCTTTTATTATCCCCAGCCAAGAGTGGTCTGAGGCAATTGCGACTATTTCATCCATTGGCATTATTGTAAATCATGAACGTGTCGCCAAAAAGGTAGACATCAAACTTTACAATCGTGATCGTTTACAACTGCATGGACCAAATGGGATTGGTAAAAGTACCTTATTAAAAGAGTTAGCGTTGGGGGAGTCTCAAGACGCAACACTAACGGAAGGTTTGCGTGTTGGTTATTATCAACAAGATTTTGCCGGTTTGGATTTTGATCAGTCTGTTTATGAGTCCCTGGAAAGTATAGCTGTTGAGGCCACAAATGAAGACATTTATGCCACGGGTGCGCATTTCCTTTTAACCTCCGACCTAATGAAAAATAAGGTTGGTTCTTTATCCGAAGGGCAAAAAGGTCTCCTTTGCTATGCTCGTTTTGTGCTCCAAAAACCGGGTCTGCTTATTCTTGATGAGCCCACAAACCACATTAATTTTAGGCACCTTCCTTTAATTGCTCAAGCCATTAACGACTATAAAGGTGCCATCATTCTGGTTTCGCATATGGAAGAATTTGTTGATCAAATCAACATTACCGACACATTGGATTTGCAAGCTTTGCTAAATCGAGCGTAGCAGTGTAAAATAAACAGGCAAAAAGCACTGGGGTGTAGCCAAGTGGTAAGGCAGCGGGTTCTGGTCCCGCCATTCGTGGGTTCGATCCCTACCACCCCAGCCAGTTATAATTGCAAAACTATAGTTTTACCCCCAATTGTATGAATTCCTCACTCAAACTCATTTTAGCTGTGGTAATCACCGCCGTTATTGCCAGCGGCGGCGTGTACATATGGCAACAGAATCAGACCCTAGATGTACAGCAAACAGAGGTGGTAGCCGAACCAACAGTTGTACCAAGTCTTTTAGAAACGGCCAAAAATAGCAAAGATGATTTTATTTTTCTTGTCTCTGCGCCAAAATTTGATAGCGACTGGCAACTTTTATTAAGTAACGGCACTCTTGGCCGGCTAACATTCAATTTCAAACTTACCCCATGGGGCCAAATGCGCTACAAAGTCGTTGACTTAACCGCTACCGGTGGCGGAGTTCCCGAAAACGGCCTAGCCGGACAAGTCGCCTACGAGTTTTGCGCCGGTCAATATTATTGCAACCTCGAAAAAAACGATGGTATGGGCTTTACGGTAACATTATGGAACGCCAAATTCATCGGCCGCGCCGACAACCCCGAGTTTTATCTACAAACCGGCCAAAAATTGCTAGCCGAAACGGCAAATTCCATCATCACCTACAAACCGTTTACATCCGACAACGTTCAAGCCAAAGTTAACGAAGAAGTCGACAAATTGATTGGGACGTTTGAGTTTCAGGCGCTGTAACGAGGCTTTTTTATCAAAATAATTATACCCGCCAAAATCCCTACAAATCCTATCAACTGATAGACTGTAGGGATTTCTTTTATATAGCGTGATTTTGTTATTTGGCCGTGATAACTGCCGGCTGCGGCAAAATGTTGCTTGCCTCTAATGCACCAACGGAATATTTGTAACTCCCCCAAAATACACTTAATAAATTTAACAAATCTTGCCAACATACACCGTGAAATTGCTGATCATTTCCTCGATATGTAAGTCGAATCTGCTTCTCCCATCCATTAGTGGAAAGGCGTTTGATAGGACGATAGTCATTATCGGTAAAACCTATTGACCATTTTGGGTCCTCTGAGACCGTCAAGCTATCCTTAGCCATTTGATGCAAAAGATTTAGCAGATCAATTGCCACAATATTATTGAAAATTTTATCAGGTCTTCGCGCAACGAGTGCCACACTCATAAATGGTGAATTATTTGGAGGGCTGATGTACTTCCAAGTGGAAACATCAGAGCATATTGACTGGTTTAAAATCAAATATTCCATCATAGTATGAAGCATTAACATTAGGCTACCAATTGAAGAGCAAGCCACATTTCCTTTAATTGGTATTTGGTCATTAGGAACGTTTGCCGCTTCATAAAGAGCATTTGCCGTCATCTCCAAATGCAATAAGAGCTTAGGTAAAATATTTAGCTGGATCAGTCCTGCCACTTCAGCAGTCATACCTGGAGTAAAACGAGAATAATGACGAGAGTGCCATGCTAATGAACTTGCGACAATGGAAGGGAGGGAAAAATCACGCTCATTTCCAAACACATCGACACTGTCATACGGATCTAACCGTCCCGAATTAAACGATTCCACCCACGTTGCATAGTCAAAGTCCGCGTTTGTATCCGAAAATGCGCTCCTATACAAATCTCGATGAGTCTTTGCCTCCGAATGCAATTCTTTGCTTAATCTTGGATCACGTTTTGCCATTACGTTTACAATAGTCACCACCTGACTATTACCCACTGGTAGTAGCTGTAAAATGTTGTGCACATCCGCATTCATAGGGCACGTAAAATCCAAATCCACAACATCAAAAGGCCTGTCAAAAGGTGGATTCTTAGCTTCTATAAGTTTCAATAAATCACCAAAAACTCCGTGTATTCCAAGCTCCTTTGTTCTATCTTCCCATTGGTTCCGAATTAGTCGATCCTTCTCTACTGTAATAATATTTTTCGGCTTAAAACCAGCGCTTAAATAATCCGGTATATCCAAACAGTCCTTACCAGCCAAACATAGTACTCTGAGGTTGGCTCGAGCCATTTTCTCAGTTTTTCCAAAGATATACTCCGATTTACGTTGCCGCCAAGCTTTCTTCACAGGATTACTATATTCAAAAGTCGCACCGGTAATGTCACGCCCAACTGCCTCAGCAGTTTCACCCCTTATAGCTACGACTTTTTGAACATTTAGTGAATCCTCCAAATCCTTATACGCAATAATTACTTACTCCTTTAATGAACCCAGCTTAATCTTTTCCAAAAATTTACCTCTAAACCAAGCAATAGTTGCCTGCACTGCCGTTGACGATTTCATTCCAAGCAAGGTCGCTAAACTTTCTGCAACTTCTTGTTCCTGCAAGCCAACTAGCTGTGCACCAGACAGCATCAGGTATACTCTTCATGGACTGGGGGTAAATGGTATACTACTCAGGTTAGAGGTTCATAGGGGTGAGGAATACACGCAAAATCAAATTCGTAAAAATAAGGCATTTGGGTTTTTGATCGTGGGAACGACGACAAGCAATTTTTCAAGTTTTTGCGTCACAATGTGGAAGTGCAATTTATAGCTAGATTAAGATCAAATCGAGGTGTTGTAGTTAAAGAAACCGGGGTCATAGTTATGGTAAAAGAATTGCCCACCGGTCGGTATCAAGTCTATTTGATGAACAAAAATAATAATAAAGTCGATATAAGAACAGAATATACATTGGTGATTGCCAACCATCTTGGAAGCAAAAAAGCTCCAATACGGCTACTTGCAGCCCTAAAACAAGAGCATTCTTCTGTCGAAATAATCACTATGTATCAAAAAAGATGGGGTATCGAAAATATCTTTAAACGATGTAAACAGAAGTTCAATTTAGGGGAAATTAGAGTGCTAAATTATCAAAAATTCGTCAATTTAATAGCGTTAATTCAATTCGCCATAAACGTCTTTACCGTCACATTTATCAAGATTCAAAAGTCGACACATTCACTAATTTCCAGGGTCTTAATGTGCTACAAAAACTTTCTAATACTAAGAGCTCAATATCAAAATCTCGATTCCTTTATTTCCTTCATGCAACAAGCTTTAAAACCGCTTCACTACAAGTTCAAACATCCCCCGGATCAACAAAATCTATTCTCATTTAGACAGCTGGAAAAACTGGGGCCTTTTTAGCATTGTCGGCTGTCAAAAACACTTCCACCCCCTCCAATGCTCTTTCCTCAGTTTGATCTTAACTCAGAAAAGATTCTCTGTCCCTATACTATATTATGCGTAATATTTTTAGTTTGCATGAATTTTTGATTAGTAAATTAAAAAAAGCCCGGCGCAGCCGGGCGTGAGTGGAAATTATCTATCACAAATAATTACAGCAAAGAGCCCGGCCAAAGTTTAGATTGTCCTCGCCAAGATTGTTTCTTTAAATAGTCCGAAGCTTCATACTTTAATACGCGAGACCCCCGACTAACTGTTCCAATACTAACCCCCAATTTTGATGCAATTTTTCTTTGCGGCATGTTAGCATTGAGCATCTCAAATATCCGCAATCTTTGCTCAAGCTCCACCAACTCACTCGGCGTAAAAATATTAGGCAGCACAGCCTCCGCCGTTTTTACATCGGGAATTTTTGCAAAAAACTCAGCTAAATTTGTAAGGGATTGTTTCATTGCACTGTATTACTGAACTAGTACATAGCTACTATAGCAATGCACTTGCCCAATGTCAATAAAATCCCTCTACCCACATTAGCCAAATTGTGGCAACCTGTTTCAGATCATTTTAAAACAGACCATGAGTACACTGCTGCAAGTTACAAATTTGACCAAGTCATACGGGGCGCACACCTTGTTTGAGGATGCCACCCTTAACATTACAACCAACCAAAAAGTTGGCGTAATTGGCCGTAATGGGGCTGGAAAATCCACTTTATTCAGGATTATTACCGGTGAAGAAAGTGCAGACTTTGGCGAGATCATCATTCATAAAAATGCGAGAATTGGCTATTTAACACAGCATAACCCGTTTGAGGTGACGGAGACCGTTATGGCCTTTTTAACGCGTTCATCAAACGAGGAAGAGTGGAAATGTGCCAAAATAGCTGCTCAGTTTCAACTAACCGGCGACCTGCTAAACCAAGAAATTGGGGCGCTGGCAGGAGGCTATCAAATGCGTGTAAAGCTTGTCGATCTACTACTTAAAGAGCCAAATTTACTCCTGCTAGATGAACCTACAAACTATTTGGACTTGTCTACCCAGCTCCTTTTTGAGGCATTTCTGCAAAGCTATAAAGGCGGCTTTTTGCTGATTTCGCATGATCGCGAGTTTATGAAAAAAACATGCACTTCAACAGCCGAAATTGAACACGGCAAAATCACCCTTTTTCCAAAACCGCTGGAAGAATATTTTGCTTATAAGGAGATGCAGATGGGAGTCACGCTTAAATCAAACCAAAAAGTTGAACAAAAGCGAGAGCATCTCCAAAAATTTGTGGACAGATTTGGTTCCAAAGCAAGTAAAGCCGCTTCGGCACAGTCAAAACTTAAGCAAATTGAACGTCTTAATACGATTGAAGTAAAGCACACGCCAATCACCAGTCGCATTGTCATCCCCGATATTTCCCAACAAAGAGGCATTGCCCTTAAAGTAAACGACCTTAGCATCGGTTATCCCGAGAAAGTAATCGCCACTAAAATCGACCTAGAAATTGAGCGCGGCGAGCATATCGCCATAGTGGGGGATAATGGCCAAGGTAAAACCACACTACTTAAAACAATCGCCGGCGAATTAAAAGCAATAACAGGCACCTATAAATGGGGACACGAAATTAAAATTGGCTACTATGCACAACACGTTCCAGCACTTTTACCATCAGAAACAACGGTGATCGCCTATTTAGAGCAGTGTGCACCCATTAACGCCACACATCAGGACATATTAGCGATGGCAGGCAACTTTCTTTTTAAGGACGAAGCCACAAAAGATAAAATTGCCGTATTAAGCGGTGGCGAAAGAGCCCGTTTGTGCCTTGCCGGTTTGCTACTACAGAAAAATCACATTCTTATTCTAGATGAACCAACAAATCACTTGGACTTTGAAACCACCGAAGCACTAGCCAGCGCCCTACATAACGCCAACTGCACCGTTATTTTTGTTAGTCATAATCGAACTTTTGTTGAATTATTAGCTAACGGCATTGTTCAAGTTAAAGTCGGCACGGTTTCACGCTATTACCACAATTACGAAGAGTACGTTTATCATATTAAGAGTGAATTAATAAAAGACATTAACCCCTCAAAGGAACAAGCTTCTCCCGATACATCAGCCGAAAAAGCCAAGCCCAACCAAAAAGAAATTCGCAAACAAGTTCGCACCATCGAAAACACAATCAAAAAATTGGAAGCCGAAAGGCATGAACTCCTACAATGGTTTGAAAATAACGCTACAAAATATTCCGAAGAAAAAAACCGTCGCCTCAAGGAAATCCACGATCATTTAGAGGCACAAGAGGGCGAATGGCTAAGATTACAAATTGACTAAATCGCTATGAACTACGACGTTGTGATTATCGGCGCCAGCTTTTCCGGCCTAACTCTGGCACATCACCTGCCGCCAACTCTTAAAATTCTCGTTGTCGATTCCAAAAAAGCCCTAGACGCTTGTGTGGAATCCACCGGCCTCATTACCCAAGCCACCTTCGATTTACTTAGTGAATTTGTCGATCTCAAAAAATTCATTCCAAATCAAATTAATAGTATTGGCGTTATTGGCACCGATTTTAAGCGCAATTTTTTCTCATATACCAAAACCCCATGGATATATTCGACCGATACGCCACAGCTAATTAAACATATGTCCGAGACGCTACCGGCCAACGTCACGCTGCGAATTACAACTAAGTACCTAAGCTACAACGATACAAACGCGGACACATATCCACTTGCCATTAACCTTAAAACAACTAGCGATACAGAGACCGTAAATGCCAAATTTCTTGTAGGTGCCGACGGCGCCAAGTCCAGCGTTGCCGCCTCAAATTCTAAACTCTCAAAAAACAAGAAGTTTCTCGTTGGCCTCGAAAAAGCTTTTTACGGTGATATCACTTTTGGTCCACACCCTACACAGGCTGTTTATCATTACTGGTTTGGCGAATTCTCACTCGGCTACGGGGGATGGCTTTCTCCTAGCATCATTAACGGCCGTAACGCCTTTAGGCTAGGCATCGCCAAGCTCAGCAAAAATGCCCGTGACCTTACCAAAGTGGATGCGTTTATCAAAAAGCTTCAAACAAAAAAGATGATCAAAATTGCCCATGACAATGAGCCAATCCTCACGTTTGGCAGCCTAATACCACTTAGCGGCCCACTGCGTAAGGTATTCGACAAAAACACCTTGCTGCTGGGCGACGCCGCCGGTCTGTGTGGAGCGTTTGCCGCCGATGGCATTAAGGGGGCCGTTGTGTCCGGCCAAGTTGCCGCCAAACTCATTCCTCGCTACCTTGCCGGCGACAAGCAGGCACTAAAAAAGTATTACCCCGAAATTCAAAAGTACAATCAATTGATGACCTATTATCGCAAACAAGTTTTGTACCGTTTTGTATGGGATTTAATGAAGCGAGATCGGACGTTTGACGCCATGTTTGACATTATTGCCAAAGCCAAACATGAATTTCTAAATCAATTTTGCGATAGCAAAGACCGCCACAAGAGCCTTATTGGTATCGTTTTAAAAGTAAAAAATCTACCAGCTTTAGCAAAGTATGCTTTGCTTATTTTTCTGGATCAATTTTTATGATATAACAAAGACTGTAATATCTAAAACTGAAATCATCAAAAAGCTATTCAAAAAGTACAAATACTTCTTTTCAAATCACGAATTCAGAATCTCACTATTTGTGGCAATTGCTTTTTTACTGGTTAGTTTAATAATTAATTATTATGCGAGTGTTTACGCTTCCTATAGCCAAAGCAACTCAGTAACCGACATCATTCTAAGTAATATTCCCGTTATCGATTTAAGTTTTCTCTTTATTTACGGGTTCGTTGCTTTTGTGTGCTTTATTGGCTTTTTGGCATTATTTCGACCAGGGATTTTACCCTTTTTAATTAAAAGCATCGCTCTATTTACAATTATCAGATCCATTTTTATCAGCCTTACTCATATCGCTAATTTTCCTAGTCATATTCAAATCGACCCGTTAAGTTTTATCCGCAATTTTTCCTTTGGAGGTGATCTGTTTTTCTCGGCACACACTGGTATTCCCTTTTTAATGGCATTAATTTTTTGGCATAGTCGAACATTGCGCACCTTCTTTTTAGCCTCATCCGTGTTTTTTGCTGCCGTTGTTTTACTTGCCCATTTACATTACTCTATCGATGTTTTTGCAGCATATTTTATCACCTATTCCATCTTTGTCATTTGTACGAAATTATTTAAAAAAGAACACAAACTATTCATTGATAATGAAATAACCAACTAAAATGAGCTCGACTAATCAACAAACAGGTTGGATTTTTGTTTGGATTGTATGCCTATTCCCAATTGTTTTATGGTTTTTTGCACCAGCATCAGTACCACGTTTTAATAGTATCCCAAGTACATTATTAAGCATTTCTAAACTTGCGGCGCTGGTTGGTACATCTATGTTTGCCTTAACCCTTTTTCTCAGCGCAAGAATTAAAATTTTTGAGAAATTCTTTAATGGATTAAATCAAGTTTACGAACGCCACAGTCAACTTGGGCAAATAGCAATGATTTTGTTAATGTTTCATCCTTTATTAATGCTGCCACAATATACAAGTAGCATTAGTGACGCCGCTAAATTTTTATTACCTGGTAGCAATTGGTCAAACAACTGGGGACTATTTTCATTAGGGCTAATGATCACCTTAATTGTTTTAACCTTATACCTCCGACCACGCTACAATATTTGGAAAATCACTCACAAGTTTTTGGGCCTAGCATTCTTTTTAGGAGCTCTGCACGTTTGGCTAACACCAAGCGATACAGCTAGTTATCTGCCTTTACGTTATTACGTGTTGGGGTTATCTGCCCTTGGTTTACTAGCATTTATGTACAGAACCATTTTGGGGCAATTTTTAGTCAAATATTATCGATACCAGGTTGCCTCAATTCGCAATCTTAATAGTGCCATCGTTGAAATTTGTCTCACACCCCTAAAACCTGCTTTTAATTTTGTCGCCGGCCAGTTTATTTTTATTAAATTCAAAAATTCGCAACTGGGGAATGAAGGCCATCCTTTTAGTATTGTTTCACCCCCCGGTGCCCCCGAACTAAAATTAGCCGTCAAAAACCTTGGCGACTACACAGCAGAATTATATAAACTGGAAGTAGGCACAGATGCAATTATCGAAGGTCCTTTTGGCGCATTCTCACACAAGACCTGTGAACATTTTGCTCAAATTTGGATTGCCGGTGGTGTTGGCATTACGCCATTTATCTCTATGGCAGAGTCACTTACCGCATCCCAATGCTACCAGATTGATCTTTTTTACTGTGTACGTAATGTAGAAGAGGCAATATATTTAGATGAATTAAACACTATTAGTGCGAACATGCCGGACACCTTCCATCTTCATCTTTTTAATACAGACGAGAGAGGGCGTCTAACTGCGGATGCAATTCAAAGAGAGTCAGTACTCTTAAACCATAAAGATATTTTTATCTGCGCGCCACCTGGCATGATTCATGCTTTACATGATCAATTTATCGCCAAAAATATTTCTCCTCAAAATATCCATTCTGAAGAATTTAACTTTTAACATTATGAAAAAAGCCACACTCATTTTTTTAATTATATTTGTGGCAATTTTATTAGGCGTTTATGGCTTGGGGCTCGCTTATCCTCCTGTAAAAGTGAATCAATCAACGCCTACCAGTCAACAAGCTACCACTAGACAGCAATTAACCTTGGCCGAAGCCACAAAGCATGCAACTCGTGCAGACTGTTACTTGATTGTTAGTGGCAAAGTTTACGATGTCTCCACCTATATCAACGAACACCCCGCAGGCAGTAAAAGCATTGCTACACGTTGCGGCAAGGAGGTTACCGGTATTTTTTCATCGATCCATTCAAATTTTGCTTGGGATTTGCTAGGTAATTACTACCTTAGTCCCCTTGCCAGTACTAATGCAGGTACGTCAACATCCGGTTCTCCTACTGCTGTTTTAAACTCTCTCAAAGATGCCATACTCCAAAAATATCCCAGCGCAGAAGTAATTAGTATAAAGCCTAAAAGCGATTTTTATGTAGCTAAACTAATACTGAGCAACAGTCTTTACGAAATACATCTGACCGCCAGCGGCGACGAAATTTCCAGAGAAGTCGAGAATGACGAATACGACTGGAGTAGTTGGGATACAGATGAAGATGACAATTAAATTTAATAAAACCAATATATTCAATAATTTTTTCATATGTACCTATTAATCGGCATTGCTTTTGCCGCCGGCATTATTACCATTCTTTCACCATGTGTTTTGCCCGTCCTTCCTATCGTGCTTACCGGAGCTACAATCGACGATAAAAAATACCCATTTGGGGTAGTTACCGGATTTATAATCAGTTTTACCGTCTTTACCCTTTTTCTAACTACATTAGTAAATCTAACCGGTATTTCCGCCAACGCCATTCGATATATTTCGATAATAGTTGTCGCCCTATTTGGCTTGGTATTACTAATTCCTAAACTTCACACATTTTTCGAGCTTACAGTTTCCAAGTTAGTCGCTAAGTCTAGCACCGGTAATGGGGCAAAGAGCCGAACCGGTTTTGTAAGCGGTATTTTTGTTGGTATTTCCATGGGCTTAATTTGGACACCATGCGTTGGTCCCATCTTGGGCAGTGTAATTGCCTTGGCTTTATCCGGATCTGTTAATGGCTTCGCCTTTGTAATTACATTGGCTTACGCCTTGGGTACGGCCATCCCTATGTTTGGCATTATGTATGGCGGCCGCGCGCTCCTCAAAAAAGTCCCATGGCTCCTAGCCAATTTAGGCCATATCCAAAAAGTGTTTGGTGTTTTGCTATTAATTGTCGCCTTGGGCCTATTACTAAACTGGGACCGCAGCTTCCAAACTTTTATTACCGCTAAATTCCCTAGTTATGGCGCCGGTTTAACCAAGATCGAAGAAAACGATGTTGTTCAAAATGCCTTAAAGCAAACTTTTCAAGACGGCAACGGTAACAACGCCTCCGAAGTAGATACCGCCAATTTCAAGGACGCTCCCGAACTAGCCGGCACCGGCGCATGGCTTAACTCAGACCCCTTAACTATATCCGGCCTCCGCGGTAAAGTTATTCTCATCGATTTTTGGACATATAGCTGTATTAACTGTATTCGCACACTACCTTACATTCAAAGCCTGCAAGAAAAATATGCTGCCTATGGATTAGTAATCATCGGCGTCCACACACCGGAATTTGAATTTGAAAAATCAGTACCAAACCTAGCCAAAGCAATCAAAGACTTTGGTCTTACTTATCCAGTTGTGCAAGATAACGACTATAAAACCTGGCGCGCCTACAGTAACCACTACTGGCCAGCCAAATACTTTATCGATGCCAATGGCAAAGTTCGTAAATTCCACAAAGGAGAAGGGGACTATAAAGAGTCCGAAGAGTTTATTCGCCAACTATTGATTGAAGCCGGCGCCGACTTAACTAAGGAGCCAACCACTAACATCAACATATCTGAAGTTAATTACGCCAAAACACCCGAAACCTATCTCGGCTACGATCGCCTCCAAAATTTTGCTTCACCAGAGGGCATTATTAATGACAAGAATACCAAATACAGTAAGCCTGCAATCTTAACACTAAATCAGTTCGCCTATAGTGGCGAGTGGACCATTGCCCCAACTTATGCACTTTCCACAACTAACTCTAGCCTTTCCATTAAATTTGCCGCCAAAAATGTCTTCCTTGTCATGCGCCCCGCAAGCCCAAATACAACCACAAAAGCTGAAGTCTACCTAGATGGCAAACTTACCGACACCATCAATATCGACTCCGACCGTCTGTATCAACTAGTAGAACTAGCTGAACCGGGTGAACATCTCCTCGAAATTAAATACCCGGAAGGTGGTACCGAGGTTTATGCCTTTACGTTTGGCTAGAAACTTCAACATCATCATTTTTCTCCCTCAATCTTACCAACTGGCCACACGCTGCGTTAATATCACCACCCATGTTTTTACGGCGAGTAACCTCAACACCATGGTTGCGCAGCGTGTCCATAAATTCCTCAAAGTTCTTCTCGCTGGAACATTCGTAAACACTGTCGGTAGCATTATAGGGGATTAAGTTAACCTTAACGGTGCCCCCAATCGCTCTTACCAAAGCGGCAAGTTTATTGGCGTGCATAACCGAATCGTTCACCTCATTTAACATTACATACTCAAAAGTCAGATGATGACGGCGGTTACCAAGCTTTTTGGCATACGCAATTCCCCATTTTTTCAAATCTTCTAAAAACTGATCATAAGAAGTCTGCACAATCTCACGGCGGGTATCTGTATCAGCACTATGCACAGAAATCGCTACACGCACAGGCGGCCACTCCGGATCGTCCAACAGTTTGTTTAACACCGGTATAACACCAACAGACGAAACGGTAATCCGTGTTGGTCCCAAATCGGTATACTTTAATAATAAATTAATCGCCGCCTTTACGTTGGGATAGTTTGCCAACGGCTCACCCATGCCCATAAAAACAACATTACTAATGCGTCCACCAAGCTCTTTGTTATGCTTAATAAAATAATCCCAGTAGCGATACTGATCAATAATATAATCACTATGTAAATTCGATTTAAACCCCATTTTACCGGTTGCACAAAATGAACAGCCCATCCCACAACCAATTTGTGAAGACACACAAATCGTCCAGCTACCACGCTTATTTTGCATTAAGACTGACTCAAATTCACCTGCCTCCATTTGCAAAGCGGCCTTAAACGTATCACCATTTTTACTGCGTAGTGTTTGCACAGGCTTAAAACTAAGCCATGGCATTTGCTCACCTAACTCATCGCGCATGGCTTTAGGAATATTAGACAGCTGTTCCCAATTTTCGTAACTCATGCCAATTAGACTTTCCTCTACCTGATTCCACCTAAAAGCGGGGGAACCGGGAAAAAGGGCCATAAACTGCTCTTTGCGGGGAATGTAAACGTGTTTTTGCACTATTGGTTGCAGATCGATTTTCATAAATATTAATGATAGTAAATTGCTTGAGCCCAACCACCTTACAAGAAGCCCTTGTGTTTTACAATAAAATCATGTAGTGTCCAGCTTCCTAATAAATTTACATGACAACATTTCACGAACTTGGCTTGTCTGCTGAGCTTACAAGAGCATTAGACGAACTCAACTTTACCACGCCAACACCAATTCAGGCTATTACTATCCCATATATCCTCGAAAAACCAACAGATTTAATCGCCTTGGCACAAACTGGTACCGGTAAAACCGCTGCTTTTAGTTTACCAATTTTGGAACAAATCAACGCCGACAGTAAAGCTGTACAAGCAATCATTCTTTGCCCAACACGTGAACTTTGTCGCCAAATCGCTAAAGATATTAGCAATTTTGTCAAATATCTAAATGGCATTAGCTCAACTGCCGTTTATGGTGGTGAAGATATCCGCAAGCAAATCACCAATTTAAAGAGAAATCCGCAAATTATTATAGGGACACCGGGACGTGTGCACGACATGATTCGTCGTAACATTTTAAAACTGGACCAACTAAAATGGTTAGTATTAGACGAAGCGGACGAAATGCTAAGCATGGGGTTTAAAGATGAACTTGATGCCATTCTTGCCGAAACTCCTAAAGAAAAACAAACCCTACTATTTTCGGCCACAATGCCACGTGCAATTAGTTACATTGCGCAAAAATATATGAATAATCCCGAGGAAGTAAGTACAGGTAAAGGAAATTCCGGTGCCGAAAATGTTGAACATCACTTCTACGTTGCCCACGCCAAAGACCGTTACGAAACATTACGTCGTATTTGTGATGCCAACCCTTCAATTTACGGAATAATCTTCTGTAGAACCCGTAACGAAACCAAAGAAGTAGCCGACAAACTAATTCGCGATAAATATTCCGCCGAAGCCATACATGGTGACCTTTCGCAATCACAGCGTGAAGATGCCATGGCTCGTTTCCGTCGACGTGACCTGCAACTACTTGTTGCCACCGACGTTGCTTCTCGTGGTATTGACGTTGATGTACTAACTCACGTTATTAATTATAATTTACCAGAAAATGTCGAAAGTTATATTCACCGTAGTGGACGAACCGGACGCGCCGGCTGCAGCGGTGTCTCACTGACAATCATAAACATGCGCGAACAAAGACAGATCCACCAAATTGAGTCACGACTAAAAAAACCATTCATTCAAAAAATGATTCCAACCGGATCAGAAATTTGCCAAAGACAGCTATTAGAACTAATCGACAAAGTTCAACAAGTCACAGTTAACAAAGAACAAATTGCCCAACATTTAGCAATGGCTACCGAAAAATTCAAAGATTTTAGCCGTGAAGACCTAATCAGCCACTTTATTTCTATGGAATTCAACCGTTTCCTCGAATTCTACAAAAATGCTCGCGACCTTAATCAAGGTGCTAGTAATTCAAACGCCAGTGGACGTGACGGACAAAGCAGCCGCAACGAACGATCACAAGGTCGGCATCAATTCACCACTTTAAGTATCAATATCGGTCGCAAAAATCACTTCAGTCCTAAAGACCTTCTCAATTTTATCAACGAACAACCAGCCCTTAAGCATGTAGAAGTTGGTAGCATCGAAATTAAAAATGAAGCAACCGTGTTTGAAATTGACCAAGTCTTTGAGCAAAAAGTTATGGACGCATTTAAAGGTCTAGAAACAGATGCCGGACTAGTCCAAGTTAGAAAGATCCAAGGCGCCCCAAGCAGTAACGGCGGCGGCGGACGTGGACGCGTATTTAGTAGAGGCCCTAACCGCAACCGAGGCGGCGGCGGCCGTAGCCAAGATCGCAGCCGCAGTCGTCGCTAGACGACCTTCCCCCTTTTCCCTTCCTAAAAAGCAGCTCGTCGCTTCGCGACGCGGCTGCTTTTTCTATAGGTCGTCTGGCGACGACTGCTATTTCCTCTTTCTCTCATTCTCTTTCAAATATCTTTTACGTAGTCTAATACTTAACGGTGTTATTTCTACATATTCATCTTCGTCAATGTACTCAATCGCTTTTTCTAATGTCATTGGTACTACCGGTGTTAGCGTTAACGCATCATCGGCACCAGACGAGCGGACATTTGTTAACTTCTTATTTCTAATTGGATTCACAGTTAAGTCAGTTCCTTGATTGTGTTCACCAATTACCATACCTTCATATACATCTGTTGCCGGCTCTACAAATATAGGGCCACGTTCTTGGAGTTTCCATAGCGAGTAAGCCATTGTCGCACCGGTTTCGCCGGAAATTAATGAACCTACAGACCGTTTTTCAATTTCACCCATATAAGGCTCAAAGCGATCAAACGAATGGTACAACGTACCTTCGCCTCTTGTTAACACTAAGAACAAAGACCTAAAACCAAGCAGACCTCTTGTTGGAATATCAAATTCCAAAGTTGTATTACCCATAGCGGATTGCATATTAGTCATTACGCCTTTTCGCTTTCCTAAAGCCTGAATAACGGCCCCAGACATATCGTCGGGAACATTTACAACGACAGCCTCAATCGGCTCACACTTTACGCCATCAATTTCACGCATAATTACCTCTGGTTGTGAAATTTGGAGCTCAAAACCTTCACGTCGCATTGTTTCAATCAAAACTGCAATGTGCATTTCGCCACGACCATAAACTTTAATCGCATCGCTATTATCCTGAAACTCAATTTTAAGTCCTACATTAGTTTCTAACTCTTTCTCTAAACGAGCCCGAATATGGCGGCTGGTAACATAAGTACCTTCACGCCCTGCAAAAGGGGAGTCGTTCACCATGAATTCAATTGCCAACGCCGGCGGATCAACCTTAATAGCTGGCAAGGGAATCGCTGAAGCATCATTTGTAATTGTTTCACCAACATAAATGTCATCTAATCCCGCAATTGCCACAATGTCTCCGGCAATCGCCTTATCTGAATCAACTTTATCCATTCCCTCAAATGTAAAGATCTTCGTAACCTTACCTGTTCGTTTGGCACCATCAGCATCAATTATCGTGACATTTTCATTTGGCTTTAAAACACCATCGTAAACACGGCCAATGGCCATACGCCCCAAAAAGTTATCGTAAGCCAACGTTGCCGGTTGCATTCTAAAAGGTGCTTCCATATCACCACCTGCTGGCTTTACATGCTCTAAAATAAATTCAATTAGTGGTGAAATGTCTTTCTTCTCATCAGTTAAATTGCGAATTGCCACACCATCACGTGCAATTGCATAAATATAAGGGAAGTCCAACTGTTCATCCGATGCTCCCAAGCTCGCAAAAAGGTCAAAAGTTAAATCAACAACTTCATCCGCACGTGCCATTGGCTTATCAATTTTATTAATTACCACAATTACCTTGTGTCCCAATTCCAAAGATTTACGCAAAACAAACTTTGTTTGAGGCATTGGCCCTTCGTAAGCATCTACAACCAAAACTACGGCATCTACAGTTCGTAGTACCCGTTCAACTTCCGAACCAAAGTCAGCATGTCCTGGGGTATCAACAATATTAATTTTGTTTCCTTTGTAAGTAATTGCCGCATTTTTTGCATAGATTGTAATGCCCCGTTCTTTTTCTTGGTCATTACTATCCATCGCACGCTCTTCAAGTTCTCTGTGCTTAGCAAAAGTATCACTAGCCTTTAAAAGCGCATCGACCAAAGTTGTTTTTCCGTGATCTACATGTGCAACAATTGCCACATTATATATATTCATAAATTAGTTTAAAGCCCGCGAAGCCTAACTCAATTTGACAAAAAGCACAATCCTTATTTTTTAGATGTCGGATCTACGTACGGAATGGCTTGTTTAAGAGCTGGGATTGCTTGCTTTAACTCCACCCTAGAAGGCCATGCTTCAAAGTAAAATCGTCCTTGAAACATATTCGTGTTTTTGGCTAGCAGTAGCAATAAAATTGATACAATTACTAATAAGATAGCAATAATCGCACTTTTATCTTTGCTTTTAAGTGGTTTCATTAATATATGTTAAATATCTTATAATTATAACATAATTGATTGTAATAGTAAACCATACCTGTGGTAACTGCAATACTGTTGCAATTAAGGAGAGGCTATGCCAAACTAAAGCAACTACTGACCCACACAGTATGGAATATCTAGCGATTGCCCTAGATCTACTACAAAAGCACAATCTCAAGAAAACCAAACCACGTGTAGCCATTTTGCGTCTATTTGCCGAAACAAACGAACCGATCTCCGCCTACCAAATTCAAGAAAAAATTGCCGATCAGGGGATTAACATTACAACAGTTTACCGTACATTGGAGCCATTTGTTGCAATCGGACTCATCCACCACTTAGCTTCGCTAAATAGCTACTACCGGTGCGACCCGCAAATCCTAAACCAAAAAGCCAAAGGGCATCACAGCTTTGCCATCTGTAATAATTGCCATTCCGTTAACGAGTTTGTTGATCCCCGCCATTCTCAACATTTGGCCAATTTTACCTGTCATCAGCATATTCAAGAGGTTATCGGCCTTTGTGTTCAGTGTTCTAACTAATCATTTATTATGCGAAAAATCACTTTCTCTTTAGCTGCTTTCATCATCTTAATTGGATGCGGCCAGCCCGCACCCACCACAAACACAAAAATAAACATTGTCGCCACATTTCCACCTCTATACTCTATGACCCTAAATATAGTAGGTCAGGAAGCCAATGTGACTAATCTAATTCCGCCCGGGGCCAGCATTCACACATGGGAACCCCGCCCATCTGACGCCAAAACAATAGCTACCACCGACCTAATTATTAAAAACGGTCTTCAGCTGGAAGAGTTTTTAACAGACCTAACAAATGGTGCCAACAACCCAAAGCTCCAAATTATTGATACGAGCAAAGGCACAAACAAATACAGTCCCGAGGCCGTGCAAGGCTTCGGCGAAATGGTTGAAGAGAACAATCATAGCGGCATCGACCCTCACATTTGGTTGTCGATTAACAATGCCAAACTACAAGTGCAAAATATTGCCGCAGCTGTAATTGCCGCCGACCCCGATCACGAAGCCATTTATCGGCAAAACACCCAAGACTATCTTGCCAAACTTGATCGTACTTTTCAGCAAATCCAAACAGAATTATCAACAGTCAAGCCGCAACCATTCATTGTTTTTCATGATGCTTATCAGTATTTCCTCAGAGACTACCAATTAAGTACTTACCAAGTTGCCAGCATCCAACCTTTTCCCGGCAAAGAACCCAATCCCGCCTATCTCCAAAACCTAACTGAGCTAATTAAGACGCATAAAATCAAAGTAATCTTTACGGAACCGCAATTTACATCGCAAATTACCGAATTACTAAAGACGGAGTTTAGCATCATGACCCTGACCATAGACCCTATTGGTACACAATTAACCAGAAATGGTTTTACAGACAATCTACTAAATATTAAAGATCAATTAATAACCGCATTCCAAAGTGAATAAACCACTCGTTAAAATTAGCAAATTAGTAGTTGTCCAAAATGGTATCCGTATTTTACATGATATAAATGCGGAAATTTATCCAGGCGAAATCATCTCCCTAATCGGTCTCAACGGATCGGGCAAAACCACGCTTCTAAAAACAATTCTTGGCCTCATTAAACCAACTTCCGGCACACTCAGTGTTAATGCCCGTAAAATTGGCTATGTCCCTCAAAAACTAGATTTCGATCGAACCATTCCCATTACAATTTTTGAGCTCCTTAAGATTTACAATCCCAAAGCGCAGTCCAATACAATAAACGCTAAACTAGAGGAAGTCTCCGCCTTAAAATTAGGTGAAAAACTGGTCGGCACCCTCTCCGGCGGTCAACTGCAACGTGTTCTCATTGCCAATGCCCTTATCAACCTACCCGACCTCCTCCTCCTAGACGAAGCCACCGCCGGCATTGATATTACCGGCGAGGATCAATTTTACAGCCTGATCAAACAAATTCACAAAGACTACCAACCCACAATCCTACTCGTCTCCCACGACATTCACACCGTATTTGCCAACACCGATCGCGTTTTTTGTATGGATGGCTGCCTCTGTTGCCAAGGCACCCCCGAAGCAATCGCTAAAACTCCTGAGTTTAAGCGTCTATTTGGCAAACATTTAAAACCTTATCACCACAAAGATCATGCTCACCACTCTCATCGAGGCGCTTAGTTTTAGTTTTTTTCAAAGAGCCTTATTGGTCGGTAGTCTAATTGCCGTCATCTACTCACTATTAGGCAATTATGTTGTATTAAGAAAAGAAACAGTGATTAGTCACAGCATCGCCAACTTTGCCTTTCTTGGTGTTGCCCTGGCCATTTTACTCAATGCCAATATCAATTTATTTACCTTTCTTGCTGCCATTGGTGGTGCTTTATCTATTAGCATTTTGCAAAATAATCCCAAATTTGCTCGTGATTCCATTCTCACATTTAGCTCCGAAATCTCAATTGCTATTGCCATCGTCATCATCAGCTTCTTTAAAGGCTACCGCACCGACATTCTCCAATTTCTTTTTGGTAATATACTCGCCATTTCATCTACCGATATTTTGTTTATTAGTATTGTTAGTTTGCTAATTATCGGATTTTTACTACTATTCCACCGCCAACTACTGCAAATCACCTTTAGTACAGAATTAGCAAAGGCTTCAGGCACCAAAGTTACTCTTTTTAATTTACTGTACCTGTTAATCCTGGCACTTGCCATTGCAATCGGCGTTAAAACAATTGGTGTAATTCTCATTGCTGCCTTGTTGGTTATTCCCGCAAATACAGCAAAATTATTTGCCAGCAGTTTTAAACAGTTGCTAACATATTCAGCAATATTTGGTTTGATGAGTACGATTTTAGGATTGCTTACTTCTTATTTTTTTGATTTACCAAGCGGTGCAACCATTGTAATCACACTTAGTGTGTTCTTGCTTGGCACTATAGTTTTATATAAGCGTCCGGCAAGTATCTAGCATCAATACCGCTTAAATCCATGTAATACATTGGATCTACATGGCGACCATCATCAAAAACCTCAAAGTGCAAATGTGGACCCGTTGTTAAGTATCCCGCCCCGCGTGAGCCAGGAAGTCCACCCGTAGTACCAATTGGTTGCCCCTGACGGACTGTTTGACCAGCTGTCACAAAAATATCATACATGTGTCCATACAATGTCATTATCCCACCCTTGTGGGCAATAATCACGTAATGGTAGTCCAAGCCCGAGCCGCCTTTAACCTTATATACAACGCCATCTGCCGGCGCACTAATTGTGGTTTGCATTGTTGCGCGAATATCAATCGCATTATGATCAACTCCTAAAGCAGCTCTATAAGACGAATCCTTATAAAAAGCACTAATACCCAAACTAGGCGTTACCGGCCAAGCCAACTTGGCATCTGTAATACCCTTACCAACTTGCTCCTGAGCAAAACCTTCTTTACTCATCACTGCCGAATTTAGTTTCTCATATACATCTCCTAAATCAGCAATTTCACTCCTTACTTCAATTTGTTCATTTCTAGCCTGCTCTAGTAGGTTTTTGTAAATTTCTTCTTTGCCTTTTGTTTCTTCGAGTAAATCAACCTTCGCTTTTTTTTCAATCTCAAAAACAGTTCGTTCCTTTACCAGTTCCTTTTGTAGATCCTTCTCATCCTCTTGCTGATTTACAAGGTCACTTTGTGTAGTTTCCAGCTCACTTTTAAGTTTCGCCAAACGCTCAAACATTTCACGGTTAGCAACTTCTAATAATTCCAAATAATAAAGGTCGGTAAGCTGATCATTGGCATGTCCTTCAGAAAACAATAACTTCACAGTTTGCGCTAACGAAGAGTCAAAACTTCCAATATTAATGTTCTGCACAAACAAAAAACGCATAAAATCCTGAACCAGTGCTTTTTGTTCTGCCAGTTCCGCTGTCTTTTCTGCAATTTTCTCCTTTGTCTCTGCAATTTTTACCCCAAGCCCATTAATTGCAGCCTGTACACGTTTAATTTGATCATCGGTACGCAAAATCTCCGAATCTAATAATGTAATCTGCTCTTCCAAAGTTCGCGCTTCCTCCGTTGCATTCCCCAGTTCCTCTTCAATAATACTAATATCTCGAGAAACATTAATTAAAGAGTCCGATTTAGTGTTTAAATTGCGCTTAACGTCCTCTAGCTTTTGCGCTGCTTTTTCTTGGTCCGAAACTTCCACTGGTGCCTCCGCAGCATCCTGTGCAAGCGCAAAACCGCCTGCCACTAAAACAATTAGCAGCACCATGGCAAACACACCTAACCTAATTCTATTTCTTTTTATTATCATCATGATTAGCATTTTACAAAAAACTCTTGCCAAAACCAAGCCAATCTTTTAAAGTGTGGCAGCTCAAATTAAAAAGCAACGCAAATTTAATAAGCAACTATGGCTCATAAGAAGGCCGGTGGCTCGACCAGAAATGGTCGCGATTCCCAGGCAAAACGGTTAGGCGTCAAACTATTTGGTGGCCAAACTGCAAAATCAGGTAGCATTATCGTTAGACAAAAGGGTAATAAGTATTTTCCCGGAGACAATGTCGGTCAAGGCAAAGACTTTACTTTGTTTGCATTAACAGAAGGTAAAATTAAGTTTACAACTAAAAAGCAAACCAAATTTGACGGACGCGTGTTCACAGACAAATTTGTCCACATCGAAGCCGTTTCTGCTTAATAGTTAAAACAGATCTTTCATCTCTTAAAATAAAGCCTTATGAATGATATGGGGGGCTTAGAAAATTTTAGCGTAGAGGACCAAGGCGGAGTCGACCAGGCAGCATTGGAACTTCTACGCGAAAGAATGCGTCAGTCACAAGCACAAGCCAAAACTGATCAAAAAAAAGAAGCCAAACAAAAGAAAAAAGAAACCAATCTCGCACAAGTCTTAATTGCCTTACTCAAAAAAGAGCAAAGCGGTCTTATTAAAGTTGTGACACAAGCATTAAACGTCAATATTCCCGCCTATTTTATTATCGACATCCTCGCCCTCCGCTTTGAAGCCCTCCGTCGCGAAATCGGCCTCGAATTTACAACTACAACTGAACACCCAACACCGGAAGCAGACAGTAAATCACTAGTACCCGCCAATTTTGCCGATTCAACCCTACCCCTAAAAGTTAGAGTCGAGGTCGATATTTGGCTTAACTTTTTAATTGAAGAAGCCAAAAGGGAACCAGTAAAGCTATTGGAAACCAGCCGTCACCATTCTGAGCCAAAGCAGGCAAATACAGCCATTAAGAGCTTAATCGGCTATGTAATGCAAGACTACCTCCAACTTCAACATGTTGATTTTATCGGCCAAAATGTTCTCAGCTTTGCTAGTAACTTTAGTGATAGTTTAGTTGACTACCTTTCGGACTTTATCGCTCATCAAAAACACTTAGCGTAGTTTGTTTAATTGATCAATTCCGCACATAGCGTGTCCAAGTGCAGTAATAATTTGCCCTCTTACACCGTTATCTTCTTTCCCGGATGCTATTTTTGGATTATCCAAAGCAGTTTCAAGTGCTCTCAAATATTCATCAAGTTTAGCCGCTTCTAACATTTGTCGTAGCCGATCTCCATGGTAATTCTTAATTGCAAAATCCAGCCTTACAAGTAAAACCCAAATATCACTCAGAAGTTCTCTAAGCTTAATTTCAGTATTGTGTGTTGCTGGTAAAATCATCTTTCCCAGTTCATCTCTATTTAAAACTAAACCAACCTGTGCCTGTACTGCATCAAACTGACTTAGACTGATAAAATATTCTTCAACTTGTGACCTAATATTTGCACCTCCGGCAATTTATCTACCTATCATATCAGCCTCTGCAGTTAACCTTGGTAGGCTTTGATGAGTATTTACAGGGCTCACATAACTGCTGAACCTCAAGGTGCAGGTGCACTACCTAGAGCCCTAGTTGCACAGCATCCGCAGCAAAATATTTGGGAGAGCTTATAGAAACGCTTACTCCGAAAGAAGCCAAAGAACTTTCTGAACCAAGAACGCACCTAGAAGCATTTCTGTACCGCGAGGAGTAAATCTGGGGTGTCTGATGGGTCTCGAACCCACGACCTTCGGGACCACAACCCGACGCTCTAACCAACTGAGCTACAAACACCATAAGCTTGAACATTTTAGCGATAAAGATAAAAAATGCAATCTATTCTCCTAAACCATATTTAACATATAAAAAAAGATCTCCCAGCCGTGACTTGCACGGTTGGGAGTCTTAAAAAGTGGGCTTTAGGAGTACAAACGCCGGAGCCTTCATATCCTAACCATATACTATTATAATCTTGTGTTTATTGCAACGTATTTATTTAGACCGTCTGCTTTAGGCCCCACTTACTTACCCCATTCATCTTACTAACGCTGGTATTTCAGCCTCGTAACATCGTATGAGAACTCTACTCTAGCAAGATTACTTCCACTTGTCAAGGGGTCCGTTTTGTTTTCTAAACTATATTCCGTACCAGCAAAAATGGAATATTCCATAAAATCATATTTTCGCTTAGTTATACTACTTGCTGTCATTAATGTTCTAAACTTATCACCATGTAGTAGGTAATAGGCATACGTCTCTGCAAAGTCTTCAAAGGCATCGGTAGCCGCATATCCAGATACAAAGCCAGTATCATCAGCAACTGCTAAATTATCATTAAGCCAACTAATCTCGCTAAAGTAGTTAAGCCGTTGGTTGCTCCGGGCCAAATTAATGTCCACAATGTGCCCAATTTCATGAATTAACACGCTTTTGAGCTCCGCTAAATCATCTAAACAACGCAAATAAATCACACTATCACCCGCCAAACCACGATGCCAATCAGTATGATTATGCAAAACAACATTCCTTAGTCCACTTAAATGCCTTACCGGAACCCAAGTTAACGCCTCCCTTACAGCATTTTCGCACAAATTAAATTTTACACTCGTTAAACCATCATTTTCAATTTGCACAGGAATATAGGTAGCACTTGCAAAACTGCCCGCCCAAACGGTTGCTACAATCAACAAAGAACCAGTTAACATTTTCCACCTCACAAAATACTTATTTTAAAGGTGAAAACACTAGTTTAACTAGGCAAACTCGTCAACTTTAAATTTATTTAATCCCTCAGTAAAATGATCAACTATTAGTTTTTCATCAAGCCTTTCAGTATCTAAATGGAATTTTCGCAATCCTTTAGCTCCTTTAAGCATCATTGCACCATGTACACAGAACCATTCCCTGGATAATTCCTCAAAAATAGTTTGTTTTAACGGATTGATTTCCGCCAAAACTTCTTTGTAGTTCGCAAACAATAGGTCGATATCATCATGATAAGCATGCTCACGCATTAATTTTATATCATTAAATTTATTATTACCGGCAGCAATTTTATTAAAAGCCATATTCCTCACCTTTAAAGCAATTTCTAAACTTGCCCCCAAAACAATTCCCTTAACACGTCCATAACTTTCAATCCCCATACCGTGTGTAATCTCAATGACCTCATCAATGTATTTCTGGAAATAGCCACGATACTCCTTAGACAAAGGAATCCCTGTTGCAATGGACAATAGATATTGTTCAGTCAGAGTTAGTGTATCTAAACTAATCACCAACTGTCTTGGTTCACTTGCGACCATATTATACAATTGAGTTAGATTCTTTGTCTGCGGTCCTCACCATTAACACGTAGTGTGCGCTCGGCTTTTCAATCAATGCGCCAATTATCGGCTCTGTTTCGCCCTTGATTGTGTATTTTTTAGCTAATTCCGTATAAGCATTTTTTATGTAACTATCCGGAGTTTCACCAGCAGCAATTGGAAAATTAACCGCCATATATTGCCTTCCTTGCACATCCCGTTTTGGCTCCTTGCTATTTAAACACTCGTTTAAAGTACTACTATAGCTTGTAGATTTGCTACTCAATTTCAACATATTTTCATATGACTGACCCAAGAATATTCTAAAGTATTCTTTAGTCAGCAAGCCCGGAGTATTTTTATGTTCGGCAGTATACATCGATGTTGATTTAAACCATGCGGTAAAGCCGTCCAAATCATCCTCAAGGTAATTTTCAAAATCGGAATCAAACAATTTTTCCTCAACCAATCGCCCTGTTTCAGTGTGATATGATTTAACATACCAAGCGTCGGGATCTAAAGAGAATAACATAATATATACTTCATAAAGCTCAGCATCATTGTTAATTGCTTCATTTATCTCTGCATATACATTTGGCTCTTTGGTTTTTAGTTTATTCAATCGTTTTGTAAATGCATCTACGCCACGGTAAAACAGGGCACCATCCAGATTTTCGCTATCGTATGACAGGGTTTGGTCTTCTTTTTTTACCCCGCTTAAGCCCTTTGTCTTTGCAAAAACATCCTTAGCTTTTAAATGCTTAGTGTTAGGATTAAATAGCATGCCATCCACCAAAGTCTCGGCAACGTCATCTTTATCTTCTCCTTCCAGCTCTAAATAAACCCCTAACCCATCTACATCGGCAGTTGCATTTGCACCATCCAGAAGTTGAACAATTGACTTGTCTGTAGCTTTTTCTACTCCCCAATTTGCAATAGTTAGCCCTGCAGTTCCAATAACACCCGCAAA
>PFRW01000038.1 GCA_002788755.1 Candidatus Peregrinibacteria bacterium CG_4_9_14_0_2_um_filter_41_14
ATTTAATGTTGCAATCAATAATGTGTTAGACTCCGGCAAACAATAATTCATCTAATCTCTACAAGGCGGATTTTAATTTTGGAATCCGCTTTGTATGTTTACCCACCCAACTTCTCCTTCGTCAGCACCTTCCCCAACTCCACCCCCGGCTGATTAAAGGCGTCGATTTGGAAGAGTTCGCCGAGTAAGCCGGTGGCTAGTTCAAAAAGCATGAAGAGTTGGCCGATGGTGTGGGGGGAGATTTCGGGGATTTGGATTTGGATGTTGGCGGTTTTGTATTTGGTGAGGGCTTGCGTTGTGGCTGTTAGTTCGGTGTCGAGGAGTTTTTTGAAGGTGACGCCGTTTAGGTAGGCAAAGTCGGGCAGGCCTTCGGCGTTAATTACATGTTGATTGTCGGTTTCGCTGTTTTTTAGGGTTTTGATGAGCATGATGAGTTTGTCTTTGGGGCCTTCGTTGTAGAGTTGGATTTGGGAGTGTTGGTCGGTCACGCCGAGGGCGTTAATTGGAGTGATGCCGACACCGTCTTTGCCGATGCTTTCGGCGAGGAGTTGGCGGTACCAGTCGGCAATGGTAAATAATGGGGAGCTGTAGGGCATGAGGACGTTAATGTTGATGTTGTGTTTGGTGTTGAGTTCGTATTGAAGGGCGGCAAGTTGGTAGGCGGGGTTGGTGGCGAATTCTTGGCTTAAAAAGTTGTCTCTGATTTCGCCGGCACCTTTAAGCAGGTTGGTGATATCGATGCCTAATAAAGCGGCGGGGAGAAGGCCAACGGGGGTTAAAACGGAGAAGCGGCCACCAACGTTTTCGGGAATGTCAAAAGTGGGGATCCCCTGCTCTGTGGCGATTTGGCGAAGGAGACCTTTTTTGGGGTCGGTGATAAATACAAAGTTTTCTTTGGGGGCCAGTTTGCGGAAGTATAAATATTGGCTGATGGTTTCGGGCGTACTGCCGGATTTGGTGATGACGATGAATAGGGTTTTGGCTGGGTCGATTACGTCTTGAATATCGTTAATGACGGCGGGGTCGATGTTGTCGAGGACGTGGAGTTGCGGGTAGCCTTGGCGTTGATCGGAGCTGAGATTGTTCCAGTAATAGTGTTTTAAGGCTTTAAATAGAGCATTTACGCCGAGGGCGGAGCCGCCGATGCCTAAAACGACCAAGTGTTCAAATTGGCCTTTGACCGATTCGGCGTAGGTTAGGATTTGGCTTGTCGGAGCGGTTTCGGGGAGGTCGAGCCAGCCTTGGCTTCTGTTTAAAAGTTGATCGCGATATTGGGGTAATTGGTCTGCATATGCGGATAGGTCCAGGTTTGCGTTATCGAGGTTGAGTTTAAGCATGTTTACTGTTAGATTTGTGGCTACATATTAGGCTATTTTTATGAAAGTGCCAAACAAACCGGAATGGTTGAGGATAAAGCCGGCAAACTCCACTTCGGCGGGAATGCAGAAGTTTCGGGATTTGCGGGTGCGGGTTAAGGAGCTTAAGTTAAATACCGTTTGTGAAGAGGCACATTGTCCGAATATGGCGGAGTGTTGGTCTCAAGGGACGGCGACTTTTATGATTATGGGCGATACTTGTACGCGGGGGTGTCGGTTTTGTAATGTTAAAACGGGGTTTCCTAATAAGGAATTGGATATGTGGGAGCCGTTTGGGCTGGCGCGCGCCATTAAGGAGATGAATTTGGAATATGCGGTGGTGACTTCGGTGGATCGGGATGATTTGGTCGACCAAGGGGCAAATCATTTTGCTAAGTGTATTGAAATTGTAAAAAAGAAGAGTCCGGAGACGTTGCTAGAGGTGTTAATCCCCGACTTTGGCGGTAAGCGAGAGTTGTTGGATATTATTATTGCGGCAAAGCCAAAAGTGATTGGCCAAAATTTGGAAACGGTGGAACGACTAACAAAAGACGTGCGTGATGTGCGAGCCGGGTATGAACTTACTTTGGATGTGCTTAAGTATATTAAAGAGCAGGATCCGGAGATTTACACAAAGTCATCGTTAATGGTGGGATTGGGGGAAACGGAGGCGGAGGTAGTTGAGGCGCTGACGGACTTGCGTAAAAATAATGTCGATTTTTTGACAATTGGGCAGTATTTGCAGCCGAGTGTTAAGCATTATAAATTACACGAATATGTAAAGCCGGAACAATTTAAACAGTACGAAAAGATTGCATTGGAGATGGGTTTTCTTTATGCTTTTTGTGGTTCTTTTGTGCGAAGTTCCTATAAGGCTGGTGAATACTGGCTGCTAAAGCGGGAACGAAATAATATTGAAAACAATTAAATATGGAAATTACAGAAATTTTAGTAGATCAGAACGGGTTTCCGGCCGAAATGTTTCAAGTTTTGGATCCGGAGGGAAATGTTGTTCATCAAAATTTGCTCGATTTAGTGTCTAAAGAACAGTTGGTGGATTTTTATAAATGGATGGTAAAGATTAGAATTGCTGATAGACGTGCGATTAATCTGCAACGAACCGGGCAAATGGGAACTTACCCTTCTGTTTATGGTCAAGAGGCTTGTCAGGTTGGTTCCGGGCTTGGTTTGGAAAAAGAAGATTGGCTAGTGCCAACATTTAGAGAAACAGGAACAATGTGGTGCTTTGGTGTACCGCTTTATCAAACTTTATTATATTGGATGGGAAATGAGACTGGTAGCAAAATGCCGGAAGATGTGAATTGTTTGCCAATTGCGATTACGGTTGGTGGTCATCTGCCGCATGCCATGGGAATTGCTTGGGCCAATAAACGGCAAAATAAACCGGGTGCGGTGCTTTGTTCATTTGGTGATGGTGCGACTTCTGAAGGTGATTTTCATGCGGCCTTAAATTTTGCCGGACAGATTCAAACGGCTAATGTCTTCTTTTGTCAGAATAATGGTTTTGCAATTTCGACACCGCGATCAATTCAAACGGCGGCTAAGTCAATTGCGCAAAAAGCGTTTGCTTATGGCGTAAAGGCAATTCAGGTGGATGGGAATGATGTGGTTGCGGTTTATTTGGCTGTAAAACAAGCTTTAAAAGAAGCAAAAGAAAATCTGACACCGGTATTAATAGAAGCGGTTACGTATCGATTAGGTGATCACACTACGGTGGATAACTCTAAACTGTACCGTGCCGATGACGAGGTGACCGAAATGCAAAGACGTGAGCCAATTGCGAGACTTAAAAAATATATTGAGGCCACCGGATTGTGGGACGAAGCAAAAGAAGCACAACTACTGGAAGAGTGTAAAAAAGGAGTTGATGAGATTGCAGAAAAGGCTTTAACGCATGCAAAGCTAGATCCTAAAAATATGTTTACAATGATGTATGCAGAAATGACACCGGCCTTGCAAAAACAGCACGATGAATTTCTTAAACAATAAATTATGGCGGAATTAAAAATTGTTGAAGCGGTACGAGATGCCCTTGATCTCTCTATGCAAAAAGATCCCAATGTGATTTTACTCGGCGAAGATATTGGTCCGCTTGGTGGTGTGTTTAGAGCCACTCAAGGTTTACAAGAAAAATATGGCAAAGATCGCGTGGTAGACACGCCTCTGTCCGAAGGCGGAATTTTAGGTGCAGCCGTAGGCCTAGCCGCAAATGGTATGAGACCGGTTGCCGAAATTCAGTTCTCTGGTTTTATTTGGCCGGGTTTTGATCATCTCATAAATCATGCCGCCCGAATGCGAACACGTTCACAAGGTAGGTTCACTTGCCCAATGGTGGTGCGTTTTCCCGCTGGTGGTGGTATTCATGCACTAGAACATCATTCCGAAAGTATGGAAGGTGCGTTTGCGCATACGCCCGGTCTTAAAGTGGTTTATCCGGGCGGTCCGTACGAGGCAAAAGGTTTGCTTCTTGCCGCAATTGAGGATCCCGACACCGTAATTTTTATGGAGCCGGAACGTCATTACCGTGCCATTAAAGAGGAAGTCCCCGCCGAATATTATACATTACCAATTGGCAAAGCCGTAGTAGAAAAGGCCGGTAACGATGTAACTGTAATTTCGTACGGTTCAATGCTTTGGGATACAAAAAAGGCATTAAACAATTACTTAATGCACAAGAATGTGGATGTAGAATTAATCAATTTGCGCACAATCTCCCCGCTGGATACTGAAACGGTCGTAAACTCGGTGAAAAAGACGGGACGCTGTTTGATAGTAACAGAGGAGCCACGCAGTTTTGGCGTGGCGGCGGAACTAATGGCGGTAATTCAAGAGGAGGCCTTGTTGTCTTTGGAGGCACCTGTGGTGCGTGTAACCGGTTACGACACAATTATGCCTTATTTAGAGACGGAGATGTTCTATATTCCAACGGAGGAAAGGATTATTGCGGGGTTGGAGAAAGTGTTGAATTATTAAGAAGGTGGTGAATATGTTCCGGTGCCGGATGTTTTTGCGCCTTTGGTGATTGATTATGGAGTGGAGAGAATGTCTACGGAGTTTGAACCTGGTTCTATTGCAGATAATGTTGAGCGAGCAGAGGGGGAAGTTGCCGGCTTGGCAGCAGACCCAGATGTTTTAGACCAGATTGGAAAGTTTGGTGAAGATTTGATGACGTCGGTTGGTAATACAAAGCAAACGGTTGCTTCTCCTAAGCCTATATCTAATACTGGAGACACTCCAAGTTTTCCGATTCCAGGGGTTACACTGGCTTATCCTGTAGGTGAATTATTGCCAAACCGTGGGGAAACAACACAGGTGATGCGGCGTAATGATTTGTTGCCGTTGATGGTAGGCGCTTTGCGTGGTGAAGAACCATTTAAAAGTGGTGAAGTTACAAGAGAAATTTTTGTTGATCCATTAAGGTATGAAGGAACAGCGATAATAGATCCTGATTATCTTGCTGAGATGCGAAGAAACTCTGGGGAGTCGAATAGTGCTGAATAGTTTTGCTTTTTTGGGAGCTACAATTTATAGTTTGGTAAATTTAAGCATTTACTATGGATTTTAAGTTTCCCGATGTTGGTGAAGGTATTCATGAAGGTACAATTGTAAAGTGGCATGTAAAGGAAGGTGATACTGTGGCGCATGATGATGTTTTGTGTGAGGTGGAAACAGATAAAGCGATTGTGGAAATTCCTAGTCCGCAAGCGGGAGTGATTGGTAAGTTGTATCATAAAGAAGGCGAGGTTGTGCAGGTTGGTGAGATTTTGGCGACGTATGGTGAAGGTGTCGGGTCTGCTAGCGATGTTAAAAAAGAAAGTGGAGCTGGTGCGGTGGGATCGATACAGGATGCGGATGATTTGGGTGAAAATAAGGGGCCCCTTTTTGATAATTTGCAAAGAGCATCAGGCCCTGTGATTTCTATGAATACGGAAATGAAAGTGTTGCCGGCAATTCGCAAATTGGCGCAAGAACATGGTGTTGATTTGGCTACAGTAATAGGAACTGGTGACAATGGACGGATTACAAAAGAGGATATAGAAAAGGCCGCCGGTAAGGAGGCTGTTGGAGAAGTAACATACGAGGAGTTAACACCAATGCGGAAAGCGATTTCTGCTCATTTAGAAAAAACAAAGGCGAAGGTTGTACCTGTTTCGCAAATGCATTTTATTAATGTAACTAATTTGGCGGCTCGTCGCAAGTTGGAAAATGATGTTTTGGCGGCAGAAAATATTAAGTTGAGTTACTTGCCTTTTATTATTCAAGCGGTTTGTAAGGCGGTTAAAGCTTATCCTCGATTTAATGCGGCTTGGGATGAACAAAAAAATGCTTTGGCTTTAAAGCAGTATGTAAACATGGCGATTGCGGTGGATACGGAAGATGGGTTGATTGTGCCGGTCATTAAAAATGCGCAAAATCTGAATTTAAAAGAGTTGGCGCAGGCCATCACGCACATTGCCGAAATGGCTCGAGATCGATCGGCCAAGCCGGATGACTTAAAGGGGTCTTCGATTACAATTACCAATTACGGCAGTTTGGGGTCGGTTTTTGCAACGCCTATAATTAATTATCCCGACACTTGTATTGTTGGTGTTGGTGCTTTTCAAAAAGTGGTTCAAATGCAAGATGGCCAGCCGGTGGAACGTTTGCAGTTGCCATTAACGGTGACTTTTGATCATCGTTATAACGATGGTGCTGATTGCGCCCGCTTTATAAATGTGATGGCGGCGGAGTTGGAGGGTTAGAAACCCAACATGTTAGGAAGTTCGACTTGACGAGATTTGCGGTGGTTGGTTTTTGGCGTGTAATGTTGGTGTAAGACGAGATAGTAAAATTTATGATTTTGAGGTCGGAGAACATCTCTTTCGTGGGGCTGGGTGAGGGTATACTTACTACATTGTGTTTTTTTTGGGGTGTATGTTTTGTTGCACAGTGCGTATGGTATAATCGCATATGTAAGCCATAAATGGCTGGTTTTTACCGTCGAAATTTGCTACGATTTAGACATTCTTTGATTAGCAAAAATGGATGATTCTGAACTATATCGGTTGTGTCAGGAGTATGGAAGTAACGCTCGGATGTGGAGCCGCAAATTTGCGGCCTTGCTCCCAGAAGTGGAAAAACGTCAGCTATTTCGTGAGCACGGTTTTTATTCTATTTTTGAGTTTGCGGCCAAGTTGGCCGGTATGGGGCGTAAGTCAGTTCAGGAGGTATTGCGTACATACAGCAAAGTTGAGGATAAGCCACTTTTGAAAGCCCAAATTGAGAAGTTTGGATGGGCCAAAGTGCGGGCAATCACACCGTTAGTGAATACAGTTAAAGAAGACAAATTAGCCGAGATGGTAAAAACTTTGCCAAGGGCCGCACTAGCAGAGTGCGTGCAGAATTTGAGACCCGCTATACAAAGCCAAAAAACAGACCCAACATGTTGGGAATTGGAAACAATTACCTTCAAAGTTGATCATAAAACTGCGCTCGAACTTCGTAAGTTTCAACAAAAGTTGGAGAAACAAACTAAGGTAAAATGCCACTTGGAAAGGTGCTTAAAAAGTTATTGGAAGGAGTTGAAGAAGAAGTCGTCAGACCAAGAAAGCCTAGAGAAATAGAAAAAGTCACACGCCATATTCCCGCACAAACCAAACGTGAAGCAGTCGCAAAACATAACGGCAAGTGTGCCTTCCCCAATTGCAAAAACCATCATCACATAGCACATGCTGGGCTGATCAAAAACGAAGAAAAGGCGCCAGCCCTCTGGGGTGTAAAAGCGTGGGGATTTGTTTTGGCAGCCTACGATTTCGCCTTGGTCGTTTTCCTGGTGTTTCGCCCATGTTTAGCGCATTAAATTCCACTCATCCGTATTGTATTTATCAGCAATCAATTTTTGTGCCAGCTCTAGTTCAGTGTCGCTCCACTTCCCTACTTCAAAATCTTTGTTGGCGGTAAAGCTGTTTACAAAGGCTTCGTAAACTTGGTCAAAAGTTAATTGGGGGTTGATGTTGGTCATGGAGGTGATGCGTTCTTCGACGGTTTTGATCATTTTGTCACGGATTTTTTCGTCGGGGACTTTGAGGAGGCTGAACATTTTTTTGACGTCGATTTTATAAAGAATGGTGCCGTGTTGGAGCAGGACGCCTTTGCGGCGGACTTGGGCGTTGCCGGAGATTTTTTTGTCGCCTACAATTAGGTCGTTAATGGGTTTGAATTCGGCTTCTATGCCTAAGGCTTGAAAACCGTTAATGAGCCAGCCGCAAATTTCTTGGTATGATTCGATAATGTTTTTGGGGAAAATGTCGAGCGGGGCGATGACGGAATAGGTTAGTTCGCCTTCAAAATCGTGATAGACGGCGCCGCCCCCGGTTTGGCGGCGGATTGTATCAATGCCTAGTTTTGCACAATTTTCTAAATCGATTTCGCGCTTTAGGTTTTGAAAATAGCCGATAGAAACAGCTGCGGGTTGCCAACGGTAAAAGCGGATTGTGGGTTTGCTATTGCCGGCATGAATTTCTTCGAGGCAAGCTTCGTCTAACGCCATGTTAGTGGCGGCGTTGTGTATTTCTAAAGGGATGAGGCGCCAAAGCATATTAAATAAGTTGATTGTAAAGGGAGAGAAGGTCGCTTGCGGCAAAGCCGATGATGTCGGTTTCGGGGTTTTTGAAAATGGCGTCGAGTTTTTCGGCTTTTTCAGTTTGGTTTAGTGGTTCGGCTAAAATATGTTCTAGTTGATCGATGGCTTCGGGTGGGTGACAAAAAAAATCACCGGTAATTTTGAATTTGTTGGCATCGATTTTTTCCAGTTGGAGCAGTTTGCCGTCGGTGACTTTTACTTGTACAAAGTTGGTCATTATTGTTTGTTTTTAACTTTTTCCCAGTCGGCTAAAAATTGTTCTTGGCCGCTGGTTGTTAGCGGGTGTTCAAACATTTTGTCGAAAATGTCGGCGGGAATAGTGGCAATGTCGGCGCCAAGGAGGGCGGCGTTAACAACATGGCGTGGGCTGCGAATGCTGGCAACAAGTACTTGGGTTTCGTAGTCGTAGTTGTCATAAATATCGACAATTTCTTCAATTAAGGCCATGCCTTCTTGGCCGCGATCATCTAGTCTACCAATAAAGGGGCTCATGAGGGTGGCACCGGCTTTGGCGGCTAGGAGGGCTTGGTTTGCAGTAAAAACGAGGGTGACGTTGGTTTTGATCCCCTCTTTATTTAGTTCTTGTAAAGCTATTAAACCGGCAGGGGTCATTGGGAGTTTTACGTAAACGTTAGGAGCCCAACCGGCATAAATTTTGCCTTGTGCAATCATTTCTTTAGGGTCGAGTGTTACTACTTCGGAGCTAACGGGGCCGCTTACTACTTCGCAAATTTCTTTAATTCTTGTTTCTAAACTAACACCTTCTTTGGCAATTAATGTGGGGTTTGTGGTGACGCCGTCTAATATACCGTAGCTGGCTAGCCGTTTAATATCAGCTAAATTGGCTGTGTCGACAAAAAGTTTCATTGTATCTAAATTATATGTTAATTTGAATCTAGCACTTAATTAATTTAAAATAAATGGAACAATCAATACCTAAAAGGCAGCAAGAAATTATTATCGGCGTACCCGAAACAGATCAAGGTTTGACTATGTTAGAGGAGTTAAAAAGCCCTGCTTTTAAAGTAGCTATTTTTGGATCTGCACGTGTGCGTCCGGATAGTTTTATTTACAAAAATGTTTTTGATTTGGCGAGAATGATTGCCGATGATGGCTTTGATTTGGTTAATGGCGGTGGCCCAGGTGTTATGCGAGCTGCGAGTCAGGGGCATAATGCTGGTGCTACCCAAGGTAAAGATGTGCATACTATTGGTTTAAATATTGAATTACCTTTTGAGCAAGAGCCAAATAAATATTTGGATTTGGTGGAGACGCATAAGTCTTTTTCTACTCGTTTAGATCAATTTATGTTGTTGTCCAATGTAATTGTAGTGGCGCCCGGTGGTATTGGGACTTGTTTAGAGCTTTTTTATACTTGGCAGTTAATGCAGGTTAATCATATTGCGAAAATGCCGGTGATTTTATTTGGTAAAATGTGGGAAGATTTGTTGTTGTGGGTAAAAAGTAGTTTATTAATAGACGGATTTATTAATAAAGAAGATCTTTATCCGATGGTTGTTGTGGAAACTCCCGAGCAAGCAATGTCGGTTATTAGAGTAGCACATGAAAATTTTGAGTTGGAAAATGATGTGTCCAACGTTAATATTGAAAAATATGCTTCCGCTTGTAAAAGAATGGGCATTTGTCTTACGGAAACAGACAAGTTATAATCTATTTATCTCTTAAATCTTGGTTATGAAAAAGCTAATTCCCGTTATAATTACATGTTTTGCTATTATTTTAATGGG
>PFRW01000021.1 GCA_002788755.1 Candidatus Peregrinibacteria bacterium CG_4_9_14_0_2_um_filter_41_14
GCTATTAAACAAGAAAAAGTAGAGCCAATTACCAAGCCTCAAATTGAAGTCAAAAGCGTTGAGCCACTGGAATTCGATGCAAAAGTTGCTCTTATGCCAGAGGTTAAATTAAACAACATTACCAAAATTAAGATCAAACGCGAAAAGCAAAAAATTGAAAAAGACGAATTAGATGGAACTATTTACGAATTAAGAAAATACCAAGCTACTTACAAAGATATCGATCGAGATGCTAAAATAGGGGATCGTGCCGAAATTGACTTTGAAGGTTTTGAAGAAGACGATACAACTCTAGACAATACAGCCAGCAAAAACTACCCAATTGTAATAGGCGACAATGCCTTCGTACCTGGTTTTGAGGAAAACCTAATCGGCATGAAAACAGGGGATAAGAAAGAGTTCGTCATTACTTTTCCTAAAGATTATCATCGCAAAGATTTTCAGAACAAAAAAGTTAAATTCAAAGTTAGCCTCAACCGCTTAGAAGAAATGCAACTACCTGAAGTAAATAAAGAGTTCAGCAAGAAAATCATTGGCAAGGAGTTAGACGAAAAAGAGTTTATTGAAGCCATTAAGACAGATATTTTGCGTCAAAAAGAAAGCAAAGAAGACCAACGACAACAAGCTAAGCTATTTGAAGAGATTGCCAAACAAGCAGACATTAATATGTCATCACTAATCGTAGACGAAGAGTTAGACTACATGCTTCACCAACAAAAACACGAGCTTGAGCAACGCGGTATTAAGTGGGAAGAATTCCTAAAATCCATGGACGAAAAGAAACGCGATATTCGTGAAGAACGAAAAGACGAAGCAGAACAACGCGTCAAAGTCCGACTTGCTTTACGTGACATAATTAAGGAAAAAGACCTAGCCGTAAAAGACGAAGAAGTTTTGGCAAAATTAAAAGAGTTTAACCAAAGCAAAGCAGACCTCACACCAAATTCAGGTGCGTTTAAGCAGGTTAAAGACCAACTTTTATTAGAAAAGGTTTTCAACGAATTTTTAGAAAAAAGTGTTGCCTAAATATACCCTTTGTCGTATTTTAGCATTACCTTTGAATAAATTATGTATACATGCTTAAGCGGCTATTTACATCAAACGCTAGAATCAAACTATTAACAGTTTTTTTAGCAAATCCGGAGGAACAATTCTTTATAAGAGAATTAACACGTAAATTAGATGAACAAATAAACTCTGTTCGGCGCGAGCTCACAAATTTACAAAAACTAGGTTTACTACAAACTAACACTAAAAATCGTAAAAAATATTACCGTATTAACCCGGATTTCATTTTTTTACGTGAACTAAGCTCAATATTCAACAAAACCAGCAATGACAAAGGCGATCTGATTAGTAAAATCGAACAGCTCGGCGAAATCAAACTACTTGTATTAAGTGGCGTTTTTATTCATCAAGAAAGCCCCATCGACCTTCTCCTAGTTGGTAAAATTGATAAAGACCATCTCGGACAACTCCTAGAAGCAGAGGTAGACAGCAAAGAGCCTGTTAAATTTACAGTGATGAATAGTGAAGACTTTTTGTATCGTCTAAAGTGTAATGATCGGTTTATTACTCAAATTATTCGTGATGAAAACAGTATTATTGCAATAAATAAGCTAAATGAACAAATTAAGCTTGATTTTTGAAGCATTTTACCTATAATCCACTTACTTTTTGTAACTAATACAGCATGACGCACGCGTTGATTAAACATGTCCAAAAGCAACACCTACGTAATCACCCTGAAATTCGTACAGGTTACACTGTTCGTATTCATCAAAAAATTAAAGAGGGTGCTAAAGAACGTGTTCAGCTTTTTGAAGGACTTGTAATTAAAGTTAATTCCGGCCACGGTATTGATAAAACCTTTACTGTCCGCAAAATTGTTTCAGGAATTGGTGTTGAAAAAATATTCCCATTCAACTCTGGTACAATTCAAAAGATCGAAGTTTTAAAAATTGCTAAAGTTAGAAGAGCAAAACTATATTTCATGCGTGATCGTGCTGGTAAGTCAGCTCGTTTAAAAGAAACACATGTGAATATCCTTGGTGATATGAGCTTACTTCATGCAGAAAAACCAGAAGAAATGGCTGCTGAAGAAACACCAATGGCGGCTGAAGAGACTCCAACTGAAGAAGTTTAATTAAGCCACCCCTTCAAATAATCAAAATTAAGCTGCGAATTCTCTCGCAGCTTTTTTATTTTATCTTCATTATTTACTCCGGCTGCTGCTTTCCCTAAAAAACTTTGCATGCGACTAACAAAGTCTGCTTCTGGCAAATTGATTTCTGTGCGTAGATCCCAAAATTCATGATCCACCTCTGTATACTTATGCCAACCTACAATTTTGTCATTATAACTTAACCCAAATATTGGTTTATTGGCAATGTAGCCTAAGATTAGTGCATGCAAGCGCATCGAAATAATACCTTTGCTTTTAGCAAAAATTTGCTCCAGATCAATAATCGATTTTGGTTTAACCATTTTATATCGTTCACTAACAGTAAGCAGTTCTTCTAATAACTCGGCAAATACACAATCTTCCTCATCCATACAAACAAATTTGAGATTAAATTCAGTGTGCTCCATTATAAATTTGACAATTGATACCGCTCGTTTCAATAAGACTTCATCATCAATACCGTCATAAAATCTAAAATTAATCACAAGCTCCTCAGCTACATCTTTATTAACAAGGTTTAAATCCAAAGCCGTTACCAAGTCCGCTGCTCTTTTTACAATCGTCTTGGACTTAAGTTTAGTTATGACATCGTATGAAATTGGATCACGAACTGTTACAAACTCAACTTTATTCATTAAACGCAAAAAAGCGGCTTTATGCTCTTCTAGATTCTCTTTGGGAAATGATTGTCCCAACATGGCAATCCGCCTTCCCAACTTTGCTGCCATTATAATCTGTTTACCCCAAATGGACATAGATCTTGGCACTTCGGCATTTAACAGGCCACCACCACCAAAAATAACAATATCAGCAGCTTTTACGGCAGCAGTTGTAACTTTGAGTTTACCCGAAAAAGTATAGTTAAAAAATGAACGCACGCCGGCTGGAAATAAATATAAAAATTCAACATTATCAACACCACAATTTTTTTTAGCCAGCTCAGGATTTGCTGCTAAAACTTTAATGTCTGCACCTATAAAATGGTCTTGGATACCCTTTATTGTACTCAAACACAGTAAATCATCACCCCAGTTGCCAGCGCCATAATTACCAATTAGTACAAACTTTTGCATGTCAACTACCGATTAATGTTTTACGGGCACAAATCTTGGATAGCGATTATGCTCTTCATCAGTCACTTTAATTCCTTTAATCACCCGTTCTTTAATATGTGTCTCCATTTGTCCAAGCACTCTATCTCGAGCAATAATACCTGCCATATATAAACTTTCAAAAGTTCCGGCATCTGTCCATCTCCCTTCTACAAAAATTGCTTGTGCCTCATTCTTTTCAATATAAAAATTATTAACATCTGTAATTTCCAATTCATTACGCCAAGATGGCTCTAATCTCTTAATAAAATTAAAAACTTGAGAATCAAAAATGTAAATACCTGTAATGGCATAAGTAGATTTTGGCTCTTTCGGCTTTTCTTCAATACCTACAAGCTTACCATCAACAATTTCGGCAACACCAAAACGCCTAGCTTCATCGGTATCTTTTAAAAACAAAGTTGCACCGCTCTTAAAAGTTTTTACCGCTTCAGAAAAATCATCCTCAAATATATTATCCCCCAAAATAACGGTAATATCATCACCATGGGCAAAGTCTTCCGCTAATCCTAACGCTTCGGCAATACCACCATTTCCATTTTGTACTCTAAATGTAAAATTTGCATCAAACTGTTGGCCATTTTTTAACAAACGTAAAAATGCACCGGCATGTTCAGGGCTCGATACAATCAAAATATCTTTAATACCTGCTCTTAATAAGGTATCTAAAGGATGAAAAATCATTGGACGATCATAAACCGGCAATAAATGCTTATTAGTAACCTCTGTAATTGGATATAGACGGCTACCTAAACCTCCAGCCAATATTACACCTCGCATAAACTTAACTTAGAGAGTTGAGATATTCCGCTAACGCACTTTCCCAATGCCTTAGTGTTGGGCGTTTGGTATTAAGCAAGGCTGAATTAGTCGGCCGCTTAGCTGGACGCTGGAATTTATCGCTAGATACAGCGGAGACACTAGCATTTTTCGCCGATAAAGCAAAGATTTTCTTTGCAAAATCATACCAACTTGTTACGCCCTCGTTTACTAAGTGATAATTACCGAATTCGGCACCGTCAGCGATCAAACCTAGCGTGGCTGCCACTGCATCAACTGTAAATGTCGGCTTGCCAAACTGATCATCTACAACAGTTAGATTTGCCTTTTCATCTACAATTTTAAGCATTGTGGTCACGAAATTCTGTCCGCCCAAGCCAAATAACCACGATAAACGAATTATGTAAAATTTATTAGCATTTGCAATAACGGCCTTTTCACCAGCTAATTTACTTTTAGCATAATTACTTTCTGGACCAAATTGAGTACTTTCCTCATTGTACCCCTCTACATTGCGGCCATCAAAAACATAATCGCTACTAAATTGTACTAAGATTGCATCGTTAGCTTGTGCTGCTTTTGCCAAGTTCTCCGGCCCGAGCACATTTACTGCATTACATTTTCCCAACTCCAAAACCGCTTCGGCAGCATCAACTTGATTGTATCCCGCACAATTAATAATAACATCTGGCTTTACTTCATGTACTACTCGTACCACATTCTCCCAATTGGTAATATCCAATTGCGAACTATCAAGCGCAACCAACTCTTTATGGTTCAGTGCTTTGGCAAAACTAGACCCCAGTAGGCCGCTCTTGCCAATTAACAGAAATTTATGAGGCATAGTACTCATTTAACCATTTAATTGTGTCTACCTTATTTAAAAGCATAACTTCATCACCGGCACGATTTTTAATTTCCAACTTACCATCTTTAAGATTTCGGCCGCTAACAACAACGCGCACCGGTATACCAATTAGGTCAGCATCATTAAATTTTTTACCTGCTCTTTCGTCACGATCATCATACAAAACCTCAAAGCCTAATGCGACCAGCTCCGTATATAAATCGGTAGCGTAGTCTTTAACTTCTTCTTCATTACCTAAATCTAATAGATGAATTTGATAGGGCGCCACAGTTTTTGGCCAAATTATCCCGTTACCATCATTACAAACTTCAGCAATTGTACCAAGTAAACGGGTCACGCCAATGCCATAACATCCCATAACTACCGATTTTTGGACACCGTCGGCATCATTATATGCCATGCCAAAGGCATCAGTGTAAACAGTATCAAGCTGGAAAATATTTCCAACCTCTACAGCCTTATAAACCTCGACTTCGCAATTACCAAATTCACACAACATTTTCTTATCCAACTCAGCAAAATGGCTAACATCTTTTAAAACAAAATCACGAGCTAAATTTACACCTACATAATCAGTCCTTAGCTTATTTGCCCCAGTTACATAATTTGTAACAGAAGCAACAGATTCATCACCAATAAAATCAATCTTTTCATTATTTACAGGTGAAATATATCCTTTAAGCAGTTCCAATTTCACTAACTCCTCATCCGTTGCTGTTCTAATATTTTCAGCACCAAAATATTTTTTAAGGCGATCCATATCTACATTTAAGTCACCACGAATCACAATCCCCACAAAACCTTCATCAATTTTATACACAACAGTTTTTAATATTTTCCAAGCTGGTACACCATGTGCTTCGGCATTAGCTTCCACAGTTAAGCCACGATCAACGGCAATCTCTCCCATTTCCACCTCTGCCTCATCAGGATTACGCTTGCCGACGTATGCTTTGGCAATTTCCAAGTTCTCGGCCATTTCAGATCCTTCGTAAACTAAAATTGTATCTTCTCCGGCATCGGTTACTACGGCAAACTCATGGCTTCTTTTGTCAGTAAATGCACCACCAGATGCTTCCACAATATAGGCATTAAGCCCGCATCGCTTAAATACATTAAAGTAAGCTTGTTTAACTTGATTATAATAAACATCTAAATCAGCTTGGGTAGTGTGAAAACTATACATGTCCTTCATTGTAAATTCTCGTCCTCTCAACACGCCAGACTTAGCACGTGGCTCATTTCTAAACTTTGCTTGAAATTGATAAACGGCAAGTGGTAGATCACGGTAAGAACTTACAAATTCTTGAAGCAGGGGAGTGACAACTTCTTCATGTGTCCACCCTAAGATAAATTCACGATCATTTGCACCAACTGTTTTAAAACTAATATCTACATTGTCGCGCCCGGTTATTTGCCAATTTTCAATGGGGATCAAAGCCGGCATGCTAACTTCCTGCCCAGCAACGGCATTCATTTCTTCTCTGATAATATTCTCTATCTTAGCTAAAACTCGCTTACCCAAAGGTAAATAACTAAAAATTCCAGCCGCCAATCTACGCACAAAACCAGCCTGAATTAGTAACTCAGCATTCCGACTGTCTGCATCACTTGGTGGATTCATCAATGTTTGTCCAACTAGCTTCGAATAACGCATGTAAATGTATTTAAATCGAGCCTAGTCTATCACCATAAATAAGCTTACTCAATCCGATTTGCTTTTGCCAACATAGGTTCCCACCAATCACGATTATTTTGATACCAGTCAAAAGTCAGAGCCAGACCTTGGTCAAAATTAACCTTAGGCTGCCACCCCAATTCATTAACAATTTTAGTCGGGTCCATTGCATATCTGCGATCATGAGCTTTGCGATCTTCGACATACTGCATTAAACTCAATGGTTTATCCAAAAATTTCAAAATATGTTCTGTGATTTCCAAATTCGTCTTTTCATTATGCCCCCCAATATTATAAACCTGTCCCAAACGTCCCTTCCTTATAATTAAATCAATCGCTTCACAATGGTCTCCAACATACAACCAGTCTCTAATATTTAACCCGTCACCATAAACCGGCAATGGCTTATCCTGCGTTGCTAAACGGAAAAAATAAGGAACTAGCTTCTCGGGATATTGGTAAGGCCCATAATTATTGGAACAGCGTGAAATTGTCACCGGCATTTTGTAAGTAATGTAGTACGAGTTCACCAATAAATCGGCGGCAGCCTTAGAGGCCGCATAAGGCGGATTAGGGTCAAGCGGCGTATCTTCTCTAAAAAAGTCCTCAGACCCATCTCCCAAATCGCCATATACTTCATCTGTAGATATTTGATGATATCTGTCCACCTTGTTGTCTAAACTAGCTCGCAATAAATTATGAGTACCAACAATATTCGTCTCCACAAAAATATGTGGGTTCTCAATACTATGATCTACATGCGTTTCTGCAGCAAAATTGATCACTAAATTAAACTTTTCATCACTAAAAAATTTATCAATAAAATGCCAATCAGCAATATCGCCCTTAATAAATCGAATTTTATTTTCATCCAATAAAGGCTGAATATTTTCCAAATTACCCGCATAGGTTAATTTATCCAAAACTACGATTTCATCTTCCGGGTACTTATCTAAATGATAATAAACATAATTTGTACCTATAAAGCCGGCACCACCTGTAATTAGAACTTTCATGATAACAAATTAACTTTTATTACTAAACTGAGACATAAATAAATCAAAATCCTCAATATAATCTAAACGATCAGGGTTATACACAGTTGAGGACAAGGCAACTAAAACGCCACCTTTACTAAACTCATCAAACTCATGCCACACGTTACCGCCAATATATAATGCATCCAAATTAGCCTTCATCTCAATTTCATGCCATTTAGCGCCATCGTGAATTTTAGCGGTACAAGTACCGCTAGCTAACATAAAAAACTCTCTCTCAATTAAATGAGCATGGCCACCTCGTCTCTGAAAATTATGATGAACCGTATACATTCGCTTAACTTCAAAATCTATAAAGTCAGTTAATTCCACAGGAGTTAATGACCCACGAGGATCCGTGAACGTATTTAAAGTAAAGTGCTTCCAATCCAAATTCATATTCAATAATTAGGCCAATTTGCGCTCTCGTTCTTCAACAACATAAGCTTCCAATGTATCGCCTTCTTCAACTAGTACATCACCGGTATACTTAATACCACAATCATTGTCCGCCTTAATCTCTTCAACATCTTTATCAACCCTCTTAAGTGATATAATTTTACCTTCACCTATTTGCTCTTTGTTACGCAATACACGCACTTTCGCTCCCTTAACCATTTTCCCAGTTCTCACCTTTAATCCAACAATCTGTTCACTTCGTTTAGCAAAGAAAACCTGCATAACTTCCGCCATACCAAGTTCAATTTCTACACGCTCCGGAGTTAATAAACCAGACAGAATTCGCTTAATATCATCAATTAAGTCATAAATTACTCTATATTTTTTAATTTCAACATTTTCACGTTCAGCTGCCTTCACTACAACTGCATCTGCATTGACATGAAAACCCAAAATTAAAGCACGACCTGCAGAAGCCATCATAATATCCGATTCAGTAATATTACCAACTCCAGAATGTACAATACTTGCTGTAACTTCTTCAGAAGGGATTTTAGCTAAAGATTGTCGAATTGCTTCTAGAGAACCTTTAGTGTCAGCTTTTACAATAATCTTTAGTTTCTTTAGTTGACCCGAATTAATCTGTGCCACCATCTGATCTGCAACCAAACCACGAGCACCTAATCTCTGAGTTTCACGAATAATATCAATCTTCGTAGCCTGATCCCGTGCCGATCTTTCATCCTTACTTACTTGCAAAATATCGCCGGACAGTGGCGTTTTCGAAAGTCCGGAAATTCGCACAGCTGCCGAAGGTCCAACTTTACGCAAAGATTTACCTGTATGATCATGCATTGTCTTAATTTTTCCGTAGGCATCGCCACATACAAATGGATCACCAATTTTGAGAGTTCCTGTATTAATTACAACAGTAGCAATTGGTCCCAAACCAGAATCCAAGTTAGACTCAATTACTGTAGCTACCGCTGGCCGATTTGGATTTGCTTTTAATTCTTCAACTTCGGAAACTAACAATACTGCTTCCAGCAGCTCATTAATTCCTTCCTTTTTGATTGCCGAAACAGGCACCATGATTGTTTTTCCACCCCAATCTTCAGGTGTTAAATCATATTCCGAAAGTTCGCCTTTAATTTTATCTAAATTCACACCCGGCTTATCAATTTTATTAATTGCGACAATAATTGGAATACCTGCATCTCTGGCATGATTAATTGCTTCAATAGTTTGTGGCTGTACGCCGTCGTCGGCTGCTACCACTAAAATTGCAATATCTGTAGCTTGAGCCCCACGTGCTC
>PFRW01000031.1:0-8792 GCA_002788755.1 Candidatus Peregrinibacteria bacterium CG_4_9_14_0_2_um_filter_41_14
GATCAAGTACCTAAATATTTAAATTCGTCTGATACACCAATTTATAATAAAGGGCAGATTTTGTTTGGTTTTAGTGATGCCAAAGAGGTCATGCGTCGTGAAAATTCAGCGTTTATTGTGGAAGGGTACTTTGATGTGATTGCTTTTCATAAGGCCGGTTTTAAGAATGCGGTGGCAACTTGTGGAACAGCTTTAACTGAGAAACAGGTGGGGTTGCTGGGTCGCTTTGTAAAAGAAGTTGTTTTTGCCTTTGATGCTGATTCGGCCGGACGAGAGGCCTTGTTACGCGGTGCCGAAATTGCGTTACGCGCCGATTTGGAGATTAAGGTTTTATATTGGAAGAATGGTAAAGACCCGGCAGATTTGGTTAAAGAGGACATAAAGTTGTTACAGCAGATTGTTGCCGAAAAGAAGTTGAGCTTAATCGATTTTATTTGGCAGGTGGAGTTTGCAGATAAAAAAGCGGACGAATTAGCGGAGGCCACTTTTATTACAGGGATTATGGATAAGTATTTGCCGTTAATTGCCGCAATTAATTCGGCGGTTAAGCGTGATTTGTTGGTGCGTAAGTTTGCGCAATTTTTGCGGACCGAGCCACGGTTTTTGTATGATGAGTTAGATCGGCTTAAACGACCACAGCATCGGAGTATTAGTTCTGTTGGTAGGCCTAAATTGGCTACCGATTTTGAGCATACGGTAACGGTGGAAGAGTTTTTTTGGGGGTATTTGATGATCGATTTTTCACTTTTAACAGAGCTGTCGGATGAGTTAAAGAAGTGGGAAGCAGTTTTTACAATAAAAGAGGTTTACAAACAAGTTGTTGATTTTTATAATAGCGGTCGAAATCTTGATGACTTTTTGTTGGCTGATTTAGATTTGCCAATTGAAGTGAGTGAAAGGTTTAACCACATTAATTTGTATTTGGAGACGAAACAAATTGATGCTTGGTCTAAGCCACAATTACTAAATGAGTTAAAATTGCTTTTAGATCGATTGGTTGATCGTCATAAGATGCAAAAAATGGCACAATTAAAATCGGCAATTGCCAACGCCGAGAGTGCTGGCGATAAAACTCGTTTACAGGAGCTACTGGAAGAGTATAATCGGTTTCTGTATGCAAGCTAAACATTAACAGACAATAAAATATGGCTCGAACCCGTAAATTCATTACACATGCGGCACAAGATCGGATAAAAAAGTATCCACCCGAGGTGCAAAGTTTGCTTATGAAAGGAAAAGAGCAAAAGTTTGTGACTCAGCAGGAGTTAATGGGGGCAATTCCTAATGCGGAAGATAATTTAGAGTTGCTTGATGAGATTTACGAGCTGCTTTTTGATTTAGGAATTGAGGTTGTGGACGTTAAAGATAAAATGATTTGGGAAGATAAAGAGAAGAAAGCAGAAGAAAAAGTGAAGAAGGAAGAGAAAGAAAAGAAAACTAAAGTGCGTAAGCAGGTGGATTTAACTGAAATCGCTAATGATTCAATTAGGATGTATTTATGCGAAATTGGTAAAGTACCTTTGCTAAATGCTAAAGAGGAAATTGAGTTGGCGCAAGCCATTAGACGTGGTGATCAAACTGCTAAACAAAAGTTGGCAGAAGCAAATCTGCGTTTGGTTGTAAGTATTGCTAAAAAATATATTGGTCGTGGGTTGTCTTTCTTGGATTTAATTCAGGAAGGTAACATTGGTTTGTTTAGAGCGGTTGAAAAGTTTGATCCGGATCGTGGGTTTAAATTTTCGACTTATGCAACTTGGTGGATTCGCCAGGCGATTACACGTGCAATTGCTGATCAGGCCCGAACAATCCGGATTCCGGTACATATGGTGGAGACAATTAACAAGCTTACACATACACAACGACGGTTGGTGCAAGAGCTTGGTCGAGAACCGTTATTAGAAGAGTTGGCGGCGGAAATGGATATGGATGTGAAGAAGGTTCGTCATATTAAGAAAATTTCTCAAGATATCGTATCGCTGGAAGCACCGGTTGGTACGGAAGAAGATAGTAAGTTGGGTGACTTTATTGAGGACGTTGATTCATTGTCTCCGGTTCAATCTACTAATAAGCAACTGATTAAAGAAAGTATCCATGAAATGTTACAATACTTATCTCCGCGGGAGCGTAAGATTATTGAACTCCGTTTTGGTCTTAAAGATGGAGTAGGGCATACATTGGAGGAAGTAGGCAAAAAGTTTAATGTTACGCGTGAACGTATTCGTCAGATTGAGGCGAAGGTGTTACAAAAGTTGCGTGAACATCCAACTAGTGTTAAGATCAGACCTTAATTTATACTAAAACTTAATTTTACAATTCTATGGCTACACAAGACGATAATACTCCAGTTGTTTTTGATGAAAAAGCGACATTACTAACTAAAGATGGTTTACGGAAGTTGGAAGAAGAACTCGAATCTTTAAAAAAGGTTAAACGTAGAGAAGTTGCTGCTCGTATTAAAGAGGCGATTAGTTACGGTGATCTTTCTGAGAATTCTGAATATGAAGAGGCTAAAAATGAACAAGCGTTTGTGGAAGGGCGAATTTTGGAACTGGAAGAAAAGGTAAAGAGTGCACAAGTGATCAAATCAAACAAAGGTGTGATTGTTCAGCTTGGTGCTAAGGTTAAAATTAAAGATATGGAAAATAATGAAGTATCTGAATATACAATTGTGGGTAGTACTGAAGCTGATCCTTTGGAAGGTCGAATTTCTAATGAATCTCCGGTTGGTGCGGCTTTATTGGAGCGCAAAGTAGGTGATGAGTTGGAAATTGTTGCACCAAAAGGCATGGTGAAGTACAAAATTATGTCATTGAGTTACTAGTTTTTAGTTCCTCTTGATCGTAGGTATTTTGGAATTAGGCTGAAGATGGGGATATTGTAGCGTTTTTGGTATTTACGCATGAGGTAGCCTAAAACAATGGCAACAATGAGGAAGATTGTTTCTGGTAGGCGAATGGCGCCGAGCATTTTAACGTCATCGCCTCTAAAAAAGCCTTCTAAAAAGCGGAAGCTGGCGAAAAGGAAAAAGCCGGTGTAGGCAATGAGGCCGTCGTATTTGTTGCGGTATCTTTTGTATAAAAGGTAAAGAAAGATGGCAATTAGGGCTGTATAAATACAAGCGTAGAGTTGGGTTGGATGGACGGGGACAGCGTATTTTACAAATGAACTTTGGTAGGTAACGCCCCAAAAAAGGATAGTTGGCCGTCCATAATTAACGCCATCGAGGTAGGCGCCAATATTGCCGATGCTGAGTCCCGACAGTAAGCTAATGGTGAGGATATCTGTCCATTTGGCAAAATTTTGTAATTCTTTTTGTGCTTCTCGGATAAAAATAAACAGAAAGCCGACAACTGCTCCCCAAAATGATAACTCTTTGTCCCACACGCTAATGATTGTCCATAGGGTGCCGAATAGGGAGAAGCCTTTTTCGGGGTCGATGCGGAAAAAATAGTGGTAGTTGATGATGATTGCAAAAATTCGACTACTAATAAGGGCGCCAATTAAAAATTTGAAGGCGTTGTTAGTAATGAAGCTGATATCGAGGCGGCTATTGTTGATGAGTTGGTAAAAAATGAATGATCCCAACACAAATCCGAGGGTAAAAAATAGCCATAGGCTGTAAACAGTGAGCAGTGATGATTCAAAAATAACAGGATACATAACTAGAGGTTAAGCCAGATGAGCCCAAAAACTAAGAAGGAAACTATATAAGCTAGATTCGGGAGTGGGAATTGTCTTTTTTGTAGCCAAATATGTGCTTTAACGGCTAAGTGGATTATAAAAACAGCGATAATAATGTACATTAAAATGGCAGTATATTGAATATAAAAAAAGTTGGGCCATGTAATGTTGAAATTTTTATAAGTCAGAAAATTAAAGAGGAAATAGATGATTAGGTAAATTGATAGTAGGCTAGCGGTAATTAGGGGAAGGGTTTTTTCAAATGGTGAAGATTCGAAGACGATTTTGCCTTCCATTTGGTCTTGTTTTTGGCCAAGTTCTTGATGTAAGCGCCACCATTTGCGGAATAAAGGTTTAATGGCCTTTAGGGCATGGCGACGGTATTGTGTTTTTTTTGTTTGGATGATTAGTTTGATGTAGTTCCAGATTTCTTGGCGTGTTTGTTTGATTTTGGTTGCGAGTTCGATGAGTTCGGGGGCGGTTCTTTGAGACGGAGGTGTGGAGCTAAAAATGGCTTCTTTGATTTGTTGCCACCAACTCATTTTGGATTTTAGGTTTTGTTTTTGGCTTTGGTTAAATAGTGGAGCTTGATGTTCGATGCCTTTTAATTCTGAAAGAAGTTTTTGGGTTTCGAATTCGATTTTAGATTTTTCTTGGAGATTTTGGTTGGCTTCTAAAAAGATTTCTTTTTCTTTAATGTACTTTAAAAGTTTTTCGCAGCTGCGTTCGAGGTTTTCGACGTTTTCGGTGTTGCGAATGCGTTGCAGGTGAATTAGTTCGGTTTTGATGTATTCGGCTTCGGGGCCTTTGAGTTGAGTGCGGAAATTTTCGAGGAATGTTTCGACTTGTTTGATGATTTCGCTGGCTTTTGTTTGAATTTTGTTTTGGTAGTTTGTTTGTTGAAGTTGGTCTTGGTTGGCTTCGTTGTTTTCTTTGTTAATATCTAGTTTTTCGATTTGTTCGTATAGTTTTTTGACTTCGCTAAAACTTTGTTTTTGTTCTTCTGCGGTTGCTGTAGGTGGAAAAAGAGATACAACATTAAGTTCGTACTCTTTGCTGAGACGTTTTAGGGCTTCGAGTTTGCTGGTGGCGGCGATGGTGCCGACAACTTTTTTGTTGTCGTGGTCGCGGCCTTCAAAGGTGTAACGGGTATTTTCGTTAGTGGGGGAGGCGAGGTCGCCAAGTTCTTGAATGCTTAATACGGCCAGGGAGAGCTTGTTTAGCTTTGCTCTCGCATCTTGCTCATTTTTAGCGTCGATTGTGCCGGCTAAGGTTTTTTGAGCGGGATTTAAGGCGACGTATTTGTATTTCATTTTTTGTTCTTAATGGCGGCGTCAATGAGGCCTTTAAACAGGGGATGTGGTCGGTGTGGTCGAGACAGGAATTCCGGATGGGACTGAGTGCCAACCATGTATGGGTGGCCTTTAATTTCGACCATTTCTACGAGGTTTTTTTCTTTAAAGATGCCGGAAACAATGAGACCGTGTTTTTCTAATTCTTCCATAAAGCTGTTGTTGAACTCATAACGGTGGCGGTGGCGTTCTTCGACAACTGGTTTACCGAATAGTTTGGCGATTTTGGTGCCCGGTTTAAGATGGCAAGGGAAGGCGCCGAGGCGCAAGGTACCGCCTTTGTTTTTGTTCCAGCTTTGTCCTTCGAGAAAATGGATAACATAGTTGGCGGGATCTAGGGCTGCTTCTTCGTCAAATTCTTGGGAGGTGATTAGTTTGTTGTTTAAGACGTCGCGGGCAAATTCGATAGTCATGATTTGCATGCCTAAGCAAATGCCTAGGTAGGGAACTTTGTGTTCGCGGGCGTATTTGGCAGCGAGAATTTTGCCTTCGATACCGCGAGAGCCGAAGCCGCCGGGTACTAAAATGCCATCACTTTCACGCAATATGTCCCAGGTTTTTTTGTTTAGTGTTTCGAGCTTTTCGGCACTGACCCAGTTTAGTTTTAGTTTGTGGTTGTTGTGGAAACAGGCAATTTTTAGGGATTCGATCACGCTTAAATAGGCGTCGTCGAGGCCGGTGTATTTGCCGACAAGGGCGATTGAGATTTCTTTTTTGGCGTTGGCGATTTTTTCAGTTAGTTCGCGCCAGTTTTTTACGCGGAAGCGAAGTGGTTCTAGACCTAGTTTTTGAGCGATTTGTTTGCCAAGACCGGCTTCGTAAAAGTGGCTTGGTACTTCGTAAATTGTGTTGACGGTTGGGGCGGGGATTACGGCTTTTTCATCTACATCGCAGAAAAGGGCGATTTTGTTGATTAGTTCTTGGGGAATGTCTTGGTCGGCTCTGGCTAAAATAATGTCTGGTTGAATACCAATGCTGCGCATTTCGCGTACGGATGCTTGCGTTGGTTTGGTTTTGAGTTCTTTAGCGGCAGCAAGGTAGGGAAGTAGGGTTAAATGTACGAAGAGTGTGTTTTTGCGGCCGAGTTCGTGTCGTAATTGACGGATTGCTTCTAGGTATGGAAGGCCTTCGATATCGCCTGTAGTGCCACCAATTTCCACTAGCATCACATCACATTTGCTGTTTTTGGCAGCGCTTTTGATTTTGTGTTTAATGGCGTTGGTAATGTGGGGAATGATTTGGATTGTGCCACCTAAAAAGTCGCCTTTGCGTTCTTTGTTTAATACTTCGGTGTAAACTTTGCCGGTTGTAACGGATGATTCTTTGGTTAAGTTGACGTCGATAAAGCGTTCGTAATGGCCGAGGTCGAGGTCGGTTTCGGCACCGTCGTGGGTGACAAAAACTTCGCCATGTTGGAAAGGGCTCATGGTGCCCGGATCTACGTTTAGGTAGGGATCGAGTTTTTGGGTGAAGACCTCTAAGCCTGCGGATTTAAGTAATGCACCAATAGAAGCGGTGGCAATTCCTTTTCCTAATGAAGAACAAACTCCGCCTGTAACAAAGATATATTTTGCCATTTCGCAATGTTAAATTTTTGTTCCCACTTTGTGGCGAACTTCGGTCATGGTTTGTTGTGCTATCATTCTTGCTTTTTTAGCACCTGTATTTAAGATATCATTAATGTAGTCAATGTCCTTACTTAATTCAATTCTTTTTTGACGAAGTGGTTCAAATTGTTCGTGTAAAAGATTGTAGAGATCGGTTTTGGCGTGGCCGTAGCCGTAGCCGCCTGCTTTAAGGTTGTTGGCCATGGTTGCGGTTTGGTCGGTTGTTGCCAGTAGTTTGTATAGTTGGTAGACGAGGCATTTGTCGGGATCTTTGGGGGCCTCTAATGGTGTTGAGTCGGTTTCGATTTTCATGACTTGTGCTTTGAGTTCTTTTGGTTCGGCAAAAAGGGGGATTGTGTTGTTGTAGCTTTTGCTCATTTTTTGGCCGTCGATGCCGGGGACAACGGCGGTGTCTTCGTTTATTTCGGCTTCCGGTAGGGGGAAGGTTTCGCCGTAGTTGTGGTTGAATTTTTCGGCAATGTCACGGGTGATTTCGATGTGTTGCTTTTGGTCTTTGCCAACGGGGACAAGGTCCGGTTTGTACATGAGGATGTCGGCGGCCATAAGCACCGGGTAGGTAAAGAGGCCGACAGTGGCTTCTTTTTTGCCCGACGCAACAGCGTCTTTATAAGCGTGGGCGCGTTCAAGCAGGCCGTGGGGGGTTACTGTTGCCAGTATCCAGGCCAGTTCGGTATGTTCGGGAACGTCACTTTGTTTGAAGAAGGTGACTTTTTGGGGGTCCAGGCCAATGGCTAGATAGTCTAAAACGAGGTCGATTGTTAGTCTGTTAAGTTCTTCGCCATTTTTGATGGTTGTGAGGGCGTGTAGGTTTGCCAAAAAGTAGTAGCAGTCAAAATCATTTTGGTAGGCGATTTGGTTTTTCATTACTCCCAAATAGTTGCCAAGATGAGGTTTTCCGCTTGGTTGAATGCCTGTCACTAGACGTTGCATGTGCAAAATTAGATCTCAAAATACTCATGCAGTTTAGCAGCGTGGTTGAGGGGTGGCAAGGAATGTTTAGGGGGCTTTTTTGGCGGTGAGGCCTTCTTCGATTTTGCCTTCGAGATGGTGTTCTCGTGCTTTGTGGGCACCCCAATTTACAGTTTTAACCAGGCGAGGGTATGTTTCCATAAAGTCGGTGCCTTTGGTGACTTTGGCCACTAGTTTGCCATATTTGCCGTTTGATTCGGCTAATTCTGCAATTATACGTAATCCGGCTTTAATGTCTTCGGGATTGGCAATTTCGCGTCCTGCAATTTTACCGAGTACTTTTTCACCTGCTTGAGTTGTAAACTTTTTACCGCCAATTTTTTTGCCGACGGCTTCGAGTGCTCCTTTGCCAACTTCGGCGACTTCTTTTTTAGCGAAGTTTTTAGCTGTTCCTTGGGCAAATCCATGTAAGGCTGCGTTGGCTCCCAAGCTGGTGCCACCACTGGGGAGTGCCGCTAGGGCACTTGCCACATCAACTCCTAAAAAGAGGAATCCCCAGCCAAGTTCCTTGATACGGCTGACTTCATCCCCGCTAATGGTTTTGCCACGGGCGGCGTTTACAAAATTGGACATTGTGCCAATGCCAAAAGGCAGGAGGGCAACAACAAACTCTACTTTTTCGAGTTTGCTTTTTGTGGACATTGCGGCCGTTAGTTCATCGTTGCCGGTGATTTTGGTGCTTAATGTAAGTAGGACGGCTTTTTGTGCTTCGGTAATGTCAGGGAATTTTGTGGTGAGGTCGTCTTCGACTTGTTTTAAAGTAACTGCCATGATTTTTGTGGCTTCGGCCGGTTTGCTTGCGGTTAGTTCGTTGATGTCGATTTGGGCCAAGCTTAGTTTTGGTAGGATTTTTGTGTTAAAGTAGTTGCTCAAAAGTTCGTTGCCTCCTAGGGCTTTAGTTAGTTCTTGGCTGGTTTTTTGTTGTTCGAGTTCGTTTTGGAGGTTTGTGAGTTGGTTTGGTGGTTTCATTTTAGACTCAACGCCGTCTGGAAATTTTTCAATGTTTTGATTGGTCATGTTTGTTTTTGTTAATCTTTTTATTATAACATGTTAAAGTCTTGTGTGAAAGATGTTTTGTTTCCAAACTATGTTGGGAGTGTTAAACCGTATCCAACGGATCCCGGTCGATGCGCCAGCCAGGGTCCATGGCTAGTTTGTTGAC
>PFRW01000031.1:8836-16959 GCA_002788755.1 Candidatus Peregrinibacteria bacterium CG_4_9_14_0_2_um_filter_41_14
TCCATGGCTAGTTTGTTGACGATGGTTTGGGGTTGGTCGGTGAAGGCGAGGATGTTGTAGTGGTAGTTGTTGTATTGGCGGAAGATGAGGGCGGGGGCGCCGAGGAATTTGATTTGCATGGAGCGGAGGTTTTGTTCGGCTTGGCGGGCGGTTTTTAGGCAGGTGTCGCGGTTGGCGTGGACGTAGGTAAATTTGGTGATGCGGTTTGTGGGGGGGAAGTTGTGTTGGCGGCGGAGGAGGAGTTCTTTGGTGTAAAATTCGAAAAGGTTGTCGTCTTGGAGGCTTAGGAGGACGGGGTGAGTGGGGGATAGGGTTTGGATGATTACTTGGCCTTGGTCTTGCAAGCGACCGGCGCGGCCGCAGACTTGTTTGAGGAGTTGGAAGGAGCGTTCGCCGGCTCTAAAGTCCGGGACGTGGAGGCCGATGTCGGCGAGGATGACGCCTACTAAATCGACTTTGGGGAGGTGGAGGCCTTTGCTGATCATTTGGGTGCCGATTAGGATGTCGGCTTCGTGGTTTTTGAAGCTGGTGTAGATTTCTTGGAAGCTGTGTTTGGCGGTGGTTGTGTCTTTGTCGGCGCGGAGGGTGCGGACGCCGGGGATGAGGGTTTGGAGGGTTTTTTCGACTTGTTGGGTGCCGATGCCGATGTTTTTAATTTTGCGACTGTAGCATTTGCTGCATTTGGTGGGGATGTGTTCAAATTGGCCGCAGAGATGGCATTGGAGGAATTTTTTGTTGGGGGTGTTGTGGAGGGTGAGGCTGATGTCGCAGTTTTGGCATTCTTCAATATGGCCACATTCAAAACATTGGATGCTGCTGCTAAAGCCGCGGCGATTGAGGAAAAGGAGAACTTGTTTTTGGGAAGCGACGGTGGTTTGAATGGCTTCAAGCAGGTCGTCGGAAAAAATGCTGTAGTTGCCTTTTTTAAATTCGTCTTTCATATCGACAATTTGGATTGAGGGCGGTTTGGTGTCGAAAATTCGTTTAGTTAAGGTGTGCAAAGTGATGCTTTGGTCGAGGGTTTGTTGGTAGGTTTCTAATGATGGGGTGGCGGTGCCTAAAACGAGGGGGCAGTTGTATTCTTTGCTAAACTGTTTGGCGACGTCGCGGCTGTGGTAGCGGGGGTTTTGGTCTTGTTTAAAGGCGCTGGCTTGCTCTTCGTCGATAATAATGAGGCCAAGGTCGTTAAAGGCAAAAAAGAGGGAGGAGCGGGAGCCGATGACGACGCGGGTTTCGTTGTTTTTGACGCTCCACCAGGCGTTTTTCTTTTCGGTGGCATTTAGTTCGGAGTGCCAGACACAGACTTCGGTGCCAAAGTGGTTGTAGAAGTATTGGGCTAGTTGGGGGGTGAGGGAGATTTCTGGGACTAGTAAAAGAGCCTGCTGGCCTGGTTTTAATTTTTTGATTAGTTGGAGGTAGATCTCGGTTTTGCCGGAGCCGGTGGGACCTAAAATTAGGTGAGAACTGGCGATTTTTTTTTGGATCTCTGGCGTGATGGCGGCGATGATTTCGGCTTGTTCGTTGGTGGGGGTGAGATTTGGTGGGAGTTCGACTTTTTCTAGTTTGCGAATAAAGCTGGAGGTTTGGATTTTGCCGGTTTTTTTGTTTAATTTTGGTTCCCAAGTTTTGCCCAGTAGTTGTTTTGGTAAAAAGAGACTGCTAACGCGGTGCGGGGTGGAGAGGTAGTAGTCGGCGATTTTGTCAATTGTGTTGGCGATTTTTGTGTTGATGAGCGGGATGTCGATGATGATGTGGCTGACATCTTTGGTGGCAAAGTCCGGCTTGGTGTTTGTGAGGGCTTTAATGAGGGCGGGTAGCGTTTTTTTGCCAAAGGGAACTTCGATTAATTGCCCTAATTTCATGGTGTCATTAAGCTCGCTTGGCACCGAGTACGTGTAGGTTTTGGTGGCGGTGACGCTTTTTAGGGTTGGTAAATAGACTTCGGCAAATTGCATCTGTTTGGTTTAGAAGCTTATTCTAAAGCGATGAATTTGATTTGGGAAGCAGAATTTATTTTTTAGGATTTAGAAATTTATCCAGTACACTCTCGCGTTTTTTTTGTGCTCCCGGCCAGATGAACGAATACTGATATGATTTGTTATTTTTTCATCTTTTTAATTTTCTTCATAATAATAAGAATAATCTATGCCTTTCATAAACATTTCGCGACTGTTGATTTCATTAGTCATGGCATTTTTGAGTAGATTTTTTATTTCTTTACTGTTTTTTGGGCTTTTTATCATAGCGTTTATATAATCATTTTTGCCTATTTTACTCCAATCAATGCATTTTTGGAGGCGTTTTTTAAATATCAAATCGAGCCAAATGCGTGTACTTCGACCATTGCCTTCCATAAAAGGGTGGGCGACGTTCATTTCTATATATTTATCGGCGATTTGTGCAAAGGTATTTTCGGGCATTTGTTCGATTTTTTTGAGGGTGTTATCTAAATACTGTGCCAGGGCAAATTGAAACCCGCTTTTGGAAATATTTTTTTGCCGGATTTGCCCTGCAAAATCATATAAACCGCCAAACAGATAGGCGTGAATTTGTTGCAAGCTTTTGGTGGTGCCGATTTCGATGCTATGGATAAGTGAACTTTCAAATAATGCGTAGGCTTTGGTTTTGCTTTTTCCGTCAATTGTTTCATCACTGTATGTAAACCATTCTATAAACCGATTTGCTTTGGTTCCGGGAAAGGTTTTTCCAAGGACGATGATACCGTTGTAGTCGAGCATATCGGTTAAGTACCTCTTCCCGTCACGTGCTAAAAGTTTGAGCTGGGTAGTATTACTAACCACCTGACTTTTTTCTTTTTTCAGTTTGGCTTTTAGGTATTTCCAATAGTTTCGGGTTTTTTGGTAATCGTCTTGGTCGGTTAGCACGGCAACAACATCCACAACCGAAAACCACCATTTGCTGTTTTCTTCGTCCCAAACGGCACGAACTTCTCGATCATCAAAAAAACGAATGGATATTTTATGATTTAGGTTATTGCTTGGCATATCTTATAACGTTAATAATTAGATTATTAGTTTTTAAACAGGGGGTCGAATTTGTTGAGGATTGAAACGATGCGTTCTTGTTCTTTGGATGTGTTTTGGTTAGCCATTAAGATAAGCTATAAGTTTGTTGGTATGGTACTACTTTAAAATTCCCCATACAAATGAAAGAGATTTGAAGGGTTTGCAATCTATTTTTTACTTCTATAAAACGAGCTATACAAAATCGGAATAATAAACAGGGTGAGGAAGGTGGCGGCGAGGAGGCCTGCGATAACGCTGAAGCCGAGGCCGCGCCAAAATTCGTCGCTGATGGTGATGGGGAGGAGGCCTAGGATGGTTGTGATGCTGGTGAGGATGATGGGCATCAAGCGGCTCTGGCCGCTTTCTGCAATGGCTTCGTTTAAGTTATCGATTTTTTGACGGTTTTTATTAATTTGGTCGATTAAAACAATGGCATCGTTAACGACAATTCCGGTGAGCATGACAACTCCTAAAAAGGCGGGGAAGGAGAGGGCTTGGCCAAAGATAGTGAGGGCGGGGAAAATGCCGATTACGGCCAAAGGAATGGTCATTAAGACAATGAATGTTTGGCGGAAGGAGTTAAAGACGGCAACTAAAATGACCAGGATTAAAATGACGGCAATAATCATGGAGCTGAAGAGGTCGGTGAAGGAGTCGTTGATGTCTTCGTTTTCGCCACCGAGGTCGATGTTGTATTCGCTTGAGAGTTCGATTTGGTCGATTTTTTCGGTGATGGTGGGGAGGAGGTCGCTAATGAGGACGTCTTTTTCTGTAAAGGCGCGGACGCGGGCGGTGCGGTCTTGGTCTACGTGAGGAATGCTGCGGAGGGCGGGTTGGGTCTCGATTTGGCCGATGTAGCTAAGGGGGATTTGGCCTTTTGGTGTGCTGATTGTGAGGTTTTTGATTTCTTGGAGGTTTTTGGTGGTGTTGTTTTGTAGGTGCAGTTTGAGATCGTATTCTTTGTTTTGAATTGTGATACTGCCAACGTCAACACCATTGGTTAGGGATTGAATGATGATGCCGGCTTGGGAGGCGGATAGGCCGTAGTAGTTGAGGAGGTCTTTATTGAAGGTTAACACGGCTTCTTCGGGTTGGTTATCGAATTGACTGTTGATGTTGATGATGCCGGGGGTTTGTTGTAGTTGGGTGGTGATTTTGTCGGCGATGTTTTTGATTTCGTCTAAGTTGGGGCCGGTAATGCGGGCTTCGATTGGGGCAGCGGTTGGGGGGCCGGCGGAAATTTCTTCCAGTTTAATGGTGAGGTCTGTGTTTAGGGTGGCCAGTTGTTTGCGGAGGTCTTCGGCAATTACGTAACTGCGGGGGCGAGTTGTTTCGTCGGGGTCTAAATTGATGATGAAGCTGGCTTGGTTGGAGCTGGTGGAACTATCGCCAAAGCCAAAGCTGGTTTGCACTTGGCGGCCAATATTTAGTACGTAATTTTGAATGTTGGGATTGCCGATTAAAATGGCTTCGACTACTTCCGTTTTTTTGTGAGTTTCGGCTAGGGGTGTGCCTTCTGGTGCTTCTATATTGATATAGATGAAGGGCACGTCGACAGTTGGGAAAAGTTGGGCTTGTAAAACACCAATAAAGGGGAGGGATAAGCTTGCTACAAAGAGGATGATTGTAATAATCACAATGGCGGCTTTGAGGCCGCTGTTTTTTAAAATGCCGGTTAGGATATCTTTGTAAAAATAGCGTAGTTTTTTAATAAATTGATCTTTGAAAGATGGCTCATCTTTTTTGCCACTTAAAATTTTACTGGCAAGTAGTGGGCTAAAGGCGATACTAACAAAAAGAGAAGAGGCTAAAGTGATTGTTAAAACAATAGGAATAGTTTTGATGAAATCGCCAATAATACCGCTAACAAGGAGCATGGGAAAAAAGGCGGCGATGGTGGTTAGGGTTCCCCCTACCAGTGGCCATTTAAAAGTGTTGATGGAATTGTAGGCGGCTTCTTGCGGTGTTTGACCTTCTTTACGATTATCGTGAATTCCTTCAACAATTACAATTGATGTATCTACGATTAGACCTAATGATAAAATTAGGGAGAAGATGGTTAAGCTGTTGAGGGTTTGCCCGGTAAAGTAGACGTAGGCAAAGGTCATTAAGAAGATAATAGGAATGGCGATGGCGGCAATAAATGCTTCTGTAAATGTTAGGAAGACGAGTAGCGCAAAGAAGATGATGATGATTGTTTGGAAACCGTTCCATGATAAGGTTTTGATGTCTTTGCGAATGGAAAAAGCGTTGTCGTTGGTTTTGGCAATGCCGACTCCGGGTGGGAGTTGTGTGTTGATTTCGGCAATTTTGGCTTCGATTTCTTTAATGATTTTGACGATGTTGCCACCGTTTTTTTTGAAAACATTAAGGCTAACAGCGGGGGCGGCTTCTTGTTCGCCTAGGTTTACAAATGATTGTGTTGTTTTTGGTTCGGAGGAAATGAAGATGTCGGCAACTTGGCTGAGGGTGATGATGTTGAAAGTTGTTTCGTCGCTAATTGTGCGAAGGGGGATTTGTTGGAGTTGTTGGATGGTTTCGGCTTTGCCAACGAGGCGTAAATTGATTTTGTTGTTGTTAGCTTGAATTTCGCCTAAGGGGGAGTTGAGGTTGCTGCTGTTGATGGCTTGGATTACCTCGGTAATGCCTAAGTTGTAGCTGCTTAGTTTAACCGAATCGAGCGTGATTTGGACGTTTTCTTGTAAGTCACCACTTAGTTCGATTTTACCGACGCCGCTGATGTCGCTAATGTCGTCTTTAATGTGTTCGGCGATTGCCGATAGTTCTTGTTCCGGTACGTTGCCGACAACACTAATGGTAATAATTGATTGATTGTTGAAATCGAACTCGATGACTTTGGGGACTTCGGCGTCGTTGGGGAGGGTGACGCTGTTGGCGGCTTCGCGCAGGTCGTTGAGGATTTCGGTGTTGTCTGAGCCGGTTTCAAAAGTAACGGTAATGGAGGAGATGTTGCTGCTTGATGTGGATTCGATTGAGTCGACTTTATCGATTTTGGCAATTTCTTCTTCTAACGGATTTGTGATTTGTTCTTCGACGTCGGAAGGGGAACTGTTGGGGTAAAAGGTTTGAACGAGGCCAATGGGTTGGTTTATTTCGGGGTTGGCTTCGATATTGATGTTAAATAGGGCAAAGGCCCCCATAATAATAATGGTGGCGATGGCTAGCGTGGCAATGCGTGGATTGAATAAGAAAAAAGTCCAGGGTGTGGCTTTCATTTGAGTTTGTACCTGGTCTATTATTTTGATTACTTGGTCGTGAATTTGATTGATCAATTGGATCATTGGATGATGTTTACGGGCATGTTCTCGGGTAGTAAGCGTGGGTGAATGACGATAAGGTCACCATTTTGGATGCCGCTGACGATTAGTGCGGTTCCATTGTTGATTGAGTCGATAATAATAGGTTTGTAAACGATTTTGTTGTCTTGAACAACGGGTACGTAGGCTTTACGGTCACGGAATTTGACGAGGCCGATTGGGAAAATGAAGCCGGTTTGGTTGGTTGTGGTTGGTTCCGCCATTGAAGGATTTTGGAATGTGACTGTGGCAAATGTGTTGGGAATTAAGGGGAGGTTTGTGGCTTCTTTTGGCGCTACTTTTACCGTGATTGTTTTGGTTTGCGGGTCGGCGATTGGGCTTGTGAAAATGATTTTTGCCGGGATTTGTTGGTTTAAAAGTTCGATTGTTGCGGTTGCTTCCGGGTTTAACTGAAATAGTTCTTCCGGTGTTAAGCTAATTTGGACAACGATACTGTTGAAGTTTGTAATTGTGAGAATTGGCGCATTTGGGGTTACGCGGTCGCCTGTGTCTACGGTGATTTGGGTAACAACGCCGCTAATTGGGCTGGCGATTTTACTGGCATCAAGATTGATTTTGGCTGTTTCCAGTTGTTGTCTAATTTGATTAATTTGGTTGAGGGCATTGATTTCTTGGAGTTCGCTTTGTACTTTTTGGCTTTCTAGCTGTTTAAGAAGTAAGTTTAGTTGATTTTGGGAATTGATGATTTGATAGTGTGACTGCACATCTTGGCCTTTGGCTTGGGAGTTTGCTAAGTTTTGTTGGCTTATCTCAAGGCTTTTTTGCAGTTGATCGAGAGTGGTTGTATCGGTTGTTTCTGTGGTTGTTGGTTCCGGTATTGGTGTTTCGGTTTTAATATCTTTACCAATTTGAGTAATTACGTCTTGTTGAAAGCGAACTAGTTGGCTGTTTTCTAATTGTTGAATTGCTTGGCGTAGGTTTAATTGAGCCGATTGTAGTTGGTTACTAAAGGTGCTTTCGGTAATGTTGCTGGTTGTTTGGGTTAACCGCAGGCTTTCTTCGGCCAGTTTTAACGATTCCAGTGCACTGTTGTAGCTGGATTTTGTTAGTTCCAATTGTAAGGAGTTGCCAATTGTGGCCAGTTGGTCGCCGGCTTCTACCTTGTCGCCTTCTTTTATTTTTAGGTTTTGTAAGATGGCTGTTGTTTCGACGTAAACAGATACGGATTGGTCGGCGGTAATAATGCCGGTTTTAGGAGTTGTTTTTTCGGGAAGCGGTGCCGGTTGGTTGGTGGGCAGATTGGCTTTAATGACGTTAACAGAAAGGATTTGATCTGTGTCTTGCGGAGGGGTGTCGGTTGGCTCTTCTGTAGTTGGTGGGGTTTCTGTTTTTGGTTGATTTGTATACCAGTGCCAGATAGAGATTATACCAAAAACTACTCCCAGCAAGATGGCTGCTGCTAGTAAAACTGTTAGAAATGTTTTGATGATGCGCTTAACCAGAAAATCCATATAAATCGATGTTCATTAAATAAGGTCCGAGTATATGGATAAAATGGCTATTTGTCAATCTTTTTGCTCTAAAATCCAGTTGAGGTCGGCAAGGATGTCTGCGGGGTCCATGCCGTGGCCTTTGAGACCTTCTTCAATGGTTTCGTGCATGGCCATACCACAGCCAACACAGTGGATGCCGTAGTCAAAAAACACCTCCATGGTTTCCGGGTATTTGGAGACGACTTCAAAGATGATCATATCGCCGGTGATGAGGGGGGAGGTGTTCATGGTGTAGAATTATTGCCGATTGTATTTGGTTGTGTCAA
>PFRW01000024.1 GCA_002788755.1 Candidatus Peregrinibacteria bacterium CG_4_9_14_0_2_um_filter_41_14
CTTCAGTATCTACAAAAAGCGGCCCAACTAGCCCAATTAACCAAAGACACCTCAATTTTAGCACGCGCAAACCAAGAAACCGCTATAATTCAACAAATGCTCGCACCCACTAACAACTAATCTCGTGAATAATCCTCTTATCATCACCTTCATTCTTTTTGTTTTAGGCAGCATGTTTGGTAGTTTTGCCAGTGCCTTAATTTATCGATTTCGCACAAACGACAAAGGCTTTTGGACAAAAAGATCAAAATGTCCTCATTGCCAAAAAGAGTTAACTTGGGCAAATCTCATTCCTATCTTTAGCTATATTTATCAAAAAGGAAAATGCAGTAATTGCCATAAAAAAATCGGCATTTCATATCTAATACACGAAATTACCTTGGGGCTCTTATTCACGCTCCCATATTTATTCTGGGTCGAACAATTCACACTACTTCCTTTAGTAATTAGCTACATCGTCATTTTTAGTGGCTTCTTAATTGTCAGTTACGATGCTCAATACCAAGAAATACCCGACCTCTTCACCTTTAGTTTTATGATTTCCGGTGGTCTCTTTGGATTTTTAACCAACATTGGTTGGCAAACACAACTAGTTGGCGCACTTATTGCCGGTGGTTTCTTCGGCCTACAATATCTAGTTTCTAAAGGACGTTGGATTGGCAGCGGCGACATACTCATTGGTATTGGCATGGGATTAACACTTGGTGCTCAACAAACAATTGTCGCATTAATCATAAGTTATATTGGCGGCAGCCTAATCGGTCTCATTCTTCTTAGTGTTGGTAAAGCTAAACGCAAAAGCACTATCGCCTTTGCACCATTTTTACTAGCAGGCACATTAATTGCTTTATTTTGGGGTGAAGCTATCTATACTTGGTACACAAATCTAACTTTTACCTTTTGAGTAATAAAGTTATCCTCATAATCTTAGACGGCTACGGCAAAGGCAAAGAATACGAAGGTAATGCCATTTACAAAGCCAACACCCCCTTTTTAGATAATCTCGAAGCCAATGTTCCCCACACGCTTTTAAAAGCGGATAGCGAAGCCGTGGGACTACCAGCAAACACCATGGGCGGCAGCGAAGTTGGCCACTACACAATGGGCGCAGGCCAAATTGTGATGCAGTCCTTGCCATACATAAATAATCAAATTGAATCGGGCCAATTTTTTGAGAACAAAGAACTACTAGGTGCAATCAATCACGCTAAAGAAAACAACTCCAGCCTCCATTTAGTAGGCATGATTTCGGACGCCGGTGTTCATAGCCATATCGATCACCTTTACGCCCTTATACAACTCGCAAAAAAACACAACCTTACAAAGGTCTACATCCACGCCATTGCCGACGGTAGAGACGTACCGGAACGCTCCGCTCTCGACTTTATTAACCAAATAGAACAAAAAATTAGCACACTTGGCCTCGGCGAAATTACCGACGTAATTGGGCGCTACTATGCCATGGACCGTGATGAAAACTGGGAACGCACCGAACAAGCATACAAACTTTATACACTAGGCGACGGCGAAGCCGGAGCCCTTCCCCTTTCCCCGCTCTCCGCCCTCACTACCTTTTATCAATCCAGCAAAGAATCCGACTACTACCTACCTGCACAAAAAACAGCTGATGCCAACACAGGCCTAATTACCGGTAACGACAGCGTTATCTTCTTTAACTACAGAACCGACCGCGCCAAACAATTAACCGATGCCTTTACCCTAGAACAATTTGATCATTTTAAGAGAGACCTAGAACCGCTCCCCTATTTTGTTTGTTTTGGCGAATACACGAAAATTGCACCGGTTGCGTTTAAATCACAAAAAGTCACCCAAAACTTAGGCAAAATCATTAGCGACGCCAACCTTCACCAACTCAGAATTGCCGAAACCGAAAAATACCCTCACGTTACCTTCTTTTTTAACAGTCAAAACAAAGAACCATATCCACAAGAAGATCGCATCATGATTCCCTCCCCCAAAGTGGCCTCATATGCCGAAAAACCAGAAATGAGCGCCATCCAACTTACCGACCGTCTCATTCCCGAAATCGAACAAAACAAGTATGATTTTATCGCTCTCAACTATGCCAACATGGATTTAGTCGGACATTCCGGCGACATTCCCGCTACCATTACAGCCTGTGAAATTGTTGACCAATGTTTAGCCAAATTAGTACCAATCGCGCAAAAAAACGGCTACAGCATTGTAATAACCGGCGACCACGGCAATGCCGACGAAATGACCTACAAAGATGGTGAAGTTTGCCCAAGCCATTCTATGAACCCCACGCAATGTTTTGTGCTAACCGACAAATATAAAACCTACACCCTCAACCAAAACAACAACGGCCTCCAAGATCTTGCCCCAACTATTCTAGAACTAATGGCATTAGATAAATCAAACACAATGACAGGAGAAAGCCTAATTGTACACACTTGAACGATGATCCACAGCTAAACAGCAAAATCAAGTGGCCGCCCCGACTCCACATACATGGTCAATTTTTTAATGATGCTCTTTTGTACCACTTGTTCTAATTTAGAAAGATCTTTCAAAAACAGATCAAGAAATATCAATTTATATTTCATCAGCCAAACCTAAAATTTTAACAGCTTCTTCCAAGGTGTGTCCACCTTCCTTGTTATAAAGAGACTCCCTTCTGTCCAACTCCCACAAAAACTCATCTTTAGTTTGCATTGGCGTTAAAATCAAATTATTGCCATCAAACTCAAATTCAAAATACTTTGCCTTTAATTTACTCCTTATTGCAGCAGGTATTGTTACCTGACCTCTATCGGAAATTGGAATCAACATCTTTAATAAATTAACATACATACAGTATAACTGTATTACGGTAATGATACAATCAATTAATTGTGTTATTTGCTAATAAATCAAAATCCAACTATATTTACAAGTAATTATCCTAACTTAATAATATGAAAGCCGTAATAATGGCCGGCGGGCACGGAACCCGACTGTGGCCACTTAGCACCAAAGAACGCCCCAAACAGTTTCAAAAAATTCTAGGCGAAAAAACATTGCTACAAGCTGCCTACGAGCGTCTCAAATTTGTAAAAGACGAAGATATTTTTGTCAGTACCAATCAAGACTTTGCCCATTTGGTCATAGAACAACTACCAAACTTACCAAAAGCAAACATAATTATTGAACCACTTCGACGAGACACGGGGCCGGCAATGGCTTTTGTCACTCATCATCTTGCTCAACTTGGCTTCAGTAATGACGTAATTTCAATCATCTACGCCGATCAATATATTAAAGATACCGCTGCCCTCCAATCAAAACTGGCACTAGCCTTCCAACTGGCACAATCAACAAAAAAAATCATCATGATTCCCATTAAAGCCAAAGAACCAAACATCAATTTGGGCTACATCAAGCTAGGAGCTATGATTGACCAACAAAACGACCACAACATTTACGAACTAGATCAATTTATTGAAAAACCTGACCTAAAAACCGCGACAAGTTACGCAAATTCCAACAATTATTTATGGAATACCGGCCTATATACTTGGCACATTGCAAGCTTTTTAGAAATGCTAAAAAAACACACCCCCGAAATATACAAAGTTTTAGAAACAATTACCAACACCGCCAATTGCGAAGCTCAATACGAAAATTTCCCTAAAATTTCCATCGATTACGCCTTAATGGAAAAACTGGCAAAAAATGAAGTCTTAGTAATTCCAGCCGACTTTGAATGGAGCGATGTTGGCAACTGGCAAACAGTCCATGAACACCTTCAAGACGAAAACACTAACGTCCTCAACGGCGAAGTCCATACTATCGATACCGAAAACTCAATTATTTACACAAACGGCGAACAACGAATTGTTACAATCGGCATTAAAGATTTAGCAATTATCTGCACAAAAGACACCATTCTCATTTGTCCAAAATCGGAAACAAATCGTTTAAAACAAATGGTCGAAAAATTAGACCAATAGCTTCTGTTGACCAAGACGTAACACATGGGTAGGATACAGCCAAACTACAAAATTAAAGTTATGGAAATCCAAACTAAAATCAAACCGTGGGGCAAAGAGATCTGGTTTTCTCATACCGAGAAATTCGCCGGCAAACTCCTCCATGTAAATAAGGGCCACCGCTATTCTCTTCAATACCACGAACGCAAAATCGAAACTCAGTACTTATACGAAGGTAAAATTAAATTTACTTATGGAGAAAGCGTTGACAACTTGCACACAAAAATCTTAAATCCTGGAGACAAAATGGATATTACGCCCGGCATCATTCATCGTGCCGAAGCATTGGAGGACTCTATGATTATAGAAGTATCATCTCCTGAACTAGATGACGTCGTTAAACTTGATGACGATTATGGTCGTACCGGTAAAGGTAACGATGAAACTCTCGACCAAAAACTAGCTGAAGAATCTAAAAAATATTAATAACCCTAACTCTACATCATGAAAAAGTATCTGCTTAACTGGAAGCTGGCGGCAATAGTGATTATGGCCGCAATTCTCAGTTTCATCACTCTACCTTCTAGATATCAACCCGAAGCCGTCACCCCAACAAGTATTAAAGACATGAAAATCGTCTTAGGTCTCGACTTACAGGGTGGAACACAGCTCGATTACAAAATCGATTTACGCAGTGTGCCGGAAGCAAAACGAACCCAAATTATTAGTGGTGTACAAGAAGTAATTACACGTCGTGTCAATAAATTGGGGGTTTCTGAACCAAATATTTACCACTCTCAAATTGCAGACGAAGACCACATTATTGTGGAACTCGCCGGCGTTTCCGACATTAACGAAGCCAAAGATCGCGTTGGTAAAACCATTCAACTTGAGTTTAAAGAACAAAAAACCGAAAACTCCGACGCCGAACTGGAAGAAGTTAAAAAACAAACTACCGCTTTTTTAGACAAAGTAAAAGCACCGGAAACCGACTTCAATCTTCTTGCCGAAGAAGAAGCAAAAGCTTTTCCAAACATCGTTACCTTTACGGAACAAGACTACAAATTTAAAGATGAAATTAGTGGCACCAAATTAGCTGACAAAATTTTTGCAGCCGCACCCGGCACCATAATTAATGAAGTAATTGAAGATAGCGCCGGTTTTGTTTATACCAACAATCAAATTCAAGAACAAAAAGGTTTCTTTGTTGTTAAAGTTCTAGACAAAAAAGATGCTGAAAAAGACATTAGCGAACCTAAAAAAGTTAAAGCGCAACACATTCTAATTTCATACGCAGGTGCATCTCGAGCAGATGGTGTAACTCGTACAAAAGAAGAAGCCGAAAAACTAGCCCAAGAAATCCTCAACAAAGCCAAAGCCCCCGGAGCCGACTTTACAGCATTAGCTAAAGAAAACTCTGACGAACCAGGTGCCACCGAATCCGGCGGGATTCTCGAACAAGAAGTAGTAGACGGTGACTCCAGCTACGTTGAAGACTTTACAACTGCCTCTCTTGCCCTAACCGAAGCAGGCCAAATTACTGATCAATTAGTTAAAACAGAATTTGGTTACCACATTATTAAAGCCGTTAGCGTTTCTGCAGGAAAAGACGAAAAAACAGTGGAACCACAAGTTAAATACGCACAAGCATTTTTCTCTACTATCCCAAACCCATGGAAAGAAACAGCCCTTACCGGTGAACATTTTGTTAGTGCTAGTGTCGAATTTGACAACTTACTCCAACCACAAGTAGCAATCCAATTTGACAGTGAAGGTGCGCAACTATTTGCCGACCTAACCGAAAAAAATATTACAAAACCAATTGCCATTTTTGTTGGTGGTGAATTAATTTCCAGCCCAGTCGTCAACGATAAAATTACAGGTGGCCAAGCGGTCATTACCGGTAACTTTACTTTAGATGAAGCACAAGGTTTAGCTCGTGATCTTAATACAGGTGCAATTCCCGCACCAATTACTTTAGTGGGACAATACAACATTGGTAGTACTTTAGGACAAGCCGCTCTCCAAAAGAGTTTATGGGCCGGTCTTATTGGTCTAATCCTTCTTAGTTTATACTTAGTTGCCTACTATCGCCTACCGGGTCTACTTTCTGTTATTGCCCTCGCAATTTACTCAACAATCTTACTATTTGTAATTAAAGTTTCCTTACCAGTCTTACTTGCCGTCATTATCGGTGTTGGTATTGGCATAACGGCCGTGGGCACAATTCTCAAAAGTAAAGACTCAACCGCCGAAAAAGTGGTATCAATCGTGATTGCCATCTTTGCCCTCTTCTTCTTTACATTCCTTCTACGTGAACCGGTTGTGCTTACCCTTGCCGGTATTGCCGGTGTTATCCTTTCAATTGGTATGGCCGTTGACGCCAACATCTTAATCTTTGAACGTATTAAAGAAGAAATCCGCGACGGCCGCCCATTTGACGGTGCCATCGACGTTGGTTTTAGGCGTGCTTGGTCATCAATCCGTGACTCAAACTTCTCATCATTAATTACCTGTGCGATCTTATTCTACTTTGGTAGTTCGATCATTCGTGGTTTTGCCCTTAATCTAGCTGCCGGTATTTTAATTTCCATGTTCACAGCTATTACCATTACCTACACCTTCCTAAAGGTTTACGCTCGTATTAAAGGATCAGACAATCCAATCCTTCTTGGTACTAAACCGGGTGCCAAAACACACCGTTCATTCGACATTATCGGACGTTCAAAAGTTTGGTTTGTCCTTTCTTCAATCCTAATTTTAATTAGCTTAGGATCACTAGCCATTCGCGGCTTAAACCCAGGTATCGACTTTAGAGGCGGCACATTAATGGAAATTCAATTTGGCCAAGAACAAACAGTCTCCAAATTAGATTTAGAAACAGCCTTAACTAAGCTTGCAACTGAAATCGATAGCACTAAAGCAGAAACTACAACCAGCACAAACGCTGCAACGGCTGGTGCAGAGACAAACGAGCCACAATTAGTAGCAGCTGCATCTACAGAACCGGTCGAAATCGGCAAACCAAGCGTAGTTGAATCCGTTAACGAAGCCGGCGAAAAAAGCTTTATCATCCGTCTAGGCTTTATTGACACCGTTGTTCACGATCAAATTAACACCGCAATTACAGCTCAATTTGGTGAATACAAAGAGACCCGTTTCACTACCATCGGCCCGTTAATTAGTACATCACTCAAACAAAAAGCAATCGTGGCATTACTATTTGCCCTCATTATGATCGTCTTATACATTGCCTTTGCTTTCCGTAACGTACCAAAGTCAATCGGCCCATGGAAATTCGGCGCTTCTGCCATTTTCGCCCTAATCCACGATGTAATCTTAGTTCTCGGTTTCTTCTCTCTTTTCCAAATCGAAGTCGATTCCCTCTTCATCACCGCTCTCCTAACCATTATTGGATTCTCCGTGCATGACACAATCGTTGTCTTTGACCGTCTCCGTGAAAACCTCAAAGAGTTCAAAGCCTCCGAGCAAACCTTCGACGACGTTGCCAACATTGCCCTAAACCAAACCATGGCACGTTCACTTAATACATCGATCTCAACCTTATTCACACTTGTTGCCCTAGTTGTATTAGGCGCTCAATCCATCTTCTTCTTTAGTCTGGCACTTACCCTTGGTATTATCTTTGGTACCTACTCATCCGTCTTTGTTGCCAGTCCAATTTTAGTATTTTGGAAGAAGATAAGCGAAAAATAGAGAAACACAGACAAATACAGACAAACACATTAGGCCGGGCAAAACTGCCCGGCTGTTTTTTAATATTGCCAAATTCGGCTTAAACCATTACCCTAAACCAAGTTAAACAAACCTACACGCATTACGCACCAGTAGCTCAGCTGGATAGAGCATCGGTCTTCGGAACCGAGGGTCGGGGGTTCGAATCCCTCCTGGTGCACCATGATCTGTACCCCAAAAAGTAGACACGGTACAAAAAGAAAAAGAGGAGAACCCAGTAAAAACAAAACCTTAAAACGCGCTCCTGATGGCGATTACTTAAATAGGCCCCCAGCACACAAACTCCAGGGACCTATTTTTTAAATTCCTCCTACCCAAACGCCTCCTCAACATCCACAATCAAATCCTCCACAGCCTCAATCCCTACGGAAAACCTCACCATTCCGGACGAAATACGAGACTCGCACCTTTCTTCTACAGACAGGCCGGACTGGGTCATTAGCCAGGGATAATCAATCATCGATTCTACCCCGCCCAAACTTTCCGCCAATTTCCATAGCTTAAAACGCTGTAAAAATTCACAGATTTGCTCAGACGAATATTTAAATTCTACTAAAATCATTGCGCCATTATCTCGCATTTGCCAGGCAACCAGCTCTTTTTGCGTAAAAGATTTTGCCCCAGGATAATAAACTTTGCACACATCACCACGAGCCTCAAACCAATCCGCCAAGATTCCGGCATTAAACTGCTGTTGATCCAGCCGCACCTTTAGCGTTTTTAAACCACGCTGAATCAACCAACAGTCAAACGGAGAAGGATTTAAGCCCAAAGCATTACGTCGCCAACGCAATTTATCAATTAACTTTTTATCTTTTGCGGTTAGCGCACCACCAATTACATCACTATGGCCGGATATATATTTAGTCGTTGAATAAACAACAATGTCGGCACCAAGCTGCAACGGCGACTGATTAAGCGGCGTTGCAAAAGTGGAATCAACCGCCAACAGCACATTATACTTACGAGCCAATGCCGCAATGCGAGCAATATCATTAATCTTTAACAACGGATTAGTTGGCGTCTCAATCCAAATCAATTTAGTTGTGGGTTTAATAGCCGCTTCAAATAAATCGAAATCGGTTGCATCAACAACACCAACACCACCTAATCGGAAATAAGAATCGAGCATAATCAATCCTCCATTTACATTTGCGGGACAATCACGCTGTTGCAACAGGTTATCAGCCATAAAATCAATCATCTTTTGATTAGTTGTAGCAATATACCCCAAACGCAAACCGGGCATATTTTTCCCTTTAGAAAAAGATTTAATTGTAATCACCCGATCCAACGCGCCCATCTCTCTTGCAACCTTAGCTACCGAAACAAACTCCTCTCTAAATTCCGGCAACACAAGCTCCTCAAAAGCTGCATCTTCGACAATGGTAACCCCATTATCAATCGCGATTTGAATAATTTGTTGAAGCTCAGTACCATTATACAACTCACCGGTAGGATTATTTGGCTGCGTTATAAAGATTACGGCCGGCTTTTTACTTACCGCATCCTCAATCTCTTTTACCGTAGGCAAAAAATTAACAATCCCGGTATTATCACGATTAACTTCCTCATTAATCAAAGCACGTACATTAAATTCGTCGCTTCTTTCATAAAATTGAAAATAACCGGGACCACAAACTAGTATTTCATTAGAATCTACCGTCTTACTTAAAAAATTTAATGCAGTGTAAATACCATTTGTGGCTCCACCTTCAACAATATAAATTCCCTCACTTGGATACGCCTCAACATCTCCCACCAAATCTCCTTCTACCAACTGCAAAGCCCTAATAGCATCACTCTGTCCGGTAGGTGCCGCATAATTGGCAGTAGCACCAACATCCAAAGAATCAGATGCACTTTGCAAGTATAATGGTATCGGCGCCGGCCTAAATGCAATCCCCGGGGATAATTTCCTAAAACGATTAGCCTTATCACCCACCCGATTAACAGCAATTCTATCTAACGTAGCTGAATCATAAATAGACAATTGATCCGACGCACGCATTAACGCTATAACTCGATCAATATTATAATTTACAGTCATAGCTAGCTCAGACTGCCCTTCCGCTTCCAACTTTTGGGCAATTTTAGCCTTTTCCGCTTCGCTATTATTATACTTCCCTTCCAACACACGATAAAAACTTTTATTAGCATTCATAATAAATAAAATTAAATTAATACACAAAAAAACCACAGCTCATTCGCTGTGGCAAAAAGACTCAAACACAAAAATTATATCCCCTAACGGGGATGAGTCTTCCACAGCTTGAGCCAATGATTTTTAGAAACCAATATTATAAACACTTTTTTATCTATTACAGAAGAAAACAATCTTACGACTAATGCGGAGTGTTGTCAAATTTTGTTGAGTTGCAATATCGACCCCTTTCAGCTTTTTTGCCTTAGCTAAAGGATCTCCATTTTTCACAAAAACACCAATCTTCATTAAGATGCTTTGAGCAACTGCATTTTCCAAACGTGCAAGATCTCTCTGCGAAGATTTAGTATAAACAACCTTATAATCCATATTTTTTCATTAATTACACAAGCATTCCCAACCCACATCCCCCTCTCTCACCTTCCCATCAACCATCTCTCGTACATTAGCATTTGTCACCCTTACATCAGTCAAATCACCGTATCTTTCAAAATTAAACTTAATAATATCACCCGCACCAACAGGCAACTTGTCACCTCTTTTTAATGAAACACCAATAATCAATTTGCCGCCTGCGTCACTTACTAAAACCACAGGCTCCTGATCATCCAATTTAAAGTAGTCACCCACCTCATAATCTAAATATTTCCAACCAAGGGGATATTCCAAATGAAACGCCAGCCCCAAGATGGGCTTTTTAATATCTTTGGCAGCCACATCAATTACATCAAAATCTGTTCGCACCACAATCCCCTGCGACGTCTTAACTGCAAAAACAAACAAAAACAAAACGACAGCTAAAGCGAAACATCCAATAATTATTTTTTTCATAGATTATCAATTAAAGAAGCCCTCTCCGAACCAGCCGGAGAGGGCAAAAGTCTAAAAAGTAAGACCAAAATTTGCGGTAATATCAAGCAAATCGATGCCGTCAATTAGTGCGTCATAGTTTGTATCAATTTTTTTATCAAAATTCGGATCGGTTAAAACATCGGCAAAATGGTTGGCCAAACGCTGCAAATCGCGTCCATCCACTCTATCACTACGATCATTATCACCGGTTAAACCCCTGGTTTCGTGCCCACTAGCCAAGACTCCAACAGATTCCTGCCCGTTTTTTACGGCAACAACCTGGTATTCGTACGTATGATTCGGCACTAAATTATCAACATCAAGTGCCGTCAAACTATTAACCGTATCAACCAATACAAAGTTACCAATTTGATCCTTTCTAAAAACCTTGTAACTATTGGCACCGCTTACGGAAGCCGTCCAATCCAATTGCAACTCATAGCGATTAAGCGCTTCGGCTACATTTAAGTTGGTGACCGGTTCCACAACACCAAGCGCCACCGCTAACGAAGAACCGGCAAAACTGGTAATAATATCGTTGGTAGAATTAGCAAGAAAGCTAGCTGGCAAAATTGTAAAATTAGTGGACGCACCGGCTGCACCAACAACATTAAAAGTAGCCGTAAACAAAGCCCCACCGCCGGAAACACCAAGCGGTGTATCCATTAAACGAGCCTCGGCCACCAACAACTTGCCGTCCACGCCATTTTCCAACGCAGACTGAAAAGCAGTAGAAACAGACCCATTTGCACCTAAGAAACCTCCTTTAATAGCAGAAGCAAAAGTCACCACGGTCGGATCGTAACCAATCTCAAAACCGTAAGAGTAAAGATCGGCGACATTGGCAGCCGACATAGTTAATGTCACCGTATCTCCGGGAGCCGGTGTTGCATTAGATAAACTCAAACTAACGGCTGTCGGCAAAGTTGTAGTGCTGTTTAAAGCCTTTGGCGTACCTAAAATAGCCGATCCTAAACTGGCAGTTGCACCATCACCGGCTGTATTGCTCGCCCAATTAGTGGCAACATCACCATCGGCAGTAGGATCAACTCTTTCCATTGTTGCCGCAGTTACAGAATTACCGGCAAACCATGCGCCACCTGTACCATTAACCGTATCAATAACCGTTCCAAGCTCATCCACCAAAACCAAACTATCCCCCGTATTAGCAAACGACAAAGGAATAACCTGATCAGCAACAACCGACGTTACCGCCTCGGCATCTTCAATCAAAAAATACCCATTGGCCGGAATCACACCACTTAAAGCATATTCCGAAGTCACATCATCAAGAATTTTCCACCCCGTAAGATCCACAGGGGCATTTGTATTATTATAAAGCTCAAGCCATTCATCATTGGCGGCATCTACCGAACCGGACCAAGCAACTTCATTAATTACAACATCACGCACAACACCTGCTGCCAAAGTTGGCAACGGGATGCTACTTACCATCACTAAAGCTAAAGTCAAAAGTGAAATCGCCTTTTTCATAGTTAAACTGGTTAATTAATTAATTCCCATCGACAGGAAACTCAATATAACCAATCCAGTTTAAGAAAAGATAAAAAATTAATATTACTACTTTTCCGTAAAATAGCCGATAGCATAATAACTTCCATCAACTAAAACTTCCGTCACCACCCTTGCCATTACATGAGTCCTCATCTCATTCTTAAAACCAAAATATAGATCAGTATCCAAAATCGCAACCGGAACAATAACATTAATTGTAAACGGCTGCTGTAGATCCGCCAAACATTCTCTAAGCCGAGGCGTATTCAAGATCTGCTCAAAACCAAGTGTCACCTCCACCAAAGTGCTTCTATGCACCTGCAACACCTCAATAGCCAAATCGGTATCGTGCAATAAAGAATTCCCATTTATCCTTGCTAATTGCATTCTTGGGTCAAGAAGACACGCTTTTGGCACAACGTCACCCGAAATTACCACTTCCCTCCCCCCCCCAAACCACAATCACCCACCTCCTTCACATTCATTAATTGAACATTGCCACTAGCACTAAGATAATCATTCGCAATTGGTCCAAGATTAACAGAAGAAGCATCAAAAATTCTCACAAATGATACCGATAACCCACGCACTTCCGCACCAGACACATGAAGCTTCAACGCATGCAAATTCCATGGATACCCATCCACCCAACCGGCTTGATCTGAATTATAATTCAAAGTTACATTATACTGCTCAATTGTATTCACACCAACGCTTATCATTTGAACAAAATCATCTTTTGTATCCACCTTTGTCAAATCAAAATACCAACTATAAATTCTGTCATATCCAATTTGGACAAGCAGCGCTCTAATCGCATCCACAGTTTCCGGATTATCCACATATACATGAACAGAGTCATCATTAGCACGAACTCGCTCCAATAAGGCATCCCTTGCTTCAGAATCATTTGCAATATCACCATCAAGTACAATACTACTACGCCGTCTTACAATTTCAGCCAAACTTAAAGGCATTTTCAAGTCCTCGATCCGAACATCCGCAATCGTCATCTCAATACCATCCACCACTACCATCACAACCCCCGCATCAGTACGCAAGCGCCCATCAGCAGCCTCACCACTCCAAGGAAGATCCTTAACCCCATCAATACCAAACAATGTGCTACCATCCGTACGCTCCAAAGACCCCGCTTTAATCTCCTCCCGCAACCTTCTCTCACCTTCAGTACAAGGATGCTCAACCTCAACCTCACCTACTTTTTTTGAATCACCCAAAAACCGATAAACCTCAGATGCCAGTGGAGTTACCCTCGAACAAGTCAAATCCTCACCTGCTACCGGAAGCAATCCACCATCATTAGGATCCATAAAAACCCACTCACCGCTGTTCAGCTCAACCATGGCCCTCACATGCCCCACTTCCTCCCCATCAACATTTACCCTAAATTTCTGAAAATAAATTTTATTACCAGGGTAGCGATTAGCCACAAAACAGCCCGCTTTTACCGCATGCGACTCACAATTTGTTCCTCCTTCAAACAAAAGTAAGTCTGTCAACGTACTCCGAGTTCCATCCACCTTACCACGTTTTACCGGCCACGTGGTTACTGTTTCTAAAAAATCCCGTTGAGACACATCAACATTATCAGCCAACATTTTTTCACGATAAGATCTTAACATTAGGCTAGCTTCTGTATACTCTTCTAAACTTACACCAACCTGCAAATAATCCCGTTTCAAAAAAAAAGTACAATAATCAAAGTCTATCGGCAAATCACCACCATTATCTTGAATCAAACGTTTCAATTCATTTTGATACCGCGCTAACTGCTCCATACGCTCACCAACATGTTTTTACGCTCCAATAATTGCATCTGACCAATAGCTTGCTGATCAGCCAAAGCGACCAATCGAACCGCCTCACCAACAGCCTCTCTATACCTTGCTAATCCGCCTTCCACCTCCAAATCAGATCTATGCACATCAGCTAATTTTTCTTCATGCTGTTTTACCAAACTACCTAAACCATAGTAACCACCACCACTCAATACAATCTCCAAAACAACAGCCATCAAAATGCGATTACTAGCACGAATATCTGCCACTTCACGTGCGTGCAATTCGTCACGACGTCTATACCCTTCAGGACGAAAATTACTTGGAATTTTGTTCATAACAATAGCAAA
>PFRW01000056.1 GCA_002788755.1 Candidatus Peregrinibacteria bacterium CG_4_9_14_0_2_um_filter_41_14
GATCATCCAAACTCAAATCGGCAAAAGGCGATAGCGGCGCAAATGTTGGGGCCACCCGCGGCCTTGACGTGGTTACATTACTATCAGCCGGGTCTTTAAATTGGACCTTATTACCTGTACTTATTAGGATACGAGCCAATGCCTTCCTTCCGTCTTTAATCACAATCCATTGTGGATCGGTTAAGTCACGAATCCGCGGTACCTCCAAAGTTAGCGTAGTCTTCATCAAATAGATTTGCCCCACCGGTGTCACCAGCGCTTGTCGCCCCTTATTAACCAATACCGCCGCCCCCGGAAAACCGGAGTCGGCTCCACTTAGCAGTTCCCAAACATAATCATCATTTTGTTCCAAGTCTTGAACGACCACAAACTCTGCAGGTAAGTCGTTAAGCTCTTTTTCATCTGTAATTTGAATCACATCGTTAAGGCCGTTTGTCCGTTTAATCACGCTAGTCACATAGTTACCATTTTTATCCACAATAACTAAGCGAGTACCATTATCATCGGCTTCGGTTTCTACTTTTACGGTAGCCCCATTAGCAGTACCAATGTTCCCTGTTTGATTATTAATTTCGGCAATCACATCACCGTTTTGATCTTTAACCACAACAATGTCAGTTGATTCCAAATTATCCAACACAAAGCGTCCGCTACGGTCTGTTTTTAGTTGGCTTTCGCTGTCCATGTTGGCAATAACTTCGACCTGTCCGGCGCGTTTGCGGACCAGTTCTAGCGGAATATTAGGCACTGCCGGCGTAATATATCCCGAAATGCTATTGGCGGTAACTTGGCTGATTGTAATTTGTGGCAGTGTAACATTAATTGTTATTTCCTCAATTTGCTCATTTCCTGCTTCATCAATAACCCCTACACCAATAAGATGGCTTCCCACTTTATCGTATGCTTGTAAGCGGAACGAGCCTACAGACGGGTCATTTGCCGGATTGCCATCAAAATCGGTATCAACTTCCGGATCGGCATCGCCCGTTAAGTCACGGTCATTACGAGGGTTACCATCGTTATTGCTATCTACGGTTAGGTTACGGTCTATAAAGTAACCAATAACGCTACCGGCATTATCACTACTATTTGTCGCATTTATTTCTATTGGTTGATAAACAATTACATCAATATTCTTGTTGTTTTGTGCGCCTAAATTCACCTGAGGCAACGTGTCATCAGAGCATTGCAAATTACTAAAGGTTACGGTTTGGATAGCTGAACTAATTTTATCAGCCTTAATTAAACGCCAAGTTAAGGTAATTTCGCCAACTGTAATTGGCATACTAACTGTGGGACGCGCCTGTTGCCAAAATAATGCCGATGCTTGCACTTTTGCCACCTTGGCATCGCCAAAGTTTAAACTGCGCTTGTTGCCTGTGTATTCCTGCCAATCGGACACCGTCGCCTTAAAGTCACCTACCAAGGCATCCGGCAATGTTGCTGTTGTTAACACATAGGTTGCGGTAATTGTTTGATCTGTTAGTCCGGTTGGCGCCAATTCTAAAACCAAAACATCATCTTCCGCCAGTTCCGGTACATTTACTCGCACCGTATCGGAACCCTTTGTAAAGCTTACCATTTTTGGCGGGGTTGGTTCTTGCCATTGCAGCACTGTTGGCCGCGCACTCACATGTTCCGTTTTAGCAACTTTGCTTTGATTAGCCTTTAAATACAGCTCATTCCCAATGCTGTACAAAATATCCTCATCATTATCGTCATCAAATTTAAGGAACGCCATTACCGTATTAGCAAAATCAGCCGGCACATAATCAATCAATTTATTAACGGTACCCGTTGCCGGATCACTTACGTACAAGCCCGGTTCCGGTTCTAAAGTGATTGGGTTTTCTTGCGTAGGGGCAGCCGTTAGCTGTTCCTGATCATTTTGATTTTGTGCCAATAAACGATTAACACGGGCCTCCGGTTGGCTAAAATCGAGATCCAAGTCCTTCATAATCGCCTCTTCTTCCGGCTTTAGCTCAACATCAATCGCTTTAATATCAAAATCCAAATTCAGTAAATCTGTACTGTTTTTATTTAATTCCTTAATTTGATCAGCCCAGCTTGTTGTAAAGTTTGTCGTAAATGTATTGATTTTATTTGATAAGCCTTTAATCAGATCCATAAAAATACTAACATCGATATGCAAGTACGTATGCCCAATCACCCTAATTTCTTTGAGATAATTAAAGGTTGGCAATTCCGGTAATTCAAACCCGATTCCGGCCGCAACATCAATCGGTAAGACCGGCGTTAAGGGGCGCGCTGTTAGTGCCTCAATTTGCTCTTTTAGCGCAAATTCGGGAATAGTCGGCAATAATCCTTTTTCCAGAATACAAGCAATTCTCAGCACTTCAGAGACAATCTCCAAGTACACTTTAATTTGCGCCGTAAACGAAGCGGCATAGTCACCCAAATCTGGTGGCAAGGGGATTAATGGCAATCTTGGTAAAGTGAGATCCGGTAAATTAGGTAAGTCCAGTACGGCCAACAGATCATCAAAATTTGGTGCTTCCGGCAATTTTATCCCCAACAAAAAGCCAAATTCCGGCAACCTCGCCGAAAAATTAATAGGTGGAGCCGCAGGTAAGGTCACTTTTGGCAGGTTTGGTAGTTCCACCGGCACAGCCTGAAAATCAAACTTCGGTACATCCAAAGTAATACCAGCCTGTACATCCGAAAGATCCAAAGTAATATCCGGCAGTCTTGGCAGCGCAATCACCGGCGGATCCGGAATCTGAATAAACAGTTCCAGTAACAGCTGTAAATTACTAAATCGATGGCTCCTACAATCATTACACTGTTTAGAATAATCCAACGAAATATTCACCAAGAAGCTGATGTCTTTCCATAAAGAACGTAATTCAACCAGCATTTTTTGCCACGATTTAATTCGTTCCGTATTATTATTTAGCCATTGGACAACATGCTTATCAAACTGATCCATGTACCCAACAATTGCCCCGGCATATTTTGCTTCAAAATTTTCAACCTCAAATATTACATATGGCAGGTTTAAATAGTCGTCCAAAATTTCGATATTCGTATTCACCGTCCCCGACAAGCCGCCCCATGCCACAAGCAGACTTACGCAAGCCCTAGATTTTTCATCCTCGCTTTCTCTCATAATCTTTTCAAACTGACCACCGTCAATCAGGGTATTGTTTAACGACGTAAAATCATCCAGATTTATATCGCCCAAGTCGCCTAGTGCACCACCAAAACATCCCCAACTTGCCCAAGCCACCCCCACTTCTTTCTTAGTATCGGCATACCATTTAATGAGGCGAGTTTGGAATTCCACAATTTCTTGAGGGGTCATATACGGGTACTGAATAGGGATAACCTCTTCATTGATGTCCAACAAAGCATTACTGGAAATGTCCGCAAAAAAATCATTAATACTACTTAGTTGGTCTTCCGCCTTTTGGATACTACCTTCAAAAGATTGGACGCCGGCCGCAATGTCCGTTAGCGAATTAACCGCAGTTGCCAGCCCGGGGATATCAGATTCAAATGCTGGGTCTACCGGTACTTCCACCGGCGGCTTCGCCGCCTCCTTTTTCACTTCCTCCTTAGTATTACTATCAAAATAAGTAGTAAAGTCCGGATAAATAATGTGAATATCCGGTAAGTCCAAGACATTCAAAATTTCATGCATTTGTGCAGAAAGCCAATTTGTTAGCACCGAAGGGAACCCCGGCACCTTAACATTAGTCTTAACCGCAACCCCCGGCGGTGCATTTTTACCACTTGGTTTTAAGTTGATTTTTACACCAACGCGTCCGGTTTCTGCATTAATTTCATCAAGACCATTTTGCGCAATATCCACTGCCCCATTCAGTAAATCGACCACGGCATGATTAATGTTTTCACAAATATCCCCAAAACTATCCAAGCCAATAAAGCGATTTACAGAGCAAAACCCAGCCGGATAAATACCGTAACAGTGCGCCATTGCCGTTTCTCCCGTTAATGTCGGCGAAATGTAAAGGCGATAAATTGTTACCGGCGCCAAAGCCGCAGGCCCATACAACGTTATCACGGGCGGTAGTGTCAGTCCTAAGACCGGTACCGCCTGAAAAGGAGCCGTAATCCCATCCACTAAAAAGGCATAGTTAACCGGTATTGCCAGACAACCACGTGAACAAAAGATATTCTCAATGTAATCACCAACATCTTTTGTAAAATCAAGCACACCGCTGGAGACAGTTTGAATTGAATCCAGCACGCCATTGCCGTCGGTGTCGCCATGTAAATAGTTATCATAATTATTGGTCGCTTGTTCCGTTAGTACCTGCGCATTGGATCGCTCACCGGTAATCGTTGGCGGATTAACGCCTTCTTGGTACGGTAAGTAAATAATATTACCTTGCGCATTTTTAGCGGAGTAGTAGTAAGTTTGCAGGTCGGTACCGGGCACCACAATTAAGATGTCCGGTTTGCCATCGGCAGGGTAACCATCTGCATCCATTACAATTTGCACTTGGGCATTACTGCTTTCCACCGTTTTTACGATCGCTGTAAAACTAAAGCTTATTGAGCCATTTGCCGGCACCGTTAAGCCGGTAATTGCATACGAATACTGGGCATTGTCCGATCTCTCCAACCGACACCCCGTACAAGTAAGCGAGTCAGTAAGCACTTCGTACTGCGATCCCAACGGTAAATTCAACTTTTGCCCGGTAAAGGCGGCACCATTGGTCCGCAAAGTTACGTTGTATTCCAATTTATCACCGGCGCGCAAACTGCCACCATTTTGGTCACGTACGGTAATTGTCGATCGTTGCAAGTTTGCATCATTTGTAAAATATTCGCTTAAGTCGGTCCGACTGTCCACAACGGTACCGGTATTGGCAATACGTGTTGGATTTTTGCTAAGCACCCGCTTGCCATTTGCTTCCACATTGGGGAAAAGCAATAAATCATCAACGGCATCCAGCAACAAGAGATCATCATGACCATCTTGAGTTAAATCGACCACAAACAATTTATTGATTTTATCCTGATAATTAAGTTTTAAGGGGCTACGTATCAGTTTGCCATCCGCATCAAATTCAAAAGCAAACAAACAGCCTTTTAGTTTAGAACAGCTCTCTTTTGTTACCGCCAACAACACCGGTGCCGCCGATGCTTCCGGTTGCCACCATGCCAACGCTTTCACGCCAAGCGGCATATTACTGATCATTTTTTGATTGTTTGCCGACAACTGTAAAATATCACCCGTTTGCGTACCAATCGCAACTTCACTATTAATTGCGGCCAACTGCGTAATTGGGTCGGTGGTTGTGGCAATTAGTTCACCAATATCTGCCGAAAAATCAAAGACATTTTCTTTGGTATTTTGGACTAAACTAAATGTCGGATCACCAAAAATCAGTTCCTGCTCCGGCATCTCTTTAAGATGTGATAAACCGATTAAATTAGCCCCGCTCACTTTTAGCAGTGGTTCAATATTCGCATCAATTGCTAAACTTGGCTGTGTGGCAATGGTTTGTACAATGCCTTTCTTAAGCCAATTCTCAACCAGAGCCTGATCCAAATTCGCTTCATTATGCCTAAAATCAAGATACAAACTATTAATTTGCCAGTTACTTATTTGTTCTTTAGTCAGATTTTCGGTTAGAAGGAAGTTAATCGGCAATGCCTGTCCATTAACGCTTAACGACAGTCCCACATTACCAATCGCCTTAAACGTAAACGGTAGCTTAACCAAGCCCTTGTCGGCGGTAAAGCTTGCTGCCGTCAACTCTAACATATCGGTACCTTCTATTATGCTTGCCGTCCCGCTAAAATCACTATTTAGCTGATTCCCATACTGATCCACCGCCACCAAGGCAATTTCATTTTCAAAGCGAGAAACACTTTTGCTTTTACGATCATTTAGCAACAGCCTTACCGGCGCCCCCGCCGTTACACTTAACGAAAGTTGTTCACCCTGACCATTGGGTAAAGCCACAGCTAGGGGATACACACCCGCCTGCTTTGGCACTACCACCGGCAAATTCACACTACCATCCGCCACCAAAAACTCATCACCCAAGCCCAGCGCCCCTTGATCATCAACTCTAATTGACCGCGGCCAAACCTGATTAGATTGCGATTTTGTTAGCTGCAAGCGCACTGTTGTATTGCTGCCTGCCGCAATTTTAGTTGGTAGTAAGGCGAGAGTATAAGGTGCCTCCACCTCAAATTGGGCGGTTGCCGTCACTGTTTCCGCTGTTGCGGTTATTCCCACAGCCCCCATCTCTCCCGTTAACGTTAGTTCGGTCAGTTCTTGCCCCGTTGCCATATATATATCCTTTTCTTTACTGCCATCGGCAAATTTTGCCGGCCCTGTTAGCTTAACATTAACAGTCACCGCCTTACCGATTAATCGTTGATCCTTAGTATTAATCAAAGTTAGTTGCACCTTAAACGGCGCATCAGCAACGTCAGCAACAACCGCAATCACCTTTTGCTGCGGAATAATCTCAATCGCTTTTAATGCTTGATTACGAGTTGGCAGTACCGAACTTTCCACAGGTAAGAACTTCGCCGGGTAATTTGCAAATTCATTTACCGTGCCAAGTATCTCTTTTTCTGCCCAACAGTCTAAGTAATTAAGATACTTAAGAACCTGCGCCGCCGTTTTATTGGCATTGTAATACTGTCCGCAAGCCGTAGTTGCATTAAGTTTATCTTGGTCAATAATAATTGGTGGCGCGGCCGGCAATTCCTGTTCCTCCGGTTTTGTAACCGCAAAGCCCCCAATATCTGTCTTGCCCACGGCCGGAAAATCGGTTGCCAACACTTCTTCATCAAAATTCAAATTTAAGATCGCCGCCTCATACCTTACCTGTGGTAACAAATCACCCCAAGCCTCTTGCCCGGTTAACTGCAGCTGCAACACTTGTTGGTATTTTCGATTCAAATCACTATTACTCCAGTTGATTACATTTTCCAGCACCACCTTGTTGGCCGCTTCGTTAATCACTGCCGTTAACTCACCACGTTGTGAAGACCCGGTAAGCTCCGTAAATCTGGTCTCCATCCGTCTCAAATTGCTCAATAATTGCGAATAAGAACCCGCATTAAACAGATCCGGGTAGTCAACTTTTTCTGTCTGCCCCTCGGCATTTAAAAAGCTTAAATACCGCACTTGATCCACCGGCAAATCTTTGCTTACGTTATCTTGCAGCTGTTGATTAAGTAAATCCGGTGTCGGGTCTTTGTGATAAACAAGGCTATCCACCGCTTTAACAGTCCCCGTTTTGCTTGTAGTTAAGTTAATGGATTGCACATTGCCAGCCGCCCCAAACGGCCTATTTATCGTCAGTTTGTTATTGGGTAGATTGGCAAACATCGCACTCCAGCGGTTACGGTCGGCCAAATTTGTTTCCGAATCAATTGCCAAAATTACATCGGCCAACGTAATCCGTTGGCTGCCCACCGTTGCCAATACCATTGCTCGCGGGTCCTCGGCCACGCTAGGATCAACACTTTTTTGCACAGCCGCCAAATAGTTAGCCGGTGTCCGCAATTCGTAACAGGCTTCATGCGTTGTTGCACTATTAAACACATCAGTCACCAATGAAGTCCGATGCAAGTCCTTAACATTTAAAGCATAAAAGGGATTACATCCAAGCGGATCTTCCCTAAATCTTGCCGCCGCCCCCGCTTCCCACGGTAAATAACATTTATTATCCGCTTCCGGCACCTGCATATCTCTAATCGTTTCTACCATCTTACCTTCTTCGCTCCCCCTATACACTCGACACTCATAAGCTCCTTCAATTTGGCTAGCCTCTGTCGAATTGATCACCAACGTATTATCCAATGCCGATTTTGTCCGCTGATTCACAAACGTTTGAGAGCTAATGGCTTGTTGTTGCCCATTACTCAAAGTGATATTGCCACTAATCGTCAGATTACTAAATAGGGCCGCCGGCTTGGCAGCTGCTTTTGCCAACACATCAACCTTTTTTGCCAGTTCATCATTTAGTGCTTTAAAATACTTTTCTTGATAAGCATCCACTAAGGCAATCTGCTTAATCGGATTCTCAATTTCGCCCAAGCTAAAGTCATAACGACCGGTTTGCTCCAGCGCCGTAATCACACGATTCAAATAACTTTGAAACAAAGCCGAAACCGGTTTTGCCACTTTATCAATTTGTCCTTTGACCAATACATCCGGAATTTGCCCTGTCACTACGCTATTACCAATATTATCCTGTAGCTTGTCAAAGGCTGTAACCACATCTGCATCCGTACTATTTGTCTTTAAGGTGCTCGCAAAAGCGCTTTGCAAAGATTGCAGCAACTCCTTCGTATAGCGGTTATAAACACGATCCTTGCTAATTGATAAATAATTCGCATAAGTCTGCGCCAAATCCTCATTTAAACTCACTTCTTCTTCCGGCAAATCAGCCACAAAGAGGTTTTGCCCATCGGCTACAAAGTCGGCATGCTGCCGCCTGGCCAAAAAGTTTTTATCAAAGTAAGCGGCATAATCCGCAGTATCATCAAACTTAATCACCCCATGCCAAAGTTCCGGCTGGTGCGTATTTTGCGAATATACAAATTTAGTCTGCCCCTCATCCCAACTAAAGCGTGGTGCCAAAAAGTCGGTATACGGATACATACTGGCAAACTCGTTGCCGCCATTGCTTACCATTGGCAGGGGAACATCACCCACTAAAATCACCCCATTAAGCTTGCCTTCAATTTCTTCACTTTCAAATAAAGCAAAATTGGCAATCTGATCATGGATCGCCTTAACTGTTGCCACACTTGGCACCGGTAAAATAACCGTTTTTGTTAGTGGCAGGTCTTGTTGAATCGCATTTGCATATCGATCAATCCGTGCCTTAATTGTTGTATTTGATAAGTCGCTATATTGGCTTGCCATACCGCCAAACTGTTGGGTTTCTTGATACAGCCCTTCATTAACAAGTACCAACACCGTCTGCTTTGCCGTTGGCGTAAATAGTTGTGCCAACACATTCCCCCCTAAATTGCCCGTAATGCCACCGGCAAACACAGCCAATACAGCACTAGCCAAAGCGATTTCCGTTAGCAATGTTCGCATCCGCCTTAACCGCATAAAAAAAAGAGGGTAAAAATAATTTCTACCCTCTCATTATACCATTTTACTTAAGGGAAATCCACCCTTTACCGCTTCCCTTAGCGGTTTCGACTAGTCAGGCGTACCGGTTAGGTAGTTGACTTGGCCGAGTTTTGCGGGTTAGCGCTTGATTACGTAGTATTTCTGAGTTGTATTATCGCCTTCGACTAAATCATTAATAGACTTACTATTACCGCTTTTTGGCAGTTCAAGCCTTACACCAATTACAAAGCCTCCTGTAGCAAGTTTTGTATATTTGGCTGACATTTTATTAGTAAGAGCATCTAAACAATCACCTACAGCTGGAGCATCAACTGCTCCGAATACAGCGGAACTTCCTCGAAGATATGTATCGAGAAACATTTGAAGAGTGTAAGTTGTAGCACCATTAATTTTAGTAGTACCAGCAGCATTTAGACAGAAATCATTCGAACCAGTAATACCGGCAGGATAGCCATTATTGTCCAAATTATAAGCCTCTATTGCTGCAACCACATCATTTAGCGATGCCTTACGAGCACTGTCACGTGCTGTAGGAATTACATTGGCAATACGAGGAATTAAGGCAGCTGATAAGATTCCGATAATGGTAATCGCAATCAACAGCTCGATTAGGGTAAACCCCTTTTTAAGAGATTTTTTTGACATTTCAAACATATTTAAATAATTAAATCTTATTATTATATCACAAGAGAGTGCGTATGGCAACTGTCTTAATGACATAAAAAGATTACCACTGTTTTGTGGGGGGGCAACGTTGTGATAGTGTGACGTCATAGCATCGCAGACATCGCAACAGCGCAGACATCGCATAGCCCTGCTGGGCTGGCTATCCCAACACCTTATCCAGCTGGTTAGCTTCTATGGCTTCCTTAATATCGCGGGCTAATCGGCGGCCGGTGGACATTGGTTCGTCGTAGCGGAGCCATGTGTATGGGGAGCCGTTTACGTAGGGGTTGGTGCCGGCTACTATGCGGGCGGAGATTTCGAAGGTCCAGAATTTTAGGTTTTTATCGATAATCATTTCTAGGCAGAATGGGCCAAATAGGCCGTTTTCTACTAGGTCTTGGGAGGTTTTGATGACTGAGTGACCCATTTCAAAAACTAGTGGTAGTAGCGATTCACGCAGCACCACAGGAACATTACCTGTAATGGTGTAACTAGTACTAATATTAACATCGAGCTGGTCTTTAGCAGCAATACGTCCAATGGAATCAGCGTTGGATTCGTAACGTTTATCAAAACCCATCACTTCCAATTCGCTGGTTAAACGTGAGTAAAAATAGTGGGCGTAAATTGGCACGCCTACAATGTATTCTTGAATTACATAGTCGTCCTCACCTGTGTATTCTTTAAATCTCTCATAAAATTCTGCTGTAGAATGAGCCAAAAAGTAACCTTTGCCTCCATGTGCACCGTGGAATTTAACAATAACGGCACAATTAATCTCTTCCGGAGTTTCAAAAATTCGTGGCACATTAATTCCGGATTTCTTTAGCCATTGGCGTTCCATTGTTCGGTTTGATTCCCATTCTAAAATGGCTTTGGTACCGTAATGCATGGCCTTAATATCGCAAACAGATTTATGCCCCAAATAACTTACAAACGAGCCATGGGGGATAATAATCACATTTCGTTTAATTAACTCTTCTTCTATTGCAAAAAAGTCTGAAGGTTTCTCAATTTCAATAATTTCATCGGCAACATTGTAACTTCGATAAGGTTCGCTTCGGCCCTTTAAACAAATAGCGAGCGTCTTAAAACCCTCATCCTTAGCGCCTTTTAAAATTTGCAGCGCCGTGTGACTACCCAAAGTTGCGATTGTATAATCTGCTTGTTTCATAAAAGCATTTAAAGCGAAATAAATATTGATGTCAACCCAACTACTAATAAATAATAAGCAAATGTACGTAACGAATTATTCTTTAGAAATTTCATTAAAAAGCTAACTGTAAAATAGCTAGCAGCAGCCGAGCTCACAAAGCCAAGCATTAAGATCATTGGTGACAAAAGCACATCCACTTCATCCGCAAATTTTGTTGCCAACAATGTACCAGCCCCGGCAATGGCAATCGATCCCAGCAAAAAAGAAAAACGAGCCGCCTTAACACGGGACAAACCGGTTAAAACACCGGTCGCAATTGTAGACCCGGAACGAGAAACACCCGGAATAATCGCAATACATTGAGCAATACCGATTAAAATCACTTTGCCCCAAGTTAGTTTGTCCTGCATTTTTGTATGCTCTTTAAGCCATTCCGCCACCAAAAAGTAGGTAGCCACACACAACATCGCAATACCCACAAACAAGGGGTTTCTAAAGTATGTTTGAATAGAATCTCCTAATAAATAGCCGATTACAACCACCGGAATTGTACCAATAATCAAAAAGCCAATTTCTCGACCTTCATCGCTTTTAAAGTCGAGTTTAAACAATGTTTTAAACAAAGTCGTAATATCGGTACGGAAATAAACCAAAATCGCCAGTAACGTCCCTAAATGAACAACAATGTCGAAATCCATTAAATCGGCAACATGCAGCCCCAAAAAGCTTTCCGCCAAAATTAAATGGCCGGAAGACGAAATCGGCAAAAATTCCGTAATACCTTGAATAATTCCTAATAAGATAGCCTGAAAAATAGTCACAATTAAAAGAGTTAAAGACTAGTGACGGAAATTACGAATCCCACTAAACACCATCACAATGCCTAATTCGTTAGCACGACTAATCACCTCCTCGTCATTAATTGAACCACCTGGTTGAATAATGGCAGCCACCTTAGCTTCTGCCGCCTGTTCAACAGCATCCGGGAAGGGGAAGAAAGCATCGGAAGCCATCACCGATCCCGGCACACGATCGCCACCCTTGCGCGTGCCAATCATTACTGAGTCAACCCGAGACATTTGACCGGCGCCAATGCCTGTTACCACCTCATTGCCATCTTCATCGACTTTGGCAAACACAATGGCATTGGATTTAACATGTTTCACCACCTTTTGCGCAAAAAGCATAGCTTGGATTTGTGCATCTGTCGGTTTTTTTGTTGTTACAGACTTAAGATCCGACTCTTTAACAATATATGTATCTGCAGTTTGAACCAAAATACCGCCAGCCACCTTCTTAATATCCCGGCGGTTTGGGTCTAATTTTAATTCACCCGTTTTTAAAATTCTTAAATTTACACGTTCTTGTAATCTTTCTAATGCCTTTGGTTTAAAATCCGGGGCTGCAATAATTTCTACAAATAGTTTATTTTCATCAATATAATCAACAATTGCCTCATTAACGATACGATTTACCGCAATTACACAGCCAAAAGCTGACAGCGGATCAACTTGATGCCCTTTTACAAAGGCAACTTCAATTTGATCAGATGTAGCCACACCACACGGATTATTATGTTTTACAAAGACCGCAGCCGGCCGTGCAAACTCTTTTACTAGCTCTATGGCACTATCGGCATCCACAATATTATTAAATGACAACTGTTTGCCATGTAAAACTTCGGCATTGGTTACATTAGCGTCCTTATTATGCGGATTACGGAAAAATGCCGCTTTTTGATGCGGATTTTCGCCATAACGTAGCGAGCGGACTTTAGTGTAATGTAAGTTTAATAGTTCGGGATCTCCGCATTTATCACACATGTATTGCGAAATCATTTCATCGTACTCACTTGTGGCTGTAAACGCTTTGCAAGCTAAGTGATGTCTAAAAGCGACGTCTAAGTCGCCCGTATCAAGCTTTTCTAGCACTTTTGGATAGTCGGATGGGTCAATCACTACGGCGACATCCTTAAAGTTTTTGGCAGCACTTCTGATCATGCTTGGCCCGCCAATATCTATCTGTTCTACGGCCTCTTCCAGTGTTGTTTCTTTTTTAGCAACTGTTGCGGCAAACGGGTATAAATTGATTGCAACCAGGTCGATCCATTCTATGCCTTGCGATTTAGCGGCTTTTTGATCTTCCACATTATCACGTCGACCCAGAAGCCCACCGTGAATTTTAGGGTGCAATGTTTTTACGCGTCCGTCCATCATTTCGGGGAAGCCTGTGTAGTCGCTAACTTGCATAACCTCAACACCAGCATCTGCTAATTCCTTAGCCGTTCCACCTGTCGAAAGAATTGTGTAGCCATGTTTAATTAGCCCTTTTGCAAATTCGACGATCCCAGTTTTGTCCGAAACACTAATTAAAGCGAATTTTGTCATAGAACTCAGCTAAAAAGCTGCTTCATTCTACGTCCCTATGCCAGAATGTCAAATTGGTTTCGCTTATTTTAACTCATCCCAGCCTCCTTTAACTCCCGGCCTACACCTAACTATTCGTTTAACTCCTTTAAGCCCGCCAGCCAGTACACCATATTTGTCTACCGCTTGCCTGCTGTATTCTGAGCAACTTGGTCTAAACTTACAATAACACCCACCAACCAAATGCCTGACCCAGCTATGGTCAGGCGATAAGGTTAGTTGATATATCTCAATTAATTTTACGACGATCTGGCGTGGCCATCTTTGCATTAGTTTCAGATCTAGAATACCGGTCCAATTGGGCTAATTTTTACGCCGCCTTTTACAAGTTCAAAATGCAAATGGACACCGGTTGACCATCCTGTTGTTCCCATCCAACCAAGTTGTTGACCGGCAGATACAGATTGACCAACGCTTACCATTGGTTGCTCACGGAAATGAGCATAAAGTGATTTGAAGCCGTTATTATGATTGATAATTACGTGACAACCATAACCATTACGACCACAAGTTGACAGTTCAATTGTCCCGGCGCTTGCAGCTATGATTTGACCACCACTACGGTTCGCACAATCCACGGCTAAATGGCCACCATGATACCCTTGTGTAATTCGACATCCACCCGGTACCGGATAAGTCCATCCGCCGGCTGTTGTCGCTTGTGGGGCTGCTGCTGCCTGAATTTGTACAGCCGCTTGAGGTGCCGGTACGGCAGGAGTTGAGTTAGCAGGTGCTGCAGCCGCATTAACGACTGGACCTGTAGTTTCCGGTTGTTTCTCTTGCTGTGGAGCCGCTGCTGCTCCATTAATCGTTGTTCCCGTTGGCGTTGGCACAGCTTGTACATTTGGTGCCGTTTGTGGAATATCAATGGTAGGAGAGGCAACGCGATTTGATGCAACTTGTTGTACCGGTGTATTGTCTGCAATTAATGTTCGAGAAGTTACAGTCGCATTTGGAATGAAAAGTTTTTGACCTTCTTTTAAAGAGCCACCGTTAATTTGGTTGAAGTTTGTAATGTCACCGGCAGCAACTTGGAAACGACTAGAGATATCATTAATTGTATCACCAGCTCTAATTGTATAACGTAAGCCATCGGCAGCAGGGACTTTAAGTCTCATACCCGGTTGAATTACGGCATTATTTAAGTTGTTAGCCCACATCACTGTTTCAACTTTTTTAAGTCCGTACCATGAGGCAATCGAAGAAAGATCTTCACCCGGCTTAACAACGTGTTCAATATCTTCAGAACGATTAGCCGATTGCGCCAATGAGTTTTGCGTTGAACTACTTAAGCTGATTAAAAATCCATTATCTTGATTAGCAACTAGTTGTTCAAAGTTTAATTTAAGGTCATCAGGATTAACAAAGTAACCGGCATGACTCACCGCACCTCCGGTTTCAAAAAATGCACCGTGCGTAGAGATAGAAGAAACCATAAATAGTCCTAAGCTTGCTAACGTGAACTGATACATGAATCGTTTACGCTGAGAAATCTTAGCTACGGGTTTATTATCCGGCTGATGTTTATACCATTTTTTGCTTATTACTTTTCCTCCTTTTAATAATGTGCCGAGGACAATAAAGAAATAATTCTTTATTTGTAATAGCAGTTGATGTTTGAGTACGGTGTTACGAGAAAACGTTTTACTATGTCGATGCCGTTTAGCATCCAAGTTAATTTGTTTATCTATAGTTATAGCCCCTTTATCGGGTTACCTACTTATACCTCTCAAGAGCAGAAGTGACCTGGTATACAGCAGGGGCAGACAGCGCCTGTTATTAATAGAAACTCACGTACTTACTTTTTTAAGTTACCAATGAATTTTATATCACTTTTTACCACAAGTAAACATATTTGTCAAGAGTGGGAACCTGTCTATATCGAGTGGTTGGCTTGCTTCCTAGCAAAACCATACTTTTTTGCTCGATCTAAATAGGTTCCCATAATGCTTGAATGTTGTAAAGATTAACTGTTCAACTTTGCAGAAACAGCAATTTTTGCATCTGCAGTATAAGAGTTTAGAAGCATTGCAGCGTTAACTATAGCCATAAATGCGTCTTCACGTCGTAATGGAGTTCCTGTAGTTTCTAGTGCCGGAGTTAGTAGTCCTACTGCTTTTGCCTTTAGGTATGAGTTATAGTACCAAGCATTCGGATCAATATCTACAGTAACAGTGTCTGGATTTACAACGATCGTTCCGTACTTAGCTTCGTATGCTCTTACTAACATTGTGACAAACTCTTCTTTAGAAACCGGATCAAGTAACGCAGCGTTACCATTACGTCCTTGTAATAAGCCTACAGAGTGAGCAGTATAGGCAATATCAGCGTACCATTGGTTTGTTGGGTTTACTTTTGCAATATCATTGAATGTGAAAGCATCGGTGATTTCGTCAGTAGCGTAAATTTTATAACAAAGGATTGAAGTCGTTAAGATTTTTGCTGCTTCAATACGTAGTAGAGGATTGTCTAAACCGATTAAGGCTGTACCTGTTCCGTTAGCCAGATTTCCATAACCACTAATTACGTATTGTGTTTCACCTTTGTAACCGGGAGTTAATAGTGCTGTTTCTTTTAAAATTTCAGCATTTACGTCACTTCGGTCGGTAAAGGTTAGGTCACGAGCCAGTAATTGTAGACAAGGATCTAGTGAAACCGGATCTAAAGATTGACCTGTAAAGTCCGGTGTTGGTGTATTTGTTGGGTTATTTAGTGACTGAAGTCGGAATCCACCGCCACCGCCACCGCCGCCACCGCCACCACCATTTGGTACAGCATCAGCCGGGGGAGGGGTAGAGTCGCCTGTGCCACCACCACCATCACCTGTTGTGCCACCACCACCTGTTGCATTTGCAGCAGGTACAACGGTACAGATTAAGCCAGCATCCACGTTAGTAACTGAGCTGTTTGTTGCCAGTGTGAACCTCTCACTAGCTCCTAGATTAAATAGATTTGTTGGCTCTACATCACTGTCAATTGTGTCGTCTGCACCAACATTGTTTAGAGTGTAGTCTGTACAGTCTGTTGGGAAATTACTACCACCACCAAGGCTACCTTGTAGAACTTTTGGTACTGAGATGTAGTAGTCACCGGGGTGTAAGTTTTCAAATAGATAGTCACCGCTTGCATTAGTCATTTGGTGAGCAACTGATGCAGACCGCATACCGGTTGGGGTAGTTGGGTCTTCTACAAGTTGATTTAAGATTACGTAAACGCCTTCTTTTCCAGCTTCGCCATCGCTCTTTAAGCCATCTTCATTGGCATCATGCCATACTCGACCGCTAACCGTACCGTGTTTAACTATACCAGCGCTAACGTGACCTGTATCTACAGTTCCCGTTACGATTGGCAAGCCTCCATCTAGGATTAGTCCACCTGGAGCATGACGGTCATGCTTAATTCGATCAGAATTTACATTGTTGGCATTGAATACAAAACGGTCAGAAGAACCGAGTGAGTAGCCAATAAACGCTTCTACATCACTATCGATTGTATCATCGTCACCTGTATTTTGGTAGTAGGTGAAACGGTAAGGCAAGCTACCAACACTAAAGCTTGCAGTATAGATGTAGCCATCAACTAAACCTTTGAAGTTGTATCGACCAGCTGCATCGGTACGAGTTTCTTTGATCTTTACCATGTTAGTTGTTGGGCTTGTTGCTTGATAAAGAACAACACGGATGCCTTCCATAAGTGTTTCACCACCATCTTGAAGGGCATTTGCATTAGCATCATCCCAAACCACACCGGTTAAATTGTTACAGATAAGACCGGCATCAACATTTGAAACTGAGCCGTCTGTTGTTAGTGTAAACACATGGCTGGCACCAAGGTTAAAGCTGGCAGTTGGTTCAACGTCACTATCTACAGTGTCGTCGGCGCCAGCATCTTTAAGTGTATAAGCATTACAGTCATCTGGAAGGTTGTTACCACCACCAAGGCTAAGGCTACCTGCTAGAACTTTTGGTACTGAGACATAGTAGTCACCAGGGTGTAGATTCTCGAATAAGTAGTCACCGTTGGCATCTGTAACTTGGTGAGCAACTGCGGCTGATCGTGGGCCATCTGGACCTTTAACAAGTTGATTTAAAATTACGTAAACACCTTCTCTGTTTGTTTCAAAATCATCACGCACGCCATCTTTATTTAAGTCGTTCCAAACTTTACCACTAACTGTTCCGTACTTAACAATACCAGCACTAACGTGGCCTGTATCTACAGTACCAGTTACAATTGGCAAGCCTCCGTCTAGAATTAGTCCACCCGGAGCATGTTGTTGGTGCTTAATTCGATCAGAATTTACATTGTTGGCATTGAATACAAAACGGTCAGAAGAACCAAGTGAGTAGCCAATAAACGCTTCTACGTCACTATCGATTGTGTCATCGTCACCTGTATTTTGGTAGTAAGTGAAACGGTAAGGCAAGCTACCAAGACGGAAGCTTACTGTATAAATATAACCATCAACTAAACCGTTGAAGTTATAAAAGCCGTTTGCATCAGTTGTAGTTTCGGCGATTGCAGGGAAAGTGCTTGTTGGGCTAGTTGCTTGATAAAGAACAACACGAACACCTTCTACAAGTGTTTCATCTGCATCTTGAAGGGCATTTGCATTAGCATCATCCCAAACTACACCAGAAACGTTGTTACATTTTAGACCGGCATCAACATTGGCAACCGGCGCAGTTGTTACATTGATAAGACCAGTAGAGCCCAGGTTAAAGCCGTTGATAGCTTCTACGTCACTGTCTAATGCGTCATCACCCCCTACGTCTTTAAGCGTGTAAGCATTACAGTCGGCAGGTAGGTTATTACCACCACCAAGGCTAAGGCTACCCTGTAGTACTTTTGGTACTGAAACAAAGTAGTCACCTGGATATAAATTTGCAAAAGTGTAGTTACCATCTGCATCTGTAATCGCATGTTGTACTACTGAAGGATGATTACCTGCAGGATCTTTAACGATATAATTTAACATTACATAAATACCGGAACGACCTGTTTCGGATAAACCTTGCAGACCATCTTTATTAAAGTCATTCCAAACTTTACCACTAATTGTTAAACCTTGGATTAAACCGGCATCAATTGCCAATACATTTGTAGTGTTGCCTGACAGTACGGGAGCGCCCATACCATCAACTTCGTAACCACCGGGAGCACGACGAACTTTATTGAATGTATTTAATATTGTTGTTGAACTATCAAACAAGAAAATATCAGAAGATCCAAGTGAGTATCCTACATATGGCTCTACGTCACTATCAATTGTATCGTCGCTGCCAAAGTTTTGTTCACTTGTAAAGCTGTATGATTCGTCATTCCGTCTGAAAGAAACAGTGTAAATATGTCCGTCTAACAAACCTGTAAAATTATAAGCACCGTTTACGTCCGTAAATACATTGGCAATAGGAGTGAATGTTGTATTTAGGCTTGGATCATTATGGTAAAGAGTTGCACGAATACCTTCCATTAGAGGTTCTCCGTCGTCATATACGGCATTACCATTTACATCTTCCCAAACTTTACCTGCAACGGTTTCATTTACCGGTACCGGGAGTGCCATTGTGTCAACTGTAAAGTCGGCAACTCCTGGTAGGGTTTCATCTACCGGTGGCAGATCTGTTGGAGTGTCTGCCGGAGGAGTTGGGTCAACCGGCGGTGCTAAATCCACAGGAATTAACGGTGTGGTTAACGGTAAAATGTCGGCTGGCGGAGTAGGCTCAACCGGAGGTGTGGGACTTGGCAGATCAAAAGTTGGCAACTCCGGAACCGGACCCGCCTCTTGTGCCATCGCAATCGGACTAACCATGAATGTTGACAGTATGGTTATTAGTGTCGTTATCGAAATTAGTTTAGTCAATGTACTCTGCATAGCTCTATGGTTAAAGAAACAATATATATAAATTAATACTGCTAACTTCTCTCATAATTTGTCAAATTTGTCAATAGTTCCTTTCTCTTCTTTAAGCTTAGAGGTCTTTCTGAAAAGCTTGACTGAGTAAACATTTTTGCTTAAAAGCCATAGCTGTAAGCAATTTTATACCATTTTTTTGTACAGGTATAATTATTGAGACCATTTTTTTGTACTCATCAAAATTAGTATTTAGTAAATCTACTAAACCTTTAATTTCTGAGCTTAAGCTTAGTTCAATCGTCTTATCTATGTTAGGGCTAGCAATTGCCTTGCTAAGTAGCTCATTTATCTTTTGGTAACTGGCAGCGCCGGGAGTGTTATATAATTTACGTCGTTGATCTTGAAATACCGGATCCAATAAAAACTGGTACTGGTCAACGGCGAGCAGTAAAGTTAAACGGTTAAATAGGTATCGCTCTTGGGCAATTATTACTTGTTGTTGTTTTTCTAATTTTTGCAATTTACCATAAACAGACACAAACTTTTCTATTAAAGTGAGCGCAATAATAACGCCAACGGCAATTACAATAATCATTAATTTGGACATATTTGATTTAAATAGTAACAAAGCATTTGAACATAGCTTAGCGCTAATTCATCCAGTTTGTCTAAGTTATTTATTACGGGGTCTGTTGTTTGGGCTGCCATTTTGGCAACGGCACTTGTTAGTTTTGCAGGGGAGAGTTCATCCTCAGTTAAAATTATGCCCGTATTTTTTTGAAGATACTTTGCGGCATTCATGAGTTGTTCACCACGACTTTTTGTTTGGGCAAGCGGTACTAGAATTACCGGTTTGCCTAAAAAGGACCATTCTGCCAAGCTTGTGGCTCCGGCACGCCCCAATATTATATCTGCTAATGCATAAAAATGATGTAATACATCGGTTACGTATTCATAGGTCTTATAGCCTTTTTGCGCTTTTCGTAGCTTGCCTTTACCGCAAACATGAATAATGTCGAAGTTAATTAACAGCTTAGGTAAGGCTTTATCGATATTTTGATTAATCACTTCTGCGCCTAGACTACCGCCAATAATTAGTAAAACCGGCTTCTTCCCTTTGAAACCGGTTAGTTCTTTGGCTGTTTCTTTGTCACCTTGTAAAATATTGCGTCTAACCAAAACCGGCATTTGCATGAGTTTGGCTTTTTTAAATTTAGTAAAATATGTACGCAAGTCACCATCGCTATACCAAATTTCTGAGGCCCAGGGCGCCGTTAGTTTTGTTGTAAGCCCGGGGGAGCTATCACTTTCATGAATAATGATGGGGATTTTAAGCAAACGACCGGCAATTACAACCGGCAAACTGACAAAGCCGCCTTTACTAAAAATAAGCTTTGGGGCTTCGGTCTTCAGGATTTTGTAGCTTTGACCAATCCCTTTTACTACCTTAAAAAGATCGGTGAAATTATCGAGGCTAAAGTATCTACGCAGCTTGCCGGTGGCAATTGTCCTAAACTCTACATTGCTTAAATCGGCAATTAAATCTGATTCCATGCCCTTCTCACTGCCAATGTAAGTTATTTTTAGTTTAGGCGCTGCCGAAATCAGTGCGTCGATAAGAGCCACGTTTGGCAGGATGTGACCCGCCGTTCCGCCTCCTGTTATTACCAGATGTGACATAGTTTTCCGAGTATTTAGAAATATTGAGAAGCACGCCCGCGCCAATTAAAGTGGCAATTAAAGAAGAACCACCATAACTAACAAACGGTAGAGTAATACCGGTGATCGGTAAAAGTCCAGTGTTTACACCAATATTGATGAACGCCTGACCCACAATCCACAGCGTAATTCCCGCTGCCATAAACATCGAAAAGCGATCCGGAGCAAACCGCGTAATCATAAATCCGCGATAACCAATAAAGCCAAATAGTAGAACTAAGAGCGTAATCCTCACAAACCCCAGCTCCTCAGACGAAGCGGCAAAAATAAAATCATCCGATGCCTGCGGTAACCAATAAGATTTTTGTACCCCCTTGGTTAGGCCGCGCCCAAAAAAGCCACCACTACCAATTGCAATATTTGCCTGCGTTGTTTGCCAACAGTAATCCGAACGTGTGCCGTCTTTGGTGACCTGGCAGTTTTCCTCCGATGGATTAAGATAGGCCATTACGCGACTTTTTTGATAACTAAAGATCGGCAACATTATTAATAGACCCAAAACTCCAATTGTAAAGCCCACGGCCATATGTTTAATTGGTGCCCCTGCCAAAAAGTACAAACCAACCGCAATTAGCATAAAGACCATTGTGCCCCCTAAATCCGGCTGCATTAAAATTGGTAATGTTGCAATTCCAATCAATACCACAAACGACATAAAGCCTTTCTTAAAATCCTCAATATCCTTCCCTTTTTGTGCCAGCCAAACCGCTAAATAGGCAATTAGCCCCAATTTGGCAAACTCGGTCGGCTGTAACGAATTACCACCAATTACCAGCCAACTTGTGGCAAATGTAGAAAAGGCTTTTCCAGCAGCCAATACAAATACCAAAACACAAAAAGAGCTCACAAATAACGGTACTGCCATTTTTTTCCAAATTGTGTAAGGCATTTTTATAGCAATAAAAAAGCCGATGACCGCAATTATTAGTCTCCATAAATGTTTTTTGACCAAATAGAAACAATCGACACCGTCCTGACCGCATTGCGGAAACAGCACGCCCGCATCTTTTGTAAGTTGAATTGACTTAGGTACGCCAATACTTGTAATTAAGATCACGCCAATAATCAGTAATCCTAAAATTGCCAGTAACAATAAATAGTCTATTTGTTTTTTTTTATGCACCACAGAGTAAGTTCAAATTAAAAGTAGGTTTATCTTAGAAACTATTTGCGCTAAATTCAATAGCGTCTAACAAAGTGAAATGGTCACATATAATCGGGTTTTATTGTACTACCTGCTAATAACCCTACTTTTGTACGTTGATCAGCTTAGTAAAAATTACTTTGTCCAGAAGCAGTTTGTTGGCTTCCTCAGTTGGTTTAATTTTGAATTAGCCTTTAATACAGGCAGCGCCTTTAGTTTAGCAATTCCCTTATTTATTACAGTTGGTCTTGGTGTGGTTGTGGGATTGGCCTTTTTGCTCGCCCCCACAAGCGCCAAATTTCGGAAACTGGCCCTTAGCCAGCAGGCCGTCTTTGCCCTTATTACCGCCGGTATTATTGGTAACAGTATCGATCGTATTGCTTATGGCAAAGTTATCGATTTTATCCATATCAGCATTTGGCCGATTTTTAATTTAGCCGATACCTATTTAACTATTGGTGTAATCATCGTGATTGCCTACCATCTTTTTTTTGCAAAACATAAATCTTAACCTTTTAATCTTATGTTTACAGGTCAAACCGTTCTTTTTAATTTTTTACGAGCAATTTTAATGGGGATTATTTCCGCATTGGGGTTTATGGCCATACTTGTCATTAATAATTATTTAGGAACCACCGACCAAACTTTGGCACTGTTAATTCAGGCCAGCTGCGTATTGCTATTGGTTTGGGGGCTAAATATTTTAGACTCATATTTGCGCAAATGGGTTGCCGGCGAAGATCATCCCCAAGTACACCGAGTTGTTTACCAACTTTCTATTAGTCATTTTTTATTGGCGGCATTTATAACTCCGTTTTTAATTATTTTTGCCAAAGCAGACACAGGCACTTTTTGGCTTTTGCTATTAGCTTTTTCCGGTTTTTCGATTTTGATCACACAAATTTGGCAGCTTTTATATAGCCATGCTGAAACCAAAAATGTGAATGTTTATGGCACCGTTGGCGTTGCTTTGGTGCTCACCTTAATTGCGATTGTAAATCCTAGTTATTTAAATTTAGCTACACCAATTGCCCTCGCCGCTATTGTCTCTTTATGGTTTTTGGCTGAGTTTGTTATTCAAACCATTTTTGGTGTTTTTTATTATGGATTGAACAGTTTTTATGGTGTTAGTTTTTGGCATTATCAAAAAAAAGAGGAGCCGCAGGCGACTCCCCCTGATTCTACTAATTCAAATCAAACTTAATTATTTGTTGCCCATTAGGCTTTTGCCTAGAGCTTCCATCACTTTAAATCCATCATTTGGAACCATCCAGATTGTAGTATTTGATTGATCCGAAGAAATATCATTAATTGAATGCAAAGTGCGTAAATGTAAGGCTCCCGGTGACTCTGTTAACGTTTTAGCGGCAGCGGCAAGGTTTTGAGACGCTTCAAGCTCACCAAGTGAGTTAATGATGACAGCACGCTTTTCACGTTCTGCTTCGGCTTCTTTAGCCATTGTGCGCTTTAGGTTGTCCGGCAAACGAATATCTTTTAATTCCACAGAAACAACCTCAATACCCCATGGATCCGAAGCTTTGTCCACAATTAATTCAATTTCATCTGCAATACGCTCACGTTCTTGCAAAAGTTCATCCAAAGTTGCCTGTCCAACCACGTTTCGCATAGTTGTTTGTGCCAATTGGCTTACCGCATAGTAAAAATTCTCCACCTCAATAATCGCCTTAGCTGCGTCACTAATTTTGTAATAGATCACCGCATTAATGCTGATCGAAATATTGTCGTGCGTGATGGCTTCTTGATCCGGCACATCTACCGCCTTCACACGGATATCCACTTTACTCATAGATTGAAAAACCGGAATCACAATCCGCCACCCTGGTTGCTTAATCCCTGTAAACTTACCAAGCGTAAACATCACACCACGCTGGTATTGATTAATTTGGCGAACAAAAATCACTAACAAAAAAATAAATGCGCCACCAGCAAAAATGAGGAGGCCAAACAAAGCACCAAAAGCTTCCATAAAAATAAGGTTAAATTCCTTAGTATATTAAGTGAGGTGGAGGCGGTTGTCTATTTTATTTCCTTTAGAAATTTTGTAGCATCAAATCTAGCTCCAAATCCGCCCGATGCTTCGTCATGTAGCCAAGGAGAATTAGGGTTGATCATGTCAATGTTTCCAGCATTTACAAATCCGGCATACACACTTAGTACAGGATCTGTAAGTTCGCCAGCTAATACTTTATTGACGTAAATTCCATGGCTTTCAGGTCCGCTCTCTTCCCCATTTTCTGCCGCCCATTTTGCATAGCCCGGCGTCCGCGATTGCCAAGTAAATCGAGTAATCCCATCAGTCTTAGCAACTTGTCGTAACATAAATGGAAGTAGTACGCTCGCTACCCCTTTCTTCTGCCATTCCGGTGCTACAGCCAAGTCGCTTCCTTCGCAGACTATACCTTGGGGGTCACGATTGTGCGCATATATATATTCCCAGGCTTTTGTGCCAGCCATTGCTACAAATTCATCTACATCTTCTGCCGGATCTGGGCTTAGTCTCATTGCTGAGACAACACCAACAAGAGCCCCTGTTTTTTCACAAAACGCTCCCACTTGTAGTCCGGGAAACATGGTGTAGTCTCTCTTTATGTAATCGTCCGGAAACGCCAGTTCTGTACCCCATGCGGCCTTTTCCAGTTCCATAACCGCTTCTAGCTCCTCACGACAACCAGTCTGAATACACCGAATTTTAATTCTATCGCCACTGGCTAGCTCCACAGTAACCGGGTATTGAGTGTCGGGATTTAATGACCCTTGTTGTGCAAATTCCAGAATTTGTGCGAGTTCGGTGTTCATAGAAAAATTTCCTTTATTAGTTAGCATACCACTCTGGTACATGTCCGGTAACCTTCCACATTCCTTCAAAAGGGATTGCTCGTGTATGCTGTTGGTCGAATTTTCTTAGCACACGCGTTTTTAGATATTCGAGGGCTGCTCTAATCGTTTCGGGATTTGTAATTAAGCGGCTATCGCCATCGACCTCGCCAAGCTTAATTTCCTTAATTACTTCGATCATCATTGTCAGCATCCTAGGATTCAATTGATATTGACTAGCAGCTGTTTCGGGGCTGGCAACTTCGTATACAAAGGAATACCTTATTATGCCACTTTCACTCATACTGGCTAAGGCATCGTGCCCTATTCCCATTACATCTTCTTTTCTTTGCTGAGTAGTACGTTCCAACATAAACTTGTTCAAAATTTAAATTATAGCTGGTTGGTGTCCCCGACAGGAATTGAACCTGTATCTGCTCCTTAGGAGGGAGCCGTTCTATCCAATTGAACTACGAGGACAGAATGACATATTCCATTTGTTCTGTCGGCAATGCGCTGGCGCTGCTTAGTTTATAGGTTTTAATTGGTTCGCTCAAGGTGATGCCGGACTCTTTGGCAAAATCCGCTATGGGGGCGTAACTGCTTGATACCGCAGTACTGGCAAAACAACTTGGGACTACAACTTTTGGTTCGATTGTTTCAATAACCTCATTGGCTAGTTTAGCCGTCAGAACGTCATCGTCGCCTACTGGGAGCATTAAAATATCGACATCGCCCAAGGCTTCGGTGTGTTCGTCTTTTGGTAGTGAGCTTAAGTAGCCAAGATTAGCTACTTTAATATCATCAATAATTAGATGCACCAACTGATGATCATTTTCAAACGGGTTGTAAGGGTCTAATGTAACCGCAATACCTTTGGCTTCGTATTCACCTGGCCAGTTAAAATGGTGCGTGTGCTTGATGCCATCAATTGCGATCTTTTCAGGCTTGTTTGGGGATGTTGTAATAATAATATCCACCGTTTGTGGCAGTTTTGCCAATGCGGCAGGGGTAGGGTCGATTAATACGGTCGCATTTTTACCTGTGATCACAAAGCAATTATTGCCAAACCATTGTATTTCCATAAATCAGAATTAGTTAAAATCTTATCTGCTGGCAGTCTACTACGCAATGATGCCAATTACCAGATAAGTTAGATAAGCAATTGCCAAATACTCATTGAGGCTTACCAGGATTTATGCTACTATGATAGGAAACCCTAATAAATATAGACGCCATGGGCATCCTAAAATCTTTTTCAAAAGTCTTCCGATTTATTAGGTTGTTTAAACCTAAAGGCGGTGTACCTAAACAGAAGGTATCTAAAAAACTCAAATTTACTAAACCAACGCACAATCCCCTAATTGCCCCCAACGCAGAAAACAATTGGGAATCTGGGCAAACCTTTAATCCGGCGGCAATTTTATTGGACGATAGTGTCCATTTTTTATACAGGGCAATGGGCGATGACGGGCTTTCCCGTTGCGGCTATGCTCGTTCCGAAGATGGGCTAAGCATAGACGAACGGCTGCTATATACGGTTTACGAGCACAAATGCGCTCCACAAGTCATGAACACCTTTTCTTTAGCATCCGGTGGCGGCTTCGGCGGCTGTGAAGACCCGCGCATTGTCCAAGTTAAGGGTGAGGACGTTTTATACATGACCTATACAGCTTGCGATAACGGCCTCAGAGTGGGCTTAACATCCATTAAGGTCGAAGATTTTCTTAATCAACATTGGAACTGGAAACATCCAAAAATAATTTCACCGGAAGGCGAAGTCCACAAAAACTGGGTGATTTTTCCCGAAAAAATTAATGGCAAATACGCCATTTTGCACAGCCTATCTCCCAAAATATCTTTAGAGTATTGCGATGATTTAAACTTCACCAACAAAAGCAAATGTATTAGAAGTGTTTACGATGGCGAAGGCGCAACCAAAACAAGTTGGGAGTCTCGCATTAGAGGTGCCGGTGCCCCTCCTCTCAAAACTAAGCACGGTTGGCTGCTGCTTTACCATGCCATGGACAAAAACGATCCAGGCAAATACAAGATTGGCGCCATGCTTTTAGATCTCAAAAATCCCAACAAAATCCTTTACCGCTCCAAACAACCAATTTTAGAACCGGATTGCTGGCACGATAACGAAGGTTTCAAACCGGGCGTCGTTTACGCAACCGGTACAGTCGTAAAAGATAATATCTTGTATATTTACTATGGCGGTGCCGATTCATATGTTAATGTGGCTTATGCAGACTTGGAAAAGTTCTTGCAGACATTGATGGCCTAAAACATGAGTATATTTGAGCGCTCACATAAAAATCCAATCCTAAAGCCCGACGTCACGAAGACTTGGGAAGCAGTCGCGGTTTTTAATGGTTGTCCGGTTCGGCATAAAGATAAAATATACTTGCTATACCGCGCCTTGTCCGCCGCCCATTATCATTGGGATACTCAGGCCAAATTGCAGGTTTCTACCATTGGTATTGCCGAAAGCACAACCGGCGACGATTTTACAAACCGCACCCAATTCATTATTCCCGAGCATGAATGGGAAAAATTTGGCTGTGAAGACCCGCGCATTACCAAAATAGGCGATAAATACTATATATTTTATACCGCTCTTTCCACCTATCCCTTTACGGCAGACGGCATTAAAGTTGGGTTGGCTATTAGTAAAGATCTTAAAACAATCGAAGCAAAGCATCTGATTACACCATTCAATGCCAAGGCAATGACCCTTTTCCCCGAAAAAATTAACGGTCAATTTTGCGCCATCTTATCTGTAGATACCGATCGACCACCCGCCAAAATAGCCCTCGCCTACTTTAACAAAGAAGAAGATATGTGGTCAAAAGCCTATTGGGACGATTGGTACGCCAATATCGACCAACATACAATTAATTTACAAAGACACGCAAAAGATCAGATTGAAATTGGTGCGCCACCTGTTAAAACAGAGCACGGCTGGCTCCTCATTTATTCATATATTCGCGATTATTTTACCTCACATAAACTTTTTGGGATTGAAGCAGCCTTATTAGAATCCGACAACCCCGCCAAGCTCACAGCCCGTACCGATTATTCGCTATTATGCCCAGAAGAAGGCTATGAAATTTACGGCATGGTCCCCAATATTGTTTTCCCTTCGGGCGTATTGTTAGATCAAGATGAATTATCGATATATTACGGCGCCACCGACACCTTTTGTGCCGTCGCCAAAGGCAAGCTGTCCGTCCTCCTCGACATCATGCTCTGCACCCATACCTGTGGCGTAAAATTTGATCGATCCAGCGCCAATCCCATTCTCGAGCCGATTCAAGAACACCCATGGGAAGCAAAAGCGGTTTTTAATCCGACCGCAATTTACGAAGATGGCAAAGTACACATTATTTACCGCGCCATGTCGGAAGACAATACTTCTGTTTTGGGTTATGCGCAAAGCTCCGACGGCACTAATATCACATTTCGCAGTGATCAACCAATATATGTGCCGCGCACAAACATCGAAGCAAAACTGGTGCCACACGGCAACTCCGGCTGCGAAGATCCCCGCATTACTAAAATAGGCGACAAAATCTACATGTTGTACACCGCCTACAATGGCAAGATGGCCGCACGCATTGCCATTACCTCAATTCTCCTCACGGACTTTTTAGCCCAAAACTGGAACTGGTCCAACCCGATTCCCATTTCCTCTCCCGATTTTGACAACAAAGATGCCTGCGTTCTACCGGAACAGGTCAATGGGCAGTACATGATCTTTCATCGCTACGGTAACGGTATTGATATTGACTTAGTCCCAACTTTGGACTTTGATAGTCATACTTGGCTAGAGGAAAATCGCTGGTTAAGACAACGCCCCGGTATGTGGGATAGCCTCAAAGTAGGCATTGCCGCTACTCCTTTAAAAACAAAAGGGGGCTGGCTTCTCCTTTACCACGGTGTTTCTAGTGACGATCATCACTATAGAGTTGGTGCAGTGCTCCTAGCCCTAAATGACCCAACGCAAATTATTGGGCGAACTTATAAACCGCTTTTTGAACCCCAAACCAATTACGAAAAAGATGGGCAAGTCGCCAATGTTGTCTTCCCTTGTGGTGCCATCATTTTAGACGACCAACTGATTGTCTATTATGGCGGCGGCGACAGAGTTGTAGGCGTAGCCAGTGCCGCTATGGCAGACGTCCTTTCTGAAGTTAAAAAGGGCTACTGATTAATCAAGCGCTCCAATTACTAGATAAGCTAGGTAGGCAATGTACAAGCTGATAAAGATACCTCCTTGCCAACGGTCGAGGGTGTGTTTGCGTCCGTGGAACATAAAAGTAAACAGCAATATACTGGCACCACCCGCAATAATTAGATCAAAATTACTGCCAATATTAAACTTAAGCGGATTAATTACTGCACTTAAACCTAAAATCCAAAGTAAATTAAAGATATTTGAACCGACAATATTGCCAATTGCGATATCTGTTTCCTTTTTTATCGCCGCCATGACCGATGTTACTAATTCCGGCAGGGAAGTCCCAATCGCTACAACAGTGAGCCCAATTACACTTTCACTTAGCCCTAATAAACGTGAGATTTCCACAGCATTGCGCACAACCAAATCACCACCCCATCCTAAAAAGAAGATTCCCAGTATTACATAAACAACCGACAGCCAAACGGGCATTTTTTTGATATCTTCGCCGTCATCACCTTCAACTTTGGCAATACCAAATGTGTAATAAACAAAAATTGCAAAAAAGGCCAACAGCACCAGCCCCTCACTCCGTGTAATAATCGAAGTTTTTGCTCCATCAAGTAGTAAATCATTCGCAGCAAAAAAGACGACGATTGTGGCTAAAATACTGAGAGGGATTTCTTTCCAAACCGTACCACTGCCCACTTTTAATGGGTAGATGACCGCCGCAACGCCCAAAATCAACATAATATTAACAATGTTCGATCCTAAAATATTTCCAATCGCAATGTCTGAATTCCCATTCAAGCCAGCCAAAATATTGACCATTAACTCCGGCGCCGAGGTACCAAATGCCACAATTGTTAGCCCAATCATTAATGGCGATACTTTTAACCTTTTTGCCACCGAGGAGGCGCCGCCAACAAGCCAATTACCACCACCAACTAAAAAGATAAAACCAAGAATTAATAAGAGAATCGGGATAAGCATAATCTAAATTAGGAATTATTGTTTTCAGCTACTGTACGTGCTGTAACTTCTCCTTCTTCTGTTAGTTTGAGAAAGGTTAGGATCCAAACAGCATGTGAGAAAACGGAAAGCACACCGCCCAAATAACCGGCAATATAAAGACCTAACAATCCTAGCACACCGCCAATAATTAAGCCTACACTATTTAATGCTAAACTGGCAAAAAAGCCAGCTGTAACCACAATTAAGCCTGGAATTACCAGTATTAGTAAGGCGTTTAGTAATATTCGTAAACCAATAAGTAGTAAAATTAAAAACATTAATACCGTCGATTGCCAATGATCAATTACTAAATCAGTACTTTTCCCCATTGCCGCAAACACATTTTCACCATCAATAACAATAAAATATTGCGCATACGTAAATAAGAATGAGAGTACAAAGTTAAGTAATGCAGCCATTATAAAGATTATTCCCACAATTTTAAAAACATCATACCCCAACGTCCGCAAGATTAAGGTTGCATAAGCCAATAAGGCACTAAAGCTAAAAAATGATAAAAGTCCATGAAACTCCAAAACCGGAAAAAACGATTTCATTCCATATGTAACCCCACTCAGCATACTCGTTTTATGGCCATTATATTTGCGCGCAATAAGTTGAATTAGCGCCCCTTCATTAAACGCAGGGTAAAATAAGTATAGTACCGCAATAATCACCCCGCCAACTATCGCATAAATGGTAATTTCCGGATGCTCACTCAAAATATTCCAACCCAACTGAATAAGATCAGCAATCACGCTATGCCCATGATCAAAATAACGTTTTAGCGCAACGGATTGATAAACAACATAAATTATCCCTGTAATTGTAGTAATTAGCGAAGGTAGAAAAGCATAGAAATAGACTAATTTCTTTTCTCGTTGGGAAAAGTCCCATGCCTCTTTTATAATTTGACGATAATTCACCTTTCAGCAATTAATGTGGTGCCAAAGCTATCATTTCTACTTTTAAAAGTAAATTCCTTTAGGATGAATTTTTGGCAGACCTTTAACGCAAACAACAACTCATCTTTATCGCTATACCTAAAGTTTGACGATTCAAAAATCTTTGATATAATAATTAGATTTCTTCATATGAAATCGCTTTGAAATAAAGTTTGCGCTCGGAGTCTTGCATTAGTGGGCAACCCTCCCTTTAAGAACAGAGAGCCTCGTACCATTTGATTGGTGTCGACGGCTCTCTCCATTCTGGCTCTTGTTCCTTGATACAAATATTGCTTTACGATGGTGATAGCCTAACTAGCTAAC
>PFRW01000014.1 GCA_002788755.1 Candidatus Peregrinibacteria bacterium CG_4_9_14_0_2_um_filter_41_14
GCTGCTCATGCAAAAACCCCTTATTCTCATCAGGTGCCTTAAATAACACCAACCTACTTTCAACAAATAATGAATTACGCATACATAAAAATTAACTTATCCGAAAATTATACCACAAAACATTAGTAATATCCAGCTAGCCAAGCGCAAAAAAACTTGTTAACCTCCTTCTGTAAATAATCATTAACAAAACTCACTATGTGTGACTGCAACCACGATCATAACGATCATCAAGACAATCTCGCAATTGGCGCAATGGCCCCCGACTTTACTATTCCCGCCTACTTTAACAAAGCAACTGACAAAAAAATCTCTCTTTCCGACTATAAAGGTAAATGGGTACTACTTTTCTTCTACCCTCTAGATTTCACTTTTGTCTGCCCAACCGAACTATACGAACTTGGTGCCAACCGTGAACAGTTTGAAGAAGCCAACTGTCAAATTTTAGGTGTATCGGTAGATTCCGTTTATGCACACCAAGCTTGGTCCGAAAAAGACGCCAAAATTGATGCCCTCGGTTTCCCCCTACTGTCCGACCTAAATTGCGAACTATCTTACCAATATAACGTCCTTCATCCGGACGGCATGAGCCTCCGCGGCGCCTTTATTATTGATCCGGACGGCTATTTACAAGCATACACAATTCACAACCTTAACGTTGGTCGCAATGCCCAAGAGCTTCTACGCACAGTTAAAGCCCTCCAAACCGGCGATTTATGCCCCGCCAACTGGAACAAAGGCGAAAAAACATTAGGCAAAGCCTAGTTCACCAGCTAATCAATCCAACGTAATATCATCATCCAATGCTAAAAGTCCCCACACAAAAAGCCAAAGATTTTTGGAGCAGCTTCCGCGACTTCGCCTTTAAAGGCAATATGCTCGATTTAGCTGTTGGAATCGTCATTGGTACCGGCTTTAATAACATCGTTAAATCGCTTGTAGACAACATTATCATGCCAACCATCGGTAACTTAATTGGCAACGTCGATTTTTCCGAACTCTACATAAACCTCAATGGCCACACCTACGCCACCCTAGCCGAAGCCGATGCCAGTGGTGCCCCAATCATAAAATATGGTTTATTTTTAACTCAACTACTAGACTTTATCATTCTAGCCCTCACCCTATTCGTTGTTCTAAAAATCCTCTTCCGGTATCTCCCCAAAGTAAAACCAAAAGCCTAAAAAAACTCGTCCAACTCAGCCAACAAAGCCCGATCAGCATGGTCCAAATCTTCTACATCCGATTCCAACATATAAGTCATATCAATAGGAATCACGCCATCATCAGCGGCATCATCCATCCCGTCGCCATCTTCAATAACCTCAGTATCGTCATCGTCGTAAGCAACATGATGATCATAAATCGGATCGTCTGACATTTGTTTATAATAAAAACTATCCCAATATATTAACACAACTTTCTGCAAAATTCAACCACCTACCCCTTAGGCTCTTTTAAAATGACTAGCCGCGAATTAAGCACACCACCCAACAAATATAAATACGCATTTAATTTAAGATAAAACAACACCATAATAATTGCTCCCAACACCCCATAAGTCTTATTATAATCAGCAAAATTACTAACATACAAATTAAACAATAAGCTCATAATCAGCCACCCCACAACAAAAAATAAAGCACCAACAAATTGATATCGCCAATGCGTTTTTCTCAAATTTGGAATAAATAGATAAGAAAAATAAACAAACAAAAACATAACCGCCATTGCAAGCGGCCAACGCCAAAACAAAACCTTAAAATTAATAATATAAACACCAAAAGTCTGCTGCACCAAATTCACCAAATTATCCGTAATAAAAATTAACTGCACAATCGCTAGCCCAATCACAAGCCCTCCCGCCAACAACAAAAATGACATCAAAACCCGCCGCCAAAACGACCTAGTCTCCTTTACATCATAAATCGAATTCATAATATTCATTACCTGCCTTGGCAAAGACTCAATCGTATAAAGCAAAATAACAAACCCAATACTAAAAACCGCCACCGATTCCCCATCCAAAACATTTAAAATGTTCGATTTTATTAATTCTAAAACTGCCCCCGGTACAATTACCGCAAGCGTCTCAAAACTTTGTGTCAAAATCTGATTCGCATCAAACCAAAACCCAATTAATGTCATCAAAACCAAAACAGCAGGGAACAAAGCCAACAAAACCCCCATCGTCAACTGCGAAACATACGCCTTAAATGCCACCTTTTGCACCTGCTCCTTCGATTTTTTTAATAACTTATAAATCAGCATAAAGATATGCTACCAATTTGCCTTCAATAAGAAAATCATTAAAGCCCGCTCGCTATTGACAGGAAGGGTAAAAGAACTACAATAACAACGCTAATTAAACTTACTATGAATTCACTAAACAACAGACCGCAGGAAGAGATAATACAACCTAAGACCTACACGACTCTTGAAAACGCAACAAGTAGGATTATATATCACTTCAAAGATACAAATGCTGTTCACGCATTTAGGATAATTACACAACTTATTAATGACGATTTCACGAACTACGCAGAAGCTCCTGAAATACAGAAAATCATTCTAACATGTCTCGAATCAATTAACCCTCAGGATTATAACACTGAAAGTTTCAACGCAATTCTAGAATATCTTCTAGAAGAATTACGCCCTCTTGTTATGAAACAATTAGGTGTCATCGCTGCAAATACAAAGAATCCAAACCAAATAAACCACACTCCAGAAGCTCAACTGGTTGCAATATTACTCCAACAAGACAATCCCACCAATTCCGATCTCAGACATTTATATCTCGGCATCACAAGCGCATTACCTGATATAAACGCTGCTAACCAATTTTTTCACGATCTATTGTCCCAAATCATGGGAGATGAAAAAGCTATCGAAAGCACAGAAAAGAGCATAGCAATGGGGATTCTATACCAATCCCCAACAACAGGGGTCATGCATCATGCATTACCAAATATTGAACTAACATTACGCGCAGTTTCTACTAATATTAGTATTGCACAACGATGTTTGGCAATTGGCGATAGAAGTGGTGCTAGAGAAGCAATTGAGAGGGGTATAAAAATTATCAACAGAGCAAAAATCCAACGTAACAAAAAAAGACATTCTGAATTAACAGCCTTACTAGAAACACTTAAAGCACTTAGATCGCAACAACTACACTCCATTAGAACTCCCAAAAAATCCTCACATATTGGGAAAATAACAGCCGCCATTGGCATAGCTGCGTTTACGGCCATAGTAACTAGCACGGTTAATCAATGTATTCCAGAAGAGACCGTACCAATGACAACAACAGATAAAACACCTCTCCCCTCAACTCCCGCCAACAGTTACACAAATGCCACAATCGACAAAAACATAGAAATCACCCCACCAACACCTCCAGTCGACGACATCTCTTTCACACTCGCAGAAGCAGATACTACAATCCCACCAACGGCTCAAATCAATAACGACCCATCTTTCACAATCGAAGACACCCACACACTAACCATCGCCCACAAAGGGCTCATACCCGCACTTAAAGAAACATATGGTCTAACCGCCCTACAACTTGGTAAACTCTACCGCCACCCCAGCATTTTTAAAGGCACACAAAGCTTTGCCAACTTCCTAAAAATCATTGCCGAAGCCAACATAGAGCAATTTGCCAGCGTCGATTTAAACTCAATGCCAGCACTAATTAAACAATTTGAAGAACGAGACACACTAAACTTACCCCAATTGATTATCGATTTAATAGAAGAAGTAAAAAACAACGAAGACTTCCCACTAGCCATACCTCAAACCGACGAACAAATTGAAGCAATCCAGCAAAAACAACACAAAGCCACATCAAAAGAAATTTCCCAAGATACAAGCATCGAAACAGACGCAGGATGGTTCGATATCAATATTGACCCAGTCTCCCCAATTGAAAATATTTTCGCGCAAACAGAACAAGAAATTCAAGATACTATCGCAAGTACACCCCTCAATCTAGCCACAGAAAACACAACAACAACAGCAGAAACAGATGAAGAATGGAACACCTTTGATGCAACAGCCAGAATGGATGAAATTACACAAGCCTCCACACCCCCAGCCATTCCAAAAGCCAAAGGATTCTGGAGTAAAGTTAAAGAAAAAGCTAAAAGTTGGTTCGGCTAGAAATTTCCTCTTGCCAAAACCACAACTTTTTCTTAAGCTAGCGAAGCCTTAAACTGATCAGTTACTAATAATTACCAATATGGCTCACGGAAAGAAACAATTCGCTCGACACTTTTGTCCAGATTGCAATCTCGCTATCGGCACATTTGACTACCTTAAAAGCCAAGCCACAGTAAACGACTTTAATTTCCCAAAATACTGTAAAGCCTGCCGCGCACGTGTAGTCCCAACTGCAAAAGATCAAAAGAACAAGAGTTAATTCACTCACACTTCAATATTAAAACCGATTAATCAATTAGTCGGTTTTTTAGTTATATCCGTGCTCAAACTTTGTTTGCCACCAATCCGGTTGCTCATTTTGACTAACCGCTCCCCAACCTTTATTTAAAACTTCAAACTCTTCGCCTAACCAATCACCATTAGCTTGCACAACCTTATCATCCAAATACATACGTCCTTCTTTATCACGCAACATAGTCGTTAAGTCCCAATGCACACCTGTTGTACTACGATTACCATTATCTAAATTAACTTTCCGTCCACAATATTCTGTATATTGATAGGCATTACCTAATGCAACATGAAAACTACCGCCAATTTTCTCGACCAATAAGCCATTAATCACATGCTGACGCAAGTGTGGATTTGTACCAATACCCAACTCCCCCAAATACCTCGTTCCTTCACCTAATAAATCGTCCACGGTAATCAAATCACTTAAATCGCCTTGTCCTCTAGCAGCTGCAAAATCAACAATGCGACCATCCTTAAACTCCAAAGTAATATCCTCAATTACCCCACTACTACCTTCCTGAAACTTCCCCTTTGCCACAATCCGCCCATTAACCCCTGTCCTGTTTGGCGCACTAAAAATTTCGGCACCGGGAATATTTTTGGCAACCACACTGTTCACAAACGTAAAACCATCAATCTCAAAAGTTACATCCGTACCATCATTATTTGTAATCCGCACCTGCCGAGCCTTATCAAAACCTTCAATCAGCCGATCTTGAGCAATTTCAATCTGTTTCCAAGGCTGATTACACAATTCAAAAAACAATTGTACATACTCATCAAAATCCACTCCATCCAATTCTGCATCAATGACCGTCGGCAAAACCGTTAGAGTATAAAACAAATCTCCATTCATAATTCGCTTCTGCAAAGGCCTAATTAGCTTTTGCCAATAAGTCCATCTTTCCATATCAATCAACTGCGTCAACTTAGGATCAGTATTATTTAAAATCTTAATTGTTTTTTTCGCCCCTTCGTACTTTTCTAATTTTTCCTTTGCAAACTCATCTAATTTATCCAAAGACATGTCATTAATTATTCTAGGATTCTCATAAAAAGCATTTGTATCCAAAAAAACCTTAGCCCCTCGCACTTCACATTCCGCCATTACCATTTCAGCAATATCTCTCCCGTACTCAGACACTGCCACAACAACAACCTCATCTCTTTGTGGATCCGAAGAATACACTAATTGCTTTGCCAACTGAGCCTTCTGCCGGCTTAAATTATTCATATCACCAGAATCATATTTATTTTGATTTTGCGAGACGTCGCTTTAAAAAGAAAATCGCCAATACCAATAACACAACTGTACTCGCAAACCAACTAATATTACCAAACGATGGATTCCTTAAAGCCACCATCAAACTACTCTGAAACAAATACAAAACTGCTGTACCAGGCAAAATACCAAATAAAGTTCCTGCCAAAAAAGTCTTAACATTAATTTTAAAAGCTCCCGCCACCAAATTCACAAAAGCAAATGGCGCAACCGGCACAATGCGGGTCACCAAAACCGAAAACAAGCCGCCTTGCTCCAACAAATATGCCACCTTTCTAAAGGTACTACTCAATAACTTACTAACCACCTTACGCCCAAGCACAAAACCAATTACATAAGTCGCAATTGAGCTAATCAATGCCCCCAAAATCAAATACAAATAAGCATCCATTGACCCAAAAATTGTTGCAGATGCCAATACTAAAAAGTTAAGTGGCACCATCAACACACCAGCCAATGCAAAAATCAAAATAATGGCAATCGGACTAATCAAATAAGCCCCTCCAAAACCAAAAATAATTCCGCCAATCATAATTCCCCCAATCAACCATCCCATGCGCCAAACATCATTTCTCATTTTTACCAATTCTATAGCAAATTTATCAATATACTTATCTATACTTAAAGGCCGCTCCAAGTCCAAAAACTCTGCTTCATCTAAAGAAAAATAATACGCGGCGACCTCCCCAACTTTAAACTCCCTCAAATGTTTACCAAACTGTTTCCCTCTAATAAAAGCATTCATATCCTTAGTCGGGACCACACTCACATCAACTCCCAACAAATGAGCAATCGACCATCTATAATACCAATTAATATATTCCGCCATTGTCTGTCGATCACGGCCATCCACCAAAATATCGCACTCCGTATCCAACGCCATCGACCGACTAGCTTTATTAGATGACCCAATTCTTAACAAACAATCATCCACTATCATCACCTTGCTATGAATAATAATATTCGTCTTTTCATCATCAGCCAACGCAAAATACATACCTAACCTCTTATATTTATCCGCTGCATAAAGATGGATAATCATTTCATCTCGCAACACATCCATGGCTTGTACAACAAAAATTCCAACCGATTTCCCCGGTAAAACAACTACAACCTCCGGTCCTTGCTCTTTTTCCAAAGAACTTATTAACGCCTTTTGCACAGCTTTTGCAGATAAATACTGGTTTTCAATATAAATATAATCTTTAGCTTCATTAATCATATCAATATACAAACGCTCCACTTCCCTAACCTCATGTCGTCCTCTATATTCTGGCTCTGTTCTGGCAATCGCGACCTTTGTTTGCCCAAACTGCCAATCCAAATCATCAAACCGATTATCCTTTGGCACAACCGGTACAATCAAATCTCTTCGCTTAAACCGTTTCCATCTCGTTCTCGCCAAATTACCTAATTGCCTTGCCGGTTCGCCTTCTAACATAATTTGCACATCATGATGCGGTTCATATTTTTTCCTATTTGCTGTAATTCGCAACGGGTCACCCACTTTATGGGCATGCGTATCCCATCTCAGCTCACATAAGTCCAAGCCACCACTAAAAGCCACTTGGTCATCAATAACCACAACTTTTTGGTGGTGCGAAGCCGCAATTGGATGATCATTATCCAAATAAAAATGAATATTCTGCAAATTTAACCAACCAACCTTAATTTTTGTAAGCATTTCCCTTTCCCATGCAAAAATTGAATAAAAATCCCATGCCAAAATATAAATTTGTAACTCTGGATTTTTTTTAACAGCATCACGCAACAATTTCGCCATACTCAAACTCTTATTTTTTCCACGAATTAGCTTAATTCGTGTATCAAAATCCCAACCCAAAACATATATCGCCTTTTTAGCTTGTTTTACGGCTTTCACAAAATTGGCAAAATAAATCTCTGCATCAACCAACACCGCTCCACGATCGGCATCAACAGTTTTCCAACAATTTTTTCCGGGAGTCAAATGCAACATAACCACTATAATTAGCGTAATCTAAGGATACTCACTCTTTTTTATTCTGCAAATAATTAAACATATTGTACAAAAAGATAACCTATGCTATATTAACAATGTACGAAATAATAGTGTTTCCACTTTCATTCAAATGTGCACAGTTTGATGAGGGTAACATTAGTTAGAAAGTACGCGTTATCCTTATCAATAATTTTCAAATATGGACAATAAATTATTTATCGGCAGCATTTCTTGGAATGTTACTGACGAACAATTGCGAGATCTCTTCGCCGCTTATGGTGAAGTTACAGAAGCAATCATTATCAAAGACAAATTCAGTGGTCGCTCAAAAGGCTTCGGTTTCGTTACCTTCGCAAATGAAGAAGACGCAGCTAAAGCGGTAGAAGGTCTAAACGAAACTGAACTAGACGGTCGTAAAATCTTCGTTAGCGTTGCTCGTCCTAAAAACGACGAACGTTAATCAGCGATTTATCGCAAAAAACAAAAAAAGAGGTGTGCGCAACCTCTTTTTTTTTAATGCACAAATTTATACTTGCGTTAAATTGGGCATCCAATCAATTATCTTAATATTATTTTCCAAATTGCCTACAAATGGCTTACCACCATCTACACTAATCACTTCGACACACCAACTCATCAAACCGGCAATTTGAGGCCAATAATCACCTGCTTTAGGTTGAATTATACTATTAATTCGAGACAAAAACTTCGTCATATTCATATCTGCCAACTCGTCAGCAAGAAACGTCTCACCAACAGTTTGCGGCAACAACTCAACATCAAAAAAAGATTCCAACATGTCCAAACCCGTTATTGCTAAAGCATACATATCACGTCCCGCCGAAAAATTTTGCCCATCAATAACATCCAAAGATTGATATTTTGGTGTACCATCACAATTCCAAGAACGTTTAGAGTGAGACAAAGCCATAAAATCTAAATCAATTAAAACCAAATCGCCTAGCAAATTCTTACATACTAGATTATCAGGCTTAAAATCACGATGAACAACCCCTTTAGAATTCATCTCAGTTACAACCCAAAGCGCACTCACAACCAAATCCTTGCAAAAATCAACAATTTCACAAACCTCACGATTTCGCATATCATGTCCTCTCATTATCTCAGTCAAACTCAAGCCCTCAGTATAATCAGATACAACACACCCTTTATCCAGATCACATACCAAAAATCTCGCTAAAGAACCATCAATATCGGTACCATAAAACAGCTCTCGCACCCCCATAACTACTTTAACAATCTCTAAATAATCCGGATGCGCCCGCATATTCGGAAATTTCACCACAATCTTATCCGGAGCTTTAATTTCATCACCAACTCGCTCAAAAAAATGTGTCGTGCAAAAACCCTTTAATTGGCGCCCGCCAAGCATCATACAACGCAATCTCCCCATCCACCATCAATTCAAATCCATTCTCCATTAAACTAAACAAAAGTTAGGCAAACAATAATAGCACGAAAAAACAATATAACAAGCAAAATCGCTGCAACTCAACATCATTAAACAAATCTGGCAGGGCCAGTAGGAATTGAACCCACACTAAGGGTTTTGGAGACCCTTGTACTACCATTATACGATGACCCTATAAAAAGCCTCAGCATTTTAACAAATTCACCATAACACACAAGCCTAAAGTAGCTTTATCACCTCATCATTTACCGGAACTCACCCACCTCCACTCGTGCCCCTCGCACGCAATAACTTTGCAATTACTCAATTTGCATCTTCTAAGAGTTTGGCGGCACAGAAAAATAATCAAACAAATAATCACTAATATTATTAAATAAAGGCGCCAAAACAACCACCGCCCACTCACTAGATCGTGGCTTATCTAACTTAATCAAAATAACAAATTTAGGATCATCTGCCGGTGCAAACCCTGCCATACTTGTAATTGTCGTTCCTGCTCCACTTAAAGGTTTTCCATTTTTATACGTTTGTGATGTACCTGTCTTAGCCGCAATACTATATCCCGAATGCTTCAAGGCTC
>PFRW01000039.1 GCA_002788755.1 Candidatus Peregrinibacteria bacterium CG_4_9_14_0_2_um_filter_41_14
GGTGGTTATGTTAATAATTACGAAAAGATGTTGTCTGAGGCCAATGTAAATGAAATGAAAGTGATTGAAGCCGTGGTTGATAGAGTTTGGCCGATCTTGGTGAAGAAACTGGGATAAGTCATAGCTTGTTGACAAAAGATAAAATCATCGACTGTATAGGTTGTGTATGAGCGATTTAAATATAGTAGACGAGTGTTAGGTCGTCTGGCTTTTTTGAGATTATTTAAATTGTAGGGGAATAGTAGTGAATACGAAACTGATCAATAAAATGGCTTACTTAAGCTGAATTCAAAACTTGTTCATAACCTATTAATTTGCACAAGGTATATTGTGCGGGGTTTGATGTCTCTGTGTATAACCTGTGTGCTTTGACCACTTCTCCGCAAAAAATATCACCTATAATGTTTGATTTGTGCTTAATTCTCTCTTGGTAAATTTTAAATAAATGTACTAAATACTTTAATTAGGTGTTTTTTTTATTATCGCTTGAGTTGATTTACATAATCCCGTATTGTTGTCCCCTTTTATCATTTTGTTTGATTATATGGTCGAAAAAGTGCCTTCTGGAGTGAAGAAGTTGAGTATAGATCAGGTTAATTCTAGTTTATCGGAATTCTCTAGATTGTATTTACGGCTTTGTGGAGAGGAAAACCTTAGGTTGATTTGGAATGAGGCTGTACTTCCCTACTTGCAAGCTTGTAAGGGAGGAGTGGCTGATTTTGATTTAGACTGTATTGAATTTAAAATTAGAAATAGTGCTATTGTTAAGGAGATTAGAAGTGAATTAAATAGGGCTTTTTTGGATGTTGATGATTTTTATTATTATTTACTAGAGTTTGAAGGAATGACAAATTTGGAGGCAACTAAGTATATTGATGATTTGTCTAATTTGAGGAATAACTATTTGGATTTTTTGAGGTTGGCAGTTGGAGAAACATTTGAAGTGGATTTACGAGAATTTTTGTGGCTGTTACATAGAGGCAGTGTTGTAAAGGATGGGATCGTTGAATATGGTGGCTTGAATTAAGGGGTATATATACTATTTATTTGTTAACAATTTGTTATAGAGAGTGGAAATGGTAATAATGTTGAAGCTCCGGATCGTATTACGATAGCGACGGAAATGGTAGTAGCTTTTGCTGTAGAGCATGGTTATTTAAAGGAAGGGCAAAAATTTGAAGATATTCGTCATACACTATTAGTTGAAATTTTGAATTTTAAGAGATATATGGTAGCGAAAGAATGCGGGTGGCTTCTCCCGGATGCGGAATTTGATAAAGACTCTTCATATTTGAATCTTTGTCAGTGTCATGGTTTGGGGGCGCTAGCTGATTTATTTGGTGTTCCGCGACGTGTGCCTACGTTGCCAGTAGTTTGTGATCCGGCTGCCGCAGCTTTGAGTGCAAGGGTTATGTGGCGTATTCGAAATTGTACGTTTTTTTAAATCCCCTTCACCATATACGTCCCTTCCAATTCATATCCCAATTTTTTGTAGTATTCCCTAGTGCCAATAGCGGAAATTACGGCGATTTTTTTATAGCCGGCGGCGGCGGCGGTTTGTTCGGCGGCTTCCATTAGGTGGCGGCCGTAGCCTTTGTGTTGGGTTTTGGATTTGAGGCTGTCTTTTTTATCTTTATTTAAACTCTTTTGGGTACCATAGACGTGTAGCTCGCGGACTAAAGCGGCGTCTGTTAGTTCGGGTATGTAGGTGTTTTTGTTTTTGGGGAGGCGTAGGCGGACTAGGCCGATTAGTTTGTCTTGGATTGTGTCTTCAAAACTGATGAAAAATTCTTCGCCTTCGTTGGCTTGGTATTGGCGGGTTATGAGTTTGACGTTGGTGGGGATGTAGTTGTTACCACGGATTTCACGGCTGCGGATGTCACGGCTTGTAACGCCACTGTTGCTAATGATTTGGCGGAGGTTGGACATTTTTGTGCCTTGGAGGACGACTTCGGAGGGGAAATCTCTTAAAATGCGGATAATGCGGCAGTATTCTGGGACCATTTGGATGATGGTGGTGACGATTTTGGTGAGTTGATCGTCGGTGTAGGCGGTGAAGATGCTGGGGTCTTTTTCGACCATTTTGGCGAGGGTTGTATAGGGAGTGACCATGCATGGGTAAACTTTGATGTAGTCTGGTTCGAGCCAGCCTTTGCCAAAGAGGTCGGTTACGGTTTGGAGATCGGATTGGATGCTGGCGGTGGGCAGATTGGGCATGATGTGGTGGCAAATTTTGAGGCCGGCGTCACGGCAAAGTTGGGTGGCTTTAATGGATTCGGCTAAGCCGTGTCCACGGCGGTTAAAGTTGTTGACTTCGTCGTTTGTGGTTTGGATGCCGAGTTCGATACCGGTAACGCCAAAGCGGCGGAGGCGGGTTACTTCGGCTTCGTCTACCCAGTCGGGTCTTGTTTCTACCCAAAGACCGACGCAGCGGCATTTGGCGGTTTCGTTTTCTGTGATTAAGTCTTCGAGGCTGGCTGCGGTTATGCGTTTTGTGGCTTCTTCGTTGGGGAGGAAGTCGCCGGGGCCTTCGTTTAGGGCAAAATAGATGCTTTTTACAAAAAATTCTTGGTAGTCGAGTAAATATGAAGACCAGGTGCCGCCGGCGGTGCGAACATCCACTTTGCTAATGTCGTGGCCTTGGGTTTGGAGGCCGTTGAGGCGGGTTTTCATTTGTTTGTAGCAGTCGAAGTTGTTGCGAACAGCGCGAAGCATGGCCGGTTGGTTGGAAAAATAGCTTTTGGGCATGTCCGGCTGGGTGGGGCAAAAAATACATTTGCCGGGACAGCCAAAAGCTTTCATTAGTACAGTAATATTGGCAATTCCTGAGGAACTGCGGATTTTTCGTTTTACTAAAAAGCTGAAAATCGTGTCGTTGGGTTCGATTGTCCCCTCCTCTACCAGCTTATTGTAGGCGGCAATGAGTTCAATGTTGCGTGGTGGTGTTGCTAGATGTTTTTTTGTAACTTGGTTGCGGATTTTTTCGACTTTTCTTTGATCAAGAAGGGCTTCGTCGGCTAGCTCAATAAAATTGTAGAGTTCGAGAATTACATCATGGCAGAGTTTTTCTTGTTCCGGTCTGAGTTCGTAAACGGCCATGGATGAATGATTAGTCCATTTACAGATAACACAAATCTTACTTAATTACAATAAACATCAATTTACTAAATCAATACTTTCTCACCATCACATCTACCACATCCACCCGACTTTTGTAGTGGTTCCAGTTTCGCTCCGTGGGCTATGCGATGGTGGCTCTTACAAAGTGGCACAATGTCCTCATGTGACCTTTTAACTTTTTTTGATTTTCCCAGCACGCTGGAAATGTCTAATTCAAACTCTAGCCGATTAGTTTGTATAGCCTGTGGAGTGGGTAGATAATAGCATTGGTAGGTGCCTTAGTTTTTGTTATGATGCTGCCATGAAAAAAGAAACTGCCAGAAAGGTTTTGAAACAGGTTAAGACTCATTATAATAAAGTTGCCGATGAGTGGCACTTAACGCGGCAGCAGCCTTGGTTTGAGTTTGAGTTGTATAAGGAGGTTTGTCCGGACGGAGCGCGGGTTTTGGATATTGGGTGTGGAAATGGGCGGCTGTTTTGGCAGGCGCTAAAGGGGCGAAATGTGCGATATTTGGGGATTGATATTAGTGTGGAGTTGTTGAAGTTGGCGGAACAGGAAAAGAAAAAGTTGGTGATGGCGGAAAAGCGAAAAGTACAGTTTAAGGAAGGGTCGATGACTAAAATTGCGGCTAGGGATCGGGTTTTTGATCGGACTTTTTGCATTGCGGCTTTTCATCATTTACCGGGCGTTGCGCAGCGCATTAAAGGTTTGGAAGAAATGGTGCGAGTGACCAAAAAGGATGGTTATTTAATTATTTCGGTGTGGAATTTGTTTCAGCAAAAGTATCGGCAGCATGTGTGGCGGTCTTTGTGGCGTTATTTTAAAACATTTGGCAAGTATGATTGGAACGATACGTTTTTTGATTGGGGGACAAATGCGGTTAAGGGCAATGGGCGTTATTATCATGCTTTTACGCCTTGGGAGATGCGGGCTTTGTTACGTTCACAGCCGTTGGAAATTGTGGAGGAGTTTTTTATTGATAATAAAAGTTTGCATGTGCCGATGTTAAAGGCTCATAATTTTGTTTGGATTTGTAAATGTTTATAAATATGGAAACTAAAACGGTTTTGGGCGTGGAGTTTTTGGATGAAGGTATGCCGGAGGCTGTTGCGTTTGTGGCAGGTTTAGTTGATAAGCCGAATAAAACACAAATTGTTACTCCTAATCCGGAGATATTTTTAATAATGTGGGCAATGGCGGATTTTAAGGAGCTTGTTTTGCAGGCGGAACTTAAATTGGCTGATGGGTTTGGGATAGAATGGGCATCTTGGTTTGAACAGACAGCGGCAAAATGGCCGATGTGGAAACGAAAATTATTGGTTTATCCATCGGTTGTTTGGTGTGCAATTAAGCGGCCAAAGGCAATGGTTAAGCGGGTTACGGGTACAGGGTTAATGGAGCAATTGTTGGTGTGGAATCCTGATATTTCGTATTTTTTATTGGGAGCGGCGCCGGGGGTTGCGGAACAAGTTGTGAAGAAATTCCCGTATGCCAATATTGTAGGGACTTATGCGGGTAATCCGGCTGCTCAGTTTGAAGATGATATTGTGGAGCAAATTAACAATAGTGATGCAAAAGTGTTGTTTGTGGCTTATGGGGCGCCTAATCAAGAGTTTTGGATTAAGCGCAATTTGCACAAGTTTAAACATGTGCGGGTGGCTGTTGGTGTTGGTGGTGCTTTTGACTATTTGGCCGGTGAGGTTGCGCGTGCTCCCCTGTTTTGGCAAAAGGTGGGCTTGGAGTGGTTTTACCGTTTGTTTAAGCAGCCATCACGTTTAAAACGGATTTTGCGGGCGGTTGTGGTGTTCCCTTGGCGAGTGCTAGCTGTTACCACCACTTTGGATCTTCCATAATTCGGCATAATGTTTGTCTTTTGTGAGGAGTTCGGCGTGTTTGCCTTCTTCAAGAATTACACCATTTTCTAGTACGATAATGCGATCCATTTCTTTTACTGTTGAAAGGCGATGGGCGATGGCGATGACGGTTTTGTTTTTCATTAAATTGTGGAGGGCAGCTTGAATTAAGCGTTCGGAGCGGGAGTCGAGGCTCGATGTGGCTTCGTCTAATACTAGGATTGGTGCGTTTTTAAGAATGGCGCGGGCAATGGCAATACGTTGGCGTTCGCCGCCGGAAAGTTTAATGCCGCGTTCCCCTACTTTTGTTTGGTATCCTTGAGGACTTTTCATAATGAATTCATGACAACGGGCCAGTTTTGCAGCTTTAATTACTTCTTCGTCGGTTGCATTTAGGCGCCCGTAGCGAATATTTTCGATAATGCTGCGGTGGAACATGGCCGGGTCTTGTGGGACAAAAGCAATGTTTTGGCGGAGGCTGGCTTGGGTGATTTGGTTGATTCCTTGGCCATCAATTAAAATTTGGCCTTTTTGGAGGTCGTAAAAGCGCAGGAGTAATTTTACCAGGGTGGATTTACCGGCTCCCGATTCGCCAACAATGGCAATTTTTTCTTGGGATTTTATTGTAATGTTGAGGTTTTTGAAGACTGTTTGGATGTTTTCGTAGGCGTAACTGATGTCTTTTAGTTGGATGGTTCCTTTGGTAACTTTAAGTGTTTTAGCGCCTTTTTTGTCTTTAACTTCATGCGGGGAATTAAGGATAACCATCATTTCTTCGGCGTTGGATAAATTGCGGTAAATGTCTTTAAAGACATGGCTTAAGTCCCAAACTCTGGACATAATTTGAACAACGTAGGCTTGAACTAAAAGCACTGTTCCAATGGTTAAGAGGTTTTGTTGCCAGAATTTTAGGGTGATCCACATAATGCCAAATTCACCAATGACCATCAAAATTGTTTGAAAGGCAAAATACCATTCGTTAGCGGTCCAAGATATTTTCATTAAATCTTTTAGTTTGCCGGTTGTATCTCTAAATCGTTTACGTTCGTATTTGACGTTGCTAAAAAGTTTAACATTTTCAAAGTTGGTAATACTGTCCGCCAGTTGAGCTGTGACTTTTGTTTCTTGGCTGGCGACGGTAGTATCCATTTTGGTATGCCAATTTAGGTACCAGCGTAAGGTTAGGCCATAGATAGTCAACCAAACGAGTAACACGGCGGCAATGCGCCAATCGGCGATTGTGAGAATGACTAATACTAAGATTGTCCGAATTGTGAGAGTTAATAAATTCCAAGTAATTCGGTCTGCAATGCTTTCAAATGAACTAATAAAGCGGTTTAGGCGTTTTACAAGGGCACCGGTAAAATTATTACTAAAGTAGGTGTAAGAATGTTGTTGTAGGTAATCAAAAGATTCATTGGCAATGCTGGTCATGGCTTCTGTTTGCAGTTTAATTCCGGCAAATCCGGCAACACGCCATAAATTTGATAAGATGATTTCACTAACTAAAATGATGACTAATAAGCCAAAAATACGATTGTAGTTGGTGGATCCCAGAACAACTAAATCGATGATTAATTTGTAGATGTAGGGTTTGACTAAATCAGCTGCAATTCCCCCACTCTGTCCTAAAAATATTGCAAATAAATAACGCGGGTATGTGCGTACTTTTTGCCAATAATATTTGAGGACTTGTTTCTGAATTTTTTTCATCTTGTTTCCTTAGGAAGACTTATTATTGCAGGAAAAGGAAAATATGTCAATATGCACCAATAATATTTACTTGGTGGTCTTTGCTTAATGCTTGGTATGTTTGTTTAAATTCCGGACTGTTTGGGGAGGTTTGTAAGTCGATAAAAAACTTGTATTTGCCGAGGTTGTCCCCTTGTGGGCGGGATTCTAGGCGGGTCATATTGAGAGAGTGAGTTTCGATGATTTGTAAAATATTGAAGAGTAATCCGTGTCGGTCGTTTTGTGGTGTAATGAGGATGACGGTTGTGTTTTTGGGGTCGTTGGGGAAATGGTCGATATTGTTGATGACACCAAAGACGGTTTTGTTGTTTAAGGAATCGCTGATATTTTGGTGGATAATTTGGAGGCCTTTGCTTGCCATAATGTCTGCTGAACCGATTGCGGCGCAAGTGAGATCTTTTAATGCTTTGTTGATGGCATCACCGGTACTGGTGGCGGTTTCAATTTTGGCATTTGGGTATTGTTTGTGAAGAAATTCGATACATTGCCCAATGGCTTGAGGATGCCCATGGATTGTTTGAAAATTTGTAGACTTTGAGCCTAAAGAATGTTTGATTTCCATGATTAAGGTTTTGGAAATGAAAAGTTCTTTTTTGGCAATTTCTTCCCAAACTTGGATGACAGAGCCGTAATTACTGTTTTCGAGGGGTAATACCATGAGGTCGTTTTTTTTGTGGTTGGCGAAAATGTCAAAAAAGGAATCTTTGAGGATAATTTCTTTGTTGGGGAAAAGTTTGGTGGCGGCAATTTCGCTGTAGGTGCCGCTGGGGCCGAGGGTTATAATCATTTCCTAATCATTAAATTGCGTGATTCGTTGAGAATTAGGTGAAAAAGGGCGCGAATAAAGTTGCCGTCCAGTTTATGGGCTAACCATTGCTCAAGTAGTGCGTGCTCGCGGGTTTCGTCGTATATGCTCTCTTTGCCTTTGATTGCTGCAATTTGTTTGGCAATGGCAAATCTGTGTTCGATGGTGGTTAGTAATTGATGATCCAGTTGTTCGATTTGGGTGCGAAGTTGATTAAGTTCCATAAAGATTTGATTAAGGATTATTGATAAATTTTGTTGCGTAAGTAGTGGTCAGCCAGGGTAATGGCAATCATGGCTTCGATTACGGGAATTATGCGTGGTGCAATGCAGGGGTCGTGGCGGCCTTCTTTGGCTGCTTCGCCAATGGTTGATGTTGGTTTGACGCTGACGCTTAATGAGATTTTTTCACCGGTGCTGATACCACCTAGCATGCCACCAAAATTATTGGGGTTTTTGGTGTATTCTTGGCCAGTTAGTTGGGAGGTTGTAAAGCCGGCGCCATAACTAAAGCCTGTAACGGCACCAATGCTCATGATGGCTTTGGCCAGGTCGGCTTTTAGTTTATCAAAAACCGGTTCGCCCAGGTTGGCGGGGCAATTATTAATTTCTATTTGGATAAGTGCGCCAGTAGAATTGTTTTG
>PFRW01000065.1 GCA_002788755.1 Candidatus Peregrinibacteria bacterium CG_4_9_14_0_2_um_filter_41_14
CAATACGTCAAACTCCACCCCGACGACAGCGACGGCCACAAACTCCACGAAAAAATCTACAAAGCCATCCAAGCTCAAAACGAAACCAAAATTGCCGACCAAATCAACAAAATCACCGAGCTCATCAACAATAAACAGTTTGAAGAAGCCATTAATCTCGGTCTCAAACTCAAAACCTTTGCGCCCGACAATCAAAATCTTCTCAAGCTAATCAACCAAGCCTACGAAAGTTTTCAGCAAGCCAAACAACAAAACGCCAAAAGTGATTGGGATCAATTTAGCGACCAAATCAGCCAACTCACCCAACAACATCAATACGCCGAAGCTCTCAAAATACTCGAAGCCGCCTTCGCCAAAAAACCAGACGCACGCCTCCAACAACTCAGCTCAAAAGTCCGTGACGACCTCGTAACCTACAAACTAGAATCCAATCGCAAAAACTTAGCAAAAATAAACCCGGAGCAAGCCATGCACTTTTTAGACGAACTCCAAAAAGTCTCCCCAAAACACCCAGCCCTACCCAACCTCCGCCGCCAATACCAAGAAAAACTCAATCAAAAAAACGCCATCAGCCGCAAACACTACATAAAAGAAGCCAAACGCCAAATCCAAGTCCTTTACCTTCAACACAAATACGAAAAATCGATCCAAACCTGCATCGAACTAATTAAAGCCGATCCCAAAAACCACACCGCCAAAAAGTTTTACACAAAAAACCAAAAGGGCATGGAAGTAGAAAATCATCAAATCGCCTATGACAAACTTAAGAAGTATGATGAAAAACTTAAGGGCTTGAGTGCGGAGCAGGTGGGGGCGGAGTATGTAAAAATTTAGACCATGAAAAAATTGCTATTAATCATAGCAGAGCTCGCCAAAGCCCTAGAACTTGATCAAAAAGTTGAGTGTACACTCACTAAACCTATGTCATAATAGCTTATTAAAGCTATTCTTTGCAGTAAAATTTTAGTAGAATAGTAAATACCACTTAACCAAAAATGCCATGAATCTGCACCAACAATTTGTAAAACTCGGCCAAGATCACAAAATAATAGTCTATAAAATTCAGGCAATTTTACCCCGGATTTATAATGAAGGAATCTACAAAAAATACGCCGACGACATTTACGAATATGCACGCAAATATGCCGGCGTCTCCTCCGGGGTTGTAGATAAAATTATCCATACATACACCAAAATTGCTGACAAACCAGCCCTACAAATGGCGATCAAAACAGCGGGAATTCACAAAGTGGCATTAGTGGCCAACCTGGCTACAAAACATAATCAAGAAATCCTTGCCAAAAAAGTCTGCACAATGAGCAAAGCAGCCGTAGTGCAATTTGCCAAAGATACAAGAGGCAACACAAACGATACCCTTAAAATCGAATTAGATTCAGAAATGCAATTCCTATTCAACCAACTTAAACCGGAAAACATGTCCAACAAGGAAGCGCTACGCCAAATCCTGCTCGGTCTAACTCAAAACACAAAACCGCCGCAAAGCAAGAATTTCCCCGGGGAAAAAGCTAAGTCGCGCTACATACCGGCCAAAAACAAACAAGCAACAATTCATAAGACTAACGGCAAATGTGCTTTTCAAAATTGCCACAAACCATACAGTCACATTCACCACATTAAGCCGTTTTCCGAATCAAAAAATCATCATCCGGACAACCTAATGCCCCTTTGCAAAGAGCACCATGAAATCATGCACAATGGCGATAGCAAAACAGACCGGATGTATCAAACCTACACCCAAACCATCTCATCCCGTCCTTGGCCTACACCAATGGTTTTAACCGGAATGCCAAGTTCGTCCTGAATAAACTGCACGTAGTTGCGGGCGGCTTCCGGTAGTTCTTCAAAGGTGCGGCATTTAGTAATGTCTTCGCTAAAGCCGGGCATAACTTTGTAAACGGGTTTGCATTCGGCAAGAATGTCTAAGTCGCTTGGTGGTTCTAACAGTTTGGTGCCACGGTAGTCGTAGGCAACAGCAATGTTGAGATTTTCTAAACCGCTTAATACATCCAACTTGGTTAAGTTAATTTCTGTTAACGAGTTAAGCCAAATTGTACGGCGTAAAATTACTAAGTCTAACCAACCACATCGACGAGGGCGGCCGGTTGTGGAGCCAAATTCGCCGCCGATTTCTCTAATTTTTTCACCGGTTTCGTCTTCAAGCTCGGTAACAAAGGGGCCGGCACCAACACGGGTAGTGTAAGCCTTAACAATGCCAACAATATCATTTAAATAGTGAGCGCCAATTCCGGTTCCGGTACAAATTCCACCAATAGTGGGGCTAGAAGAAGTTACATAAGGATAAGTGCCATGGTCGATATCTAAGTGCGTGCCGTTGGCACCTTCCAATAAAATTTTGCGACCTTCTTTATAATAAGTTTCTAACAAACCGACTGTGTCGGTAATAAACGGTTTTAGTTGTGGTAATAATTCTTCCAAATAAAATTTAGCTTCAGTCTCAAAATCAACATCCAAATTATACATACGACGGTGATGTGCTATGTTTGCTTTTAGTTTTGCCGTAAATTGATCCGGAAAAAGGAGATCACCTACACGGATACCAATCCGACTCATTTTGTCGGTGTAAGCGGGACCAATGCCGCGTTTTGTGGTACCTACTTGGGCGCCGCCTTTCTGTTCTTCTTGTTGTCCGTCAATTTCTTGATGATAATCAAAAACAATATGCGCTTGGTCGGAAACAAATAAGCGACCGGTGACGTTCATGTTGTATTTCGCCAAATTTTCTAATTCCTTTAAAAGGGTAGGGAAGTGGATCACACAACCGTTACCAATCACACAAATATTTTTTGGATACAAAACTCCAGAAGGCAATAAGTGAAACACGTATTTTTGTCCATCTACTTTAATTGTATGTCCAGCATTTGAGCCACCTGTTGCACGGGCGATTACATTGTATTTTTCGGCTAAAATATCGGTTAATTTGCCTTTTCCTTCATCACCCCATTGTGTTCCGAGGACCGTTACTACTTGGCCAAGTTGATCAAAATAAGCCATACAATTATGTTAAATTTCGTAATCAGATTAGACTATCGATTCCATTGCTGCAAACTTTTTATTGCGCCAATTGCCATTTATCAGGTACTACTAAGACGTAATTTAAAACTTATCTATGTTAACTGATGATGTCATAAAAGCTCAGATTCCATACACGCTCAGTAAGACAGACATGCCTTGGCTTGGCGAAAAATACGAAGGCAAAGTCAGAGATAACTACACAAAAGGCGACCTACGCACGCTGGTTGTAACCGACAAACTCTCCGCCTTTGACCGCATTATTACAACCATCCCTTTTAAAGGACAAGTGCTCAACCAAATCGCCATGTTTTGGTTCGAACAAACCAAAAACATCTGCCCAAATCACGTTGTAGCCACCCCCGACCCCAACTGCGTTATTGCCAAACAATGCGAAGCGCTCCCCGTCGAGATGGTGGTACGAGGCTACATTACCGGCTCCACCTCAACATCAATTTGGTACAACTACCAAAAAGGCGTCCGTAATTTTTGCGGCAACCCACTACCCGAAGGCCTCCAAAAAAATCAAAAACTCGCTCACCCCATCATTACCCCCTCCACCAAAGCCGCCCACGGTGACCACGACGAATCCGTCTCCAAAGAAGAAATATTATCCCGCAATACAGTCAGCGAAGCCGACTTTGATTATATGGCCGAAAAAGCCATGGAACTCTACCTGGCCGGTGTAGAACACTGCGCCGAACAAGGCATCATTTTTGTAGACACTAAATACGAATTTGGCCGCGACCAAGAGGGCAACATTATGTTAATCGACGAAATCCACACACCCGACTCCTCCCGTTTTTGGATTGCCGATACTTACCAACAAAAAATAGCCAACGGCGAAGAACCGGACAACATTAACAAAGAATACCTCCGCCTTTGGCTAGCCAACCAAGGCTACATGGGCGACGGCGAAATGCCAGCAATTACCGACGAAGTCCGTATCGAAACCGCCAAAAAATATATTGAAGCCTACGAAAAAATCACCGGCCTCCCATTTCAAGCCGAAGCTGGCCCTGTTTTAGACCGTATCGAACAAAACCTCAAAAATTATTTCGCCTAAGCCTAAATAACCTCCACATTATGTTTGAGCCACTCCTTGCCGTTTCCCCGTTAGATGGTCGCTACAATGCCAAAATTGAACCACTCCAAAGCCATTTCTCCGAATTCGCGCTCACCAAAATGCGTCTATTTATTGAGATAAGATGGCTAATCTACATCTGCAACGAACTCAAACTGCCCAACACCACAAAACTTACAGAGCTCCAAATCAAACAACTCCACGAACTCCACTCCTATTTTGATGTAAAAGCCGCCAACAAAGTCAAAGATATCGAAAAAACAACCAACCACGACGTTAAAGCCGTGGAATACTACCTAAAAGAACAACTAACCGACCTCGGCCTCTCCACCCTTAAAGAGTTTATCCATTTTGGCTGCACCTCCGAAGACATCAACAACACCGCCTACGGCCTGCTCATAAAAAACGCTGTTGAAAAAGAAATCCTCCCCGAGCTGGAAGCCGTCCTTAAAAACATCGAAAAACTGGCCAAAACCCACAAAAACCTGGCAATGATGGGACGCACCCACGGCCAACCCGCCAGCCCCACCACTTTGGGCAAAGAGTTCATCAATTTTGCCTATCGCTTAAAACTGCAAATTGCCAAACTAAAAGCCGTCAAAATCAACGGCAAATTTAACGGCGCCACCGGCAACTACAACGCCCACGCCATTACCTACCCAAAAATAAACTGGATCACCGTCACCCAAAAGTTTGTGATGGAACTGGGCCTGGAACCAAATCTCTGGACCACCCAAATCGAACCCCACGACAGCTTCGCCGAAATCTTTAGCACCGTAAAACACGCCAACACAATTATCTTAGACCTGGCAACCGACATTTGGAGCTACATCAGCCTCAACTACTTCATGCAAACCCTTAAAGAAGGGGAGATAGGCTCATCCACCATGCCCCACAAAGTAAACCCAATCGATTTTGAAAACGCCGAAGGCAACCTCGAAATTGCCAACAGCCTCTTTGACTTTTTCGAACGCAAACTAATGCAATCCCGCCTCCAACGTGACCTAAGCGACTCCACCGTATTACGCAACATGGGCGTTGCCTTTGGCCACAGCTACCTAGCCTACAAATCGTTTACAAAAGGTCTCAGCAAACTCAAAATCAACGAACCGGTCATTAACGCCGACCTAAACAACAACTGGGCCATTTTAGCCGAAGCCCTGCAATCGATTATGCGCCGCGAAGGCATCGATCAACCCTACGAAAAACTCAAAGAACTAACCCGCGGCAAAGAAGTAAACGAAAAGACCCTCCAAGCCTTCACCAAAACCCTTAAACTTGACGCCAAAGTTAAAACCGAAATGGCCAAAATCACCCCGCAAAACTACACCGGCCTAGCCGCCAAATTAGTCGACCAATATTTTAAAACAAATTAACCAAATCCCCCCATGATTTTATCCGACCGCGACATCAACAAACGCATCGCCCAAACCGACATCGTCATTACATCCCCCGACAACGATCACCACGGCAACGTCAACGCTTCTTCTATGGACCTCCGCCTAGGCAAATACTTTAAAGTATACCGCCACAGCCACCACGCCATCTTAGACCCCGCCGACCCCGAAGGCTTTGCCAACCTAACCGACCTCATTACCATCGACCAACCCGGCCAACCCTTTATTGTTCAACCCGGCGAATTTATTTTAGGTGTCACCCTCGAAAAAATCAAAATCGCCGACGACCTAGTAGCCCGTGTAGAAGGCCGCAGCTCCCTAGGCCGCCTCGGCATCATCATCCACTCCACCGCCGGCTTTGTAGATGCCGGATTTGAAGGCACCATCACCCTAGAAATCACCAACATCAACCGCATGCCCGTAGCCCTCTACCCCGGCATGCGCGTCTGCCAACTAGCCTTCGAAACCATGAGCTCCCCCGCCGACGTCCCCTATCACATGAAAAAAACCTCCAAATACCAAGGCCAGGAATTACCACAGGAGAGTATGATTAATAATGACCCGGAGCTTGTGAGACACCATCGCCATTTAAAAACAAATCATGTTCAAACAAAACAGATTGATTTACCACAATCTATCTCAACCACCCGACAATGCTGAGAACATATCAGCCTCACCTTTAAACGATCTTCAAGAAATATTTTTGGGAAAACGGCAAAATTTAGCAACAGAAGTAGAAAAGCCCCTATATGCAAAAATTGGTAAATTTCCATTGACTAAAGAGGAACAACAGGTTCTGGAACACATCAATCCAGATCTTTTAACAAAACTAAAAAAAGAACAAGCAGAACTAATCCCACAAATTCAAAAAAAATATGCAGAATTACAAAATTTACGAAAACACGATCCACGTCACAAAAACATTAATCAGCACATCACCGTACTTCAACACTTGGACAAGTTAGAAAAAAGCCTGCCATTAGACGATTCTAACCTAATTCTCCATTTACCGATTGCAACCCTAGAACTAGAACCATTAATCATTGAAAAAGAACTGCTTAACTTAATCGACGGTGGTCAATTAGACATTGACAACATGTTACTCAGAAACATTAAAGATAACATGTTCGAAGTTGTACGTGGCATTATTCACTGCCTTCACTCCGAATACGAAGATGCAAGTAACTTCCTTGATATTATAACTGGCAATCCACAGTTAGTTGTCGATTCATTAAAAATCGTCACAGATTTAATCATTAATAATCCTCAAAAAATTTATAACACCATAGTCGACCTCGGCAGTAATTGGCTACAAGAAACCGATGAGTCCGGAGGGGCAAACATACCTTTTGACATAGGATACTTATTTGGAAAAGCATTAATAATGGCTGCAACAGCCGGCACTGCTACCGCTACTCAATTCGCAATCGATAGTATACGCATAACGTCAAAAATTGCGCCGCAATTGGGTGCACACTTAGACACACTTAATCAACAAAAATCTTATCAACAAATACTCCAAACTCTCAACAAAGAATTTCCCGATGCCGACAGTACAACCATAAAAGAATTAACTAAAAAAATAATATTCAAACTACAACAAACATCCCCTGCAACTCAAGCCTACATTATCAATGATTTAATCTCATACTACCAAACCAATAACAACACCTATCTACTCAACAACAAAAGTTTATTAAAAATAGTAGTAGATTGCATCTATGACATCCCCAGTACTAACCACGATGTTTTCATTAGTCGTTTAACGGGTCAAATTTTTAGCACAATGCCTAAAAAATATGCTTACACCGTACTTGGTTTATGGGCGACAGAGTAAACCATGGCTCAAACAAGCAACATCAAAATTTACAATGGCTGACCGTGTTTTTAAGGAAAAAATAGCTACAAACCATTTTAAAAACACTGAAAAAGCTTGTGAACTTAAAGATTACAACCCAACAAATTAAGTATTATCATCGCATTATTTATAATAATTATGAAAAAACTAATTTTAGCTGTCCTATTGATACTAAGTATACTAACGGTAGTTGGATGCCAAAGTAATACAAAAGAATCTTTAGGAGAATGTTGTTTTATACAAAAAACAACACTAAACAAGGTTACTAAATTTGGAGATAGTATATTGGAATTATCCTATAAGAATTCAGATTTTCAAACAAAGTCAAATGAACTTAATGAATTAATCGCACAAATTAAAAGAGAAATAGACCTAGATTTAGTAGAGAAAAACGTATTAGTAAGTTTATCGATCCTAGAACAAGCTAGCGAACAAATAAAGCAATTGGGGGAAACATCCAGCCAAAACGAATTTGCAGTAGGAATAGATAATATTAGTACAAATTACGAAGAAGCAGAAAAAATCCTATTACTCCAAAACTAACCTATTTTCTTTATAGCTAGCAATCTAGATACGGAACAAAGATATAATTAAACTCATTTAAGAAGAACTTCACCTATTACCGTGGAAAAGAACCACCCCTAGACACCAGACCAGACTGGATCAAAAATAACGAAGTTGGAATCGGCAAAATTGAATACAATGGCCAAATTTTTCCTTACACCATCCTAAAAAAAGAAGTGGCGCCCCAATTTCCTGGGTTTTTAGGCTATCCAAATGGAGAAAACCTCTTTATATCCGAAGAAGTTCCCGAAAAATTTCGTGTTCCACAGTTACTACATGAAATTATTGAATTTACAGAACTAAAAGACCAAGAAGGTCGATGTGCCGAAGCCATAAAACGTGAACTAGAAACTATTACAGATGACATTAGAGCAAAATACATCGCATATAGAACAATTTTTTTCGCTAACCTTGATGAATATGATGCATTTAAAGCGGAAATCAGAGCAAGCTATCAACTCCTACAAAACCAATGAACATAATTCCAGCCTAGAGAAAAACGATGCCAAATATTGTAGAAGCGAAGGCATATTCTCACCTTATCCCGGCCTTTGCATGGAAAAATTTGCCGAAAAAACACAAAACAAAGAAGCGTGTAGTACAATTAGCAAATCTAGATATAAAACAGTATGCTTAGAGAGGTTTAATTAACCATATATGCTACAATCAAAACATCTAATTTATCAGCATGAAAAAAGTTCTACTATTAGTAGGCGCAATCATGCTTCTTGCAGGTTGTAGCGGTCAAAACGCTGTTATTACAAACGATACAAGTTCATACAACAGCACGACACTAAACGCTTCCTTTAATTATCCCTCAAATTGGGAGGTGAATGATAGTGGCACAATTACAGTTGCATCACCAACAACCGAGGATGCCGGAACCCAAATCATCATCAAAATTCCCGCCGAAACTTTTAACGAATACGAAACCACAAACAAAGAAGCCCTCCAGGCAAACAATACATACACAGCTCGAGAGTACGGACAGGAATCAGCGCTATACGACCTAATTAAAGTAGACGACCACTTTGTTGGAGTTAGCGCTGAAAGATACATGACCCCGGAGCAAGAAGCAGGATTGGATATGGTGTTGGATTCATTGCATTTTGAGGATATTGTGCAGTAACGACCACAAACACCCTATTAAAAATATAGCTCCCCAATGGACACACTCAAACAACAAATCCAAAAACTCTTAGCTGATCAAATCACACTTTTTGCACTAAAAGAACAAGATACCTACAATAATGTCTACTATACCCAAACCCTTAATGGAGGAACATACATAGTTAAACAAGAAAGAGACACAAAAGAATTTCAGCCACACAATGATTTAGTAGTTGAGGCCGCCATAGCCCAACAACTTTATGATTTAGATCTATCTATACCTACTCCCCACGTAGTGTTTGTTTCAAAAACCCCCAAATTATATGGCTATGAATACTTTGAGGGAGACATGTTGCAAGAAACTTGGGACACACTTACTGAATATGAAAAAATTGAAATTTGCCGTGCTCTAGGCGCATTTCATGCCGAAATCGGCAAAAAGGTTACAAAAAAAATGACCCAAACAACCAACACCAAAATCGACCTATCTCCCGATCTCTCTCCAAAAGTTTTAACAGAATACAACAACCTAATAGCCAGTACCGACGTACCTGAAAAATTAAAAACATTAGCCAAAGATGCCATAGCAATATTTAACGGGACAATAGACCAAGTCGTATTTCAATTTATTCACAATAACTCACATCACGAAAACATCATCATTAATAACAAAAAAATATCTGGCATTATCGATTTTAGTAATTCGAAATACGGAGAAATAGCCAAAGAATTTTTCCGCTATATCCAAGATTACCCAAACCATTTTCAACATATTGTCGCCGCCTACGAACAAGCCTCAGGCAACAAACTTTCTTACACACGCCTAGTTAGTAACGCCCTTTTAAGCGACCTTGCCGATATCATGGAAAACTACCGCAAAGGAGGGGAGCCACGATTAACAGCTCAAGAATCCATCGAAAAATACCAAACACTGATAAATAGTAGCGAAATGAAAAAGACCAAACCCGCAATCCTCGTTCAATTTACTGCCAACCTTTTTGCAGGCAGCATAGTGGCATTTATCGGAATATGGCTACAAATGATAGCCTTTGGGCTTGCACCACCACTGTACTCCTTCGCCTTAAACTTTATTGCAATCATCATCGCAATGTTAACATCAGAAGCAATATCAAGAACCAACAAACCCAAACTCTACTTAATCAACATATACTTATTCCTCACTCTTCCCATCATCTTTTGCCTAATTACCAGCTTTGAAGATTCAATAGTCGCAGTAATTATCAGCTTAATTGCAATTCTATATACAATTTTCCCGGCAATAGTCGTAACAAGTATATTTAATTGGCGACAGTAGGTTTAAGATATAAAATGAGTGCAACCTATCAACATTTACTCAGCACCAATGAAAATCCGTCCAGCTAAAGAAGAAGATTACCCCCAAATAGCCTCCATTCGTGAAGACACAATTTGCTATATAAACTCCAAAGACTATCCAGCAGACATTATTATCGACTGGATAGCTAAAAACAATCACTATCAAATCAAGCATCACGGCAAAACCTTTTTATGAAAAACAAGGTTACACTGCAATTAAAAAAAGTATGGATGAGGATATAGAAATCTACTTAATGGAAAAGAGACCAATTAACTCCCTCTTGCAATAACCACCTTTAGTGTTCTGCCAGACGAGTTTTGACGATACTAAAGCCAATACAGACAGAAATATCCAACATTGATCTCGCGGTTTTTTTCGTATATATTGGGGCTACATCCGTTCTCAGACACAACATATAGTATATGAACGGAACAAATTATTCAATGCGTCAAATCTATGACGTAGTTTAACATCTTCTTAATTATGAACCCTGCAAGCACCTCCACACAACCAGTCCGAACAGGCCTAAAAATTAACCGACTGTTTACAAAGCCGGCAGAACACCCACTAGAAAATGTGGAATATGCCAGTCGTGACTGCATCATCAGCAACCCAAACGGCGAAAGCATCTTTGAAATGAAAGACTGCAAAATTCCCAAAGACTGGTCCCAAGTTGCCTCCGACATCATGATCTCCAAATATTTCCGCAAAGCCGGCATCCCTCTTTATGACGAAGAAGGCAACACCATTAAAGACGCAAATGGCAAAGTGGTAACCGGGCCGGAACGCAGCGCCAAACAAGTTGTAAAAAGGCTTGCCGGCTGCTGGCGACACTGGGGCGAACAATACAACTATTTTAACAGCGAAACCGACGCCGAAAACTTTGAGGCCGAGCTTCAATACATGCTCATTCACCAAATGGCGGCACCAAACTCTCCGCAATGGTTTAACACCGGCTTAAACTGGGCATACGGCATTACCGGCCCATCACAAGGTCATTACTATATAGATGGTAACACCGGCGAACTCAAAAAAAGTGAAGACGCCTACACTCACCCTCAACCACACGCCTGCTTTATTCAAGCAGTAAGCGACGACCTTGTTAACGAAGGTGGCATTATGGACCTTTGGACTCGCGAAGCTCGTCTGTTTAAATATGGGTCTGGAACCGGTAGTAACTTTTCAAAAATTAGAGGCGAAGGCGAACCCCTAAGTGGTGGTGGTTTTTCCTCAGGCTTAATGTCTTTCCTAAAAATAGGGGACAGTGCCGCCGGCGCTATTAAATCCGGTGGAACCACCCGTCGTGCCGCCAAAATGGTTTGCCTAGACATCAATCATCCGGATGTTGAAATTTTCATCAACTGGAAAAAGAACGAAGAGAAAAAAGTAGCAGCCCTAATTGCCGCCGGCTACGACAGCGACTTTAACGGCGAAGCATACAAAACCGTCTCCGGTCAAAACTCCAACAATTCCATCCGTGTGACACACGAGTTTATGGACGCCGTAATTAACGACAGCGACTGGCACCTAACCCGCCGAATTGACGGCTCTGTACACAAAACCCTAAAAGCCCGCGACCTATGGGACCAAATTGCCGACGCCGCCTGGTCTTGCGCCGACCCTGGCATGCAATTAGACAGCACCATTAACGAATGGCACACCTGCCCTGCCTCCGGCCGCATTAACGCCAGCAACCCATGCAGCGAATACATGTTTTTAGACGATACCGCCTGCAATCTGGCCTCCCTAAATTTGATCCACTTTTTTGATCAAGAAAAATGCACATTCGATATTCCTGCCCTAAAGCATGCCATCCATTTATGGACAATCGTCTTAGAAATCAGTGTATTAATGGCTCAATTCCCTAGTAAAGAAATTGCTCAACTATCATACGACTTCCGCACCCTAGGCTTAGGATATGCCAACCTTGGTACCGTCCTTATGCTTTCCGGAATTGCCTACGACTCTGACGAAGCCCGCGCCATTGCCGGCTCAATCTCTGCCATTTTAACTGGCCAGTCATATGCAACTAGCGCCGAAATGGCTTCCGCTTTAGGCACTTTCTCTCAATACGAACAAAATAAAGATCACATGCTCCGTGTTATTCGCAATCACCGTCGCGCCAGCTATTTTGCCGCCCCTTCCGAGTACGAAGGGCTCAAAATTACCCCCCAAGGCATCAACCCTCAACACTGTGCCGAATACCTAGTTAAAGCCGCCCGTGACAGTTGGGATGAAGCTCTAAGCCTTGGCGAACAGTACGGCTACCGCAACGCTCAAACAACCGTAATTGCCCCAACCGGCACCATCGGCCTCCTTATGGACTGTGACACAACCGGTGTAGAACCCGACTTTGCCCTCGTAAAATTCAAAAAACTTGCCGGCGGCGGTCACTTCAAAATCATCAATCAATCTGTAGAACCAGCCCTAACAAACCTAGGCTACGACGACCAAGAACGCCGCGACATTATGGAATACATTTTAGGCCGCATGTCACTGGAAACATCCCCAAACATCAACCGCAAAAGCCTTCTCGAAAAAGGCCTAACCGATGATCAAATCAGCAAAATCGAAAAACACCTACCAAAAGTTTTCCACATCCAAGACGCCTTTAAACCATGGATAGTCGGCGAAGCCGACCTTTCCCGCCTAGGCTACACCCCCGAACAGCAAAAAGCCCCTCACTTTAATCTCCTTAAAGAACTTGGCTTTACCAGCGCCGAAATTAAAGAAGCAAACTACGTAATTTGTGGACACATGACCATCGAAGGCGCGCCACACTTTAAAGACAAAGACCTATCTGTATTTGACTGCGCCAACAAATGTGGCGACCTCGGTACACGCTACATTCACCATATGGGGCACATTAAAATGATGGCCGCCGCCCAATCCTTTATAAGTGGCGCAATCAGCAAAACCATCAACATGCCCAACCACAGTAATCACGACGACATTAAAGAAGCATACTACGAAAGTTGGAAACTAGGTGTTAAAGCCATGGCCCTATACCGAGACGGCTGCAAATTATCTCAACCCCTCAACACTTCCAACTCCGCCAACGACGAAACCGACGACACCAGCAAAACCGAACTACAAGCACTTCTTAAAAAAGTCGAAAACAGTCTCTTCCGTGGTCAAAAACGCCACTTATCCGCAAAACGCAAAGGCTTAACAATTGAATCACGCATTGGCGGCCAAAAAGTTCACCTCCGCACCGGTGAATATGACGACGGCACACTTGGCGAAATCTTTATCGACATGTTTAAAGAAGGAGCTTCATACCGCAGCCTCCTAAACTCACTTGCCGTTTCTATATCCATTGGACTTCAATACGGCGTCCCCCTCGAAAAATACGTCGAAAAATTCACCTTCACCCGCTTTGATCCAGCCGGCATGACCGACCATCCCAACATTAAAAATGCCACCTCAATTCTCGACTTTATCTTCCGTGTGCTCGGTATGGAATATTTGGGCCGCACCGACTTTGTCCACATCCCACCAACAGAAACACAAATCCAAAACCAAGCAAAAGTAACACCAAAACCGGAAGAAAAGCCAGCAGAAAGCATTACCCAAATTCAAAAAGCAATGCTTGCCGAACAAGAACACGGCGATGCCAACGACTCCCTTTTAAAAACCATGATGGGCGATGCCCCAGCCTGTAGTGTATGTGGCCACATTACCGTTCGTAACGCCTCATGTTACAAATGTCTAAACTGTGGTAACTCCGAAGGCTGCAGCTAAACCAAAACAAAAGGAGGGGTTTTCTTTTAGCTTTTAATGATTGCAGCCAACATGATCACCAACCGGCAATTTCTTAAACACTTCGGTTTTAGCCAAATAACAAGCAATATAGTTTGTGACAGGAATACTAAAGACAATGCCAATACTACCAACCAACATCCGCACAATCTCAGTTGTTACTACTTCATATTGAATAAAAAAATCAAACCCGACATTTCCTTGATACAGTAAAAGTAACAACGGCAAACTCACACCAATATAAGCCAACGCTAACGTATTAACAGTAGAAGCAATATGATCCCGCCCCACATTTAAAGCCCGCAAAAATAACTGCTTAAAGGTAAATTTAGGATTAGCTTCGTTTAACTCAAAAACAATTGCAGACTGCGAAACCGTAACGTCATCCAAAACACCCAACGTACCTAAAATCATTGCTCCAATCATCAAGCCTCTAAAATCAAAATTAATCCCATCTAAATACAAAAAACGAACTTCTTCATCTACAAATCCGCTTAAATGAGCCCAATGTGCAAAAATATAAGCTAAAATTAATACAACTACCAAAGTCATCAAAGTACCAAACAAAGCCGCCATGGTTTTGCGATTAAATCCATGAGCAAACGGCAACGCAATTACCATAATAATCGTTCCATACAATAAGCTTAACAAAAGGGGACTACCACCCGCCAAAACCTGAGGAATGTACATAAACACAATCAACAAAATACTGGCGATTAAGCCAATAAATGATCGCAACCCAGGCCAGCCGGACACAACCAAAACTAAAACCAAAAAGATTCCAAACAACACAACTAGCGGCAAAGTACGCACAACCTCTTGTACTACCACCTGCCCGGTACTTAAATAAGACGTCAAATCCACCAAAACTTTATCACCCTGGCCTAACAATGAACTTGGCCCTAAACTACTAATTGCCCCATACTCCACATTTTCAACTATTGTCCCGGCATATTCACCATTTAAAATTTTCAAATTAAAAACTTGCACTGCCTGCTCATTTTCGCCCAACGTTTCAAAATTGGGACTGGATATAACATTAACAATTTCCGCCTTGGCCGAATTTACCTCCAAAGCAAAAGCCATATTCCCAAAGACTAACCCCGCTACTACAAAAGAGAGCACTATACTTTTTATCAATTTCATAAGCAATATAATAGTAAAATAACTTAGTGCATTCTAACCTTAAACCTTTTTACTTACAAATTTATAAAATTCTGCTATATTGCGGACGAGTATAATTAAACTACAAATGAGCAAAATAACAACCATAGCGAAAATATTGGAAGATCGCTTCCCTAAGCCAAGCAAAATTGTCATTAAAGATGTCAATAACGACGAAAAACATTTCGACATCTCTATAGAATCAGCTCTATTTAAAGGGAAAAGCCTGGTCGAACAACATCAGTTTGTGTACGAACCACTAAAAACCCTTATCGATACCAATGATATCCACGCCCTTCAAATTAAAACTCATACCTTAGATGAACAATAAACTAGAACAATATGCAACCAAATAACCTTCTCGTAAAAGTCAGCCGCCAACCGGAGCTTACCGTAGCCGAACTTTCCGCTACCCTTAACGATATTGAATACATCAAACTAACAAGCGACTACTTACAAATTCAAACCGATCAACAATTAGACCAAGCCTTTATTAATCGCCTCGGCTCTACTCCCAAAATCTACAAAATCATCACAGAGCTAACCGAAGCCGATTTAGACAGCCTCGAGACTCACATTGCCTCCCAAATTGGCAGCTTTGCTCTAAACTGGGAAACGAACAAGAATTTTGAACAGCAATTCAAAAAAGACACTCTATCTAGACTAAAAAAGGCTCTCAAGCTAACCGCCACCAGCAAAGTCCGCTATTTAAACAAAGGCGTGACCAACGTTAAAGACGCCTACCTACTAGACCAAGGCTTCACCCACCACAAAGTAACTGAATTCACCATTTTATCTTGGGAAGACAACTACCTATTACTTCAAGCCGTCGCCATTCAAGACATCAACAGCTATAGCTTCCGCGATTTTGAAAAACCCACCCGCGACATGAACCGCGGCATGTTCCCACCTAAACTGGCCCAAATTTTAATTAATATCGCCACCAGCAACATCGAAAAACCTGTAATCTACGACCCATTTTGCGGAATTGGTACCGTAGCGATAGAAGCCAGCCTCCAACAAATCCCAAGCTTTAACAGCGACATCTCCGGCCAAGCCATAATCGACACCCACACCAACATGGCATGGATCAACCAAAAATTCGCCAACAGCAGCACTAATTGGAAAGCCATCGAAGCCGACGCCACCCGCCTCGAAAACGTCGACCTACCATGGGACGAAATTACCAGCATCGTCACCGAAGGCTTTTTAGGACCAATCATCAACAAATCCAAATCAAAACATTCCCCCCACGACCACTTCCGCCAACTCGAAAAACTATACTTAGAATTTTTAGAAAGCCTCGCCACCAAAATTAAAAAGGGCACTAAAGTAGTATTCTGCCTACCTGTCCACCACACAACCGAAACAAATCTCCATTTTTGCAAAAAAATAGTTGAAAACCTCCAAAACCTTGGCTATAGTAAACTAGCCTTCTTCCCCGACACAGTTAAGGAAGTCCTAGGTCTAAAACTTACAGAGCGAGACACCATGGTCTACATCCGCTCTAACCAATACGTCGGCCGCGAAATCGTCCTGGCCCAAAAATACTAATATTCCTCGATAGCTCAGTGGTAGAGCAACCGGCTGTTAACCGGTAGGTCGTTGGTTCGAATCCAACTCGAGGAGCCATTTTAAATGGAGCCACATCTTTTGATCAAATACCCTTTCTTTAATAGGACATTTGTGTCCTTTTGCAGAAAAATGATATAGGATTAGGAAATCAAAGTCAGTTATACTAAAATTTTCATGAGTACTTTCTAGCAACAAAAAAATGACGCTTCAATTTGGCAATACTTGGTGGGGGCACAAATGGGTAGATTCAATTGCTGATTGTTCTTGTCCGGATTGGGCTCCGTATTGCAAACACATTCCGCCATTATTTATTTAATAGCAAATGAAATCGATCGAAATCCATTTTTAGTCTTTTCTTTGCACAAAATGAACATTTTTTCCGAATTGGCAGGTAGCACTCGGAAATCAAAAAATATCTGCTAAAGAATTTAAAAAATTGGTAGAGTCACAAAGCGGTATCGTAAAAATAAAAGATCAATTTGTTTATTTAAATGAACAAGAAATACAAAGAATTCTAAAGAATCTGGAAAAAGAACCTCGATTGTCCGCACAGGAAAAGCTTCAAACCGTGCTCTCTAATGAATATAAAGGAACTGGAATTACTTTAGACAATGAGCTTCCAAAACTGATTAAAACTTTCTTAAAAACGAAAAAAGTTGTGGCACCAAAAGAATTAAACGCTCATCTGCGTCCATATCAACAAAGTGGATTTGAATGGTTATACAAAAACACACAAATCGGTTTTGGAAGCTTGATTGCTGACGATATGGGACTTGGGAAAACTATTCAGGTTATCACCCCTCTTTTGCAGATGAAAAATGAAAACAAACTGAAAAAAACTCCTGCGTTAGTAATCCTTCCTACTACATTGCTTACAAACTGGAATAAAGAAATTGAAAAATTTGCACCAAATCTACGGATTCACACCTTTCATGGCGCACAAAGAAAATTGGAAATAAAAAATATTGATGTTTTGCTTACGACTTATGGACTCGTTCGCCGTGATATTGAAATATTTCAAAAAGCTTCATGGACAAGCGTTATTTTGGATGAAGCACAAAACATTAAAAACACTTTTACAGAACAAACAAAATGCATTAAAAAACTCAAATCACATACTCGCATTGCAATGACCGGAACACCTGTAGAAAATCGCTTAACAGAATATTGGAGCATTTTTGATTTTCTTAATAAAGGCTACCTTAAAGGGATCGATAATTTCAAAAAAGAATTTGCGATTCCCATTGAGCAAAATCGAGACCATAAGATTCTGGAACATTTTAAGAAAATCACTTCGCCATTCATTCTTCGCCGCTTGAAAACCGATAAATCAATCATCTCGGATTTGCCAGATAAAATCGAATCAAATCAGTATTGTGAGCTTACGAAAGAGCAAGCGGCATTATATCAAAATATTATGAATCAAACGATGAAAGCAATTGAAGAAACAGAAGAAGGCATAGCCAAAAAAGGATTAGTACTGAAACTTATCACGAGCCTCAAGCAGATCTGCAATCATCCGGCACACTTCTTAAAAAAGAAAGAGGTTTCTCCTGATTTATCTGGAAAAACCAAAATGCTTATGGAACTTTTAGAAACAATTTATGAAAACGAGAAAAAAACGAGACGAAATGGTGGATCAATTTCAAATACAGCCATACATAAAAACAATGATTCTTTCGCTAAAGGCCGGTGGAACGGGACTCAAGCTTACGGCTGCACAAAATGTGATTCATTTTGATCTCTGGTGGAATCCTGCCGTAGAGGCTCAGGCTACAGATCGAGCCTACAGAATTGGCCAACAGAAAAATGTTATGGTACATCGACTCATTACAAAATCGACATTTGAAGAGAAAATCGATCAGATGATTAAGGACAAAAAAGAATTAGCAGATTTAGCTATTTCAAAAGGAGAAAAATGGATTGGAGAATATTCAAACAAAGAATTGCGAGAGTTGTTTGCGCTAGAGCAAAAGAAATATTGAACTATTTACTAGTGTTTGCATTACAGCTTCTTCAAAAACTCAACTCGCAAAACCATCATCGAACCGTTAACTTTTCCTTCAACCTCTTCTTCGTTATCTGTTAAACGGATTTTCACCTTTGTACCACGTTTAATTGTAGGTGCCCCCTTTGGGCTTAAATCTTTAATCACACTTACAGAGTCACCATCATTTAGCTGATTACCATTACTATCTTTAACTACCAAAGCATCATTTCCCATATCCATGTTAATATAATTAAGAGTAATTACATTAATAATAAACCTATTCGACATCGCTGTCTAACTACTTTATAATCAAGCCTCAAAAATAAATATGTTGCATGAAAACAGAAATAAATTCAGAGTTTGCCGAAGCGCTAGAATTAATGGAAGACAGTGCTAAATTGCTTTTTATAACCGGACGGGCCGGCACCGGTAAATCAACTCTCCTTCAATATTTTCGTAAAAATACTAAAAAAAACATGATCGTCCTCGCCCCAACAGGCGTAGCCGCTTTAAACGTGCAAGGGCAAACCATCCATTCCTTTTTCGGCTTCCCTCCACAAATAACACTGGAACAAGCTTGCAAAGAACATCCATTTGACCAACTAAAAAGCACCATCACCAAACTCGATCTCATCATCATTGATGAAGCCTCCATGCTCCGCGCCGACTTACTAGACACAATTGACCAAACCCTAAGACAGTACGGCAACAAAGACAAACCATTTGGCGGCATTCGCATTGTCTTAATTGGTGACCTCTACCAACTACCGCCCGTGTTAACCAGCTACGAAAAAAACGAATTTCTCCAACAATATGCCAGCCCCTATTTTTTTGATGCCAAAGTTTTTCAACAGTCCGAATACGCCATCATCGAACTCGAAAAAATCTACCGCCAAAAAGACCACGACTTTATCGAACTACTTAATGCCATTCGCTGTAACCAAGTAGGGGAGCAACACATGTCCAAACTTAATCAACAACTAAAAAAACAAAAGGCCGCCCACAAAAAAGCCAACGAAATCACTCTTTGCCCAACCAACATTGCCGTCAACAACATTAACCAAACCCAACTTAATGAATTAAGCGGCGACAACATCAATTTAAACGGCAAAACCGCTGGTGACTTTCAAAGACAACTCCCCACCGACCTCAAACTGCAACTTAAAATCGGCGCCCAAATTATGCTAGTCAACAACGACGCCGCCAAACGCTGGGCCAACGGCAGCATGGGCACAATTTTAGACTATCGCTGGTGCAACAACAAAGAATGCCACATCCTCGACATTAAGCTTTCCAACGGCATAAACGTTGAAGTTCCCCCATACACATGGGAAACAAACAACTACTACTACGAACCGGAAACCGAAAGCATCGAAGCCGAATGCCTCGGCTCCTTTACCCAATACCCCGTCCGCCTAGCCTGGGCCGTCACTATCCACAAAAGCCAAGGCAAAACCTTCGACCAAATCGTCATCGACATTGGCCAAGGCGCCTTTGCTCACGGCCAAGTGTATGTTGCCCTCAGCAGATGCACCAGCCTACAAGGCCTAATCCTGCGCAAACCAATTCTCAAACACCACATTAAAAGCGACCCACGCATCCAAAGTTTCTTAAACGGCCAAGCCCTAGGCCAACCGTACAAAAGCCTCACCCTACCAGAAAAAATCGACATCATCCAAAGCAGCATCGACTCAGAAGATTTTGTCGAAATTAACTACGAAGCAGCCACCGGCAACATGATTAAACGAAAAATTCGCCCATTGTGGATAGGCGAACTAGAATACGAAGGCCGAGAGTACCTGGCTCTAGAAGTAGAACCAGGCAACCCGGGTGAACAAAGGGTTTTTAGTGTCGATCGAATCATCGATATTACAGCAATTCCTTTGCTAACATAATTAACTTAGCTACCTCCGCCCGATTAGGTACATCATTAGGACGGAATGTTTGGAATTCAGCATCACCAGTAATTAAACCTAATTTCTTAGCTAAAGCAATTGCCCCTACATGTGGATTGCCCAAATCTACATCCACAAACGGGCTTTCGGTTACTGCTGTGTCATCTAAGTTTAAAACATCAACAATCAACTGAATTAACTCCGCTCTTGTAAATGCTTTACCAAATTCAGCATCATCATTGAGCGCTAAATCTACTTCAGCTAAAATGTCATTATCCAAAAGATCCGCGAATTGTTCCTTTAATACTAACGCATGCCGCTTAGCCCAATGCTCACTAACTGTCTTAGCTTCCGGTTTTTCCTTTAACAAACACTCTACCACAAATTTAACACTTTCCCCAAATCGAACCTCATTACCCGGTCTAAATTCACCAAGAGCATTACCATCGGCATCTTGATAACCCGTAACACAACTTTCCGAATTCATTTGATCCACAAAACTAAAATACCAATCTTCATCATCAGTATCTTTAAATGGAATCACACCGGCTTTAAACTTACTTAAGCGCGCTTTGTGTTTAATCTTTTCCATCCTTTCCAATAACTTTTCAGCTTTATCATCATCTTCAACGTCTAATACTGATTCAACATCATCAATAACTTCAGACTCATCTAAGCCACTAAAGTTATAACCTGCAAAATCATCAAGCAAAGCACTAACTTCGATGCCGGCCTTATCTGCCAACTTTTGTAAACGCAGCTTAATTTTAACATTACGATCTTTATCATCATTTGAAAGACGATCTTCAACATGCTGTTCAACCTTTGCCTTTAACTCAGTAAAACAATCATCAAACTGATCATGCTCCGATTCAGATACACATTTTCCAAACTCACGACCAAACTTAGCTTGATCACTATCAGAACGAATATCTTTACCCTTAGCATAACCCAAAGCATGTCTTGCCTGTTCTAGCAAATGCTTAGCCAATCGTGAATCACCGGCCAACAATGCCGCATCAGCATCATCCATCAATTTTTGCGCTTCTTCTAAACGCACTAACGCTAAGGAAACATCTTTGCCTTCCGCTTGCTTAGCTTCAATAACTAATTTTGCCTTTTCCATCAATAATTTAACATTACCAACTCTGGACTCCGAGTCCACTTCTGACTCCGAGTCCACTTCTGACTCCGAGTCCACTTCCGACTCCGAGTCCACTTCTGACTCATTATCCTCACCATCATCGAATGTTACAAATGATGCACTGGATCCACTAACTGAAATAACTGAAAATGTTGTTAAAACAACAAGAGCCAAAACCGCAAACGAAACTTTTCGAGTTTCAAACATAAGAAAAAAATAAATAGTAATCAAAAAATTATAACACATTTGCGCACTTTACGCAACCGGCTACAGTTCAAAGGCTTTTAAAATTCAACAATCAATAGTAAAATACAAATATATCAAAATAAATTAATAAAAATGAAAAAACAACTGCCATACCTATTTGGTTTAATTGGCCTAGTTTGCCTCGGTCTAACCTTCTTTTTTGCATACACACAATATCAATTCACACATAGTGCCATCCTTACCAATGCCGTATATACGCATATAGATAAAATTCAATCCAACCAAAATACAAAAAATCCTGCATACCAACCAGTTGCCACATACAAAGATCAAGAGGGAAACGAACACACAATTAACTCCCTGGTTACCAGTTACAACCCCCAAGACGACCTCATTGGCAAAGAAGTAAAAATCTATTTTGAAGCGGCAAACCCAAGTAAAGCCGTAATTGCCGGCATATGGAATTTATGGGGCGCTTCCATCACATTTTTAATCATCAGTATTATTTTCCTTATTGCCGGTTATTACACAAGCAAACAAACGGTTTGACAAAACTGCTAATAAAAAGGCCCTTAGCCAATCAAAAATAAATATATTTAATTTTTTTCGTTATGATGCAATTTAATACTACGGGTTTAGGCTCGCTCAATTCTTATGACATGGTGGCTTTACATCTCCATATGATATTTGTAGGAATCGCATTTTTTGGCTTAATTACAGCTCTTATTTGGCTATTTAAACACGCCAATAAAAACCAAATTAAGCAAGTGTGCATTTGGTCATTAGTTATCGGGATTTTAGGTGTGTTAATTACAGCACCATTTGCCTTTAGCGGGTGGCAAGCACATCGCCAAATTGGCACAAACAAAATTGACCAAAAAGAATTCCTTCTCCAAATGCAAGATATGCTGGACGATGAACTATCCACAGATGAAATAACTCAATAATTTTATGAACAATTCTCAAACTACCCAGCTCAATATTACCGATATGGACTGTGCCGCATGTGTTATGCACATTGAGAAGGCCCTTACAAAACAAAAGGGAATCACCAACGTTAGCGTCAGTTTTGCCACCAATAGCGCCACAATCACCCATAACGGCGAGCAGATTAGTCCCGAAGCAATCGTTCAAACAATTAAGAAGGCCGGCTACACCGCAACGCCCATGGTAGCCGAACACCACAACCATGAACATCATGACCATAGTGCTGCCGAAGGTAGCACTATGCTTCAACAAAGATTATACAAACTAATAACCGCCATTTTTCTTTCGGCAATTATTTTTGCATTAATGTTTTTTATTGATGTACCGGAAGAACAAACATTAATACTCATTACCGCCCTGTTAATCCTAATTTACCCAGGTAATGAATTTTTTAAACGCGGCATCCCCGGACTTCTCAAAGGCTCACCGGGTATGGACACCCTAGTTGCTCTCGGCACCGGCACCGCCTTTATCTATTCAACCTACAATATTCTCTTTACCACATCCAAAACCGAATACTTTATGGATGTTGCCATTATCACCACATTTATTTTACTCGGTCGTTATCTCGAAAATCGCGCTAAAAACCAAGCAAGCGCCGCCATAAAAAAACTACTCGAACTATCGGCAAAAGTTGCTCACAAAATTATTGGTAAAAATCAAACCAAAAACATTGCCGCCGACACCGTCGTTATTAACGATAAACTACTTGTTAAACCGGGCGAAAAAATTCCTGTCGATGGTCTGATTTTTGAAGGTACAGCCACAGTCAACGAATCCATGGTTACCGGCGAAAGTATTCCTTCTGACAAACAAACCGGCGACAAAGTCATTGGCGCCACCATTAACGGGAACACCAGCTTTAAAATGCGCGCCGAAAAAGTAGGCAAAGACACCCTCCTTGCCCATATTATCGAACTCGTCAAAGTTGCCCAATCCACCAAAGCACCAATCCAAAAATTAGTCGACTCAATTGCCGGCTATTTTGTTTGGGGTGTGATTGCAATCGCTCTTATTACCTACACAGCCTGGCGTTTTTACAGCGGCGAACCCGATTCCGCCCTAATTGCAACCGTAGCCGTACTTATCATTGCTTGCCCATGCGCCCTTGGCTTAGCCACACCAATCTCGATTGTTGTTGGATCCGGCAAAGGTGCCTCACTAGGCATCCTTCTCAAAAACCCGGAAAGTCTCGAAATCATGCACAAAGTCACCGCTATCTGTTTCGATAAAACCGGTACAATTACCCAAGGCAAACCCGCGGTCGAACAATTCGCTTCACTAGCAGGGGATAAAGCCGAGAATCTCAGCATCGCCTTAACACTAGAAGAACATTCCGAGCACCCAATTGCCAAAAGCATTATCAATTTTGCCAAAGACCAAAAGATTAAAAACCAAGACCTATCGGATTTTAAAGCGATTACTGGTTTAGGCGTTACCGGCATCATTGCCAAAACGACTTACCACTTAGGTAGTATAAAATACCTAGAAAATCTAAAAATCGATCTCACTGCTCATCAAGCCAAACTCGATAAACTTCAACAAGACGGCTACACTCTAATTATACTAGCAAACGACAAAACCCCTTTAGCTTACTTTGGCATCCGTGATCAAATTAAAGACACTTCCACAGCTGCCATTCAAACGCTTAAAAAAATGAAAATTAAGCCCATTATGCTAACAGGCGACAACCAAACAGTTGCCAATGCCATTGCCAAAGAAGTAGGCATAGATGAAGTTCACGCCGGCATTTCGCCAACCCAAAAAGTCGCCCTAATTAAAGACCTGCAAAAACAAGGACATATTGTTGCCATGGTTGGTGACGGTATTAACGACAGCCCCGCCCTAGCCACCGCCAACGTTGGTATTGCCATGGGAACCGGCACCGATATTGCCATCGAAAGCGGCGACCTCATCCTCGTTAAAGGCGACCTAGCCAAAGCCATCGAAGCGATTCAACTGTCCGAAGCAACCCTCAAAAACATTAAACAAAACCTTTTCTGGGCCTTTATTTACAATACAATTGGCATTCCTATTGCCGCACTCGGGTTATTAAATCCGGCCATTTCAGCACTTGCTATGGCATTTTCATCCGTCTCTGTTGTCGTAAATGCACTGCGTCTCAAAAGATTTAAGCCAAAATCATCATGAAATCAATCAACGTAACTCAACTATTTGCATCGATGTTCGCTCGACCAACGAGTACAACACTGTTCGTATCAACAACACAAAAAACATTCCCATAGACCAAATAATCGCCCACAGGGACGAACTAAGTAAATACGATACAGTCTACATAAATTGTGCCAGTGGCATGCGCAGCTCTAGCGCCTGCCTAGCTCTTACACAAATGGGTCTAACAAACGTCGTAAATGTAGAAGGGGGAATAGGCGCTTGTTTAAACGCCCAACTCCCCCTAACTTAAACGCTTAATTTAACACTTCGTACTCTAAAGTAATTTGCACATTTACTTCTTGGCTGCCCGGTTCCAGCATGGCTTTTTCCACTGCGCCGCCACGAGAATCCATTGCAAATGATTCCATCATTGGTGCGGCATAAGGCAACCTACTTCCACCTTCTTCAATACCAACAACACGACCCAATTTAAAGCCAACCTCTTTTGCTAAATCTTGTGCTTTACCTTTTGCTCGATTAATTGCTTTTGCTTTTGCTTCTACTTCTAAACTAAATGGATCATCAATTGTAAATTGCAAACTACTAATATCGTTTACCCCCTTAGTGACTATCCCTTCTAATAAGCCTCCCAAAATTTCAAAATCCTCAACCTTTACATCTACACGTTGAGAGACTGTATAACCAACAATTGTTGGCGGTGGACATTCGGAATCTAAACGACAATTTTGATTCTCATACCGAGGTGAAACATTATAACTGGATGTTTTAACATTTTCGTCCTTAACACTTTCAGCCTTTAAATAAGAAATAGCATCATTCATTTTTTTAGTATTTTCTACCTGCAAAGCTTTAACATCTGTACCACCTTCGGTAATCACACTAAAATTAAATGTTGCAATGTCCGGCACAGCCGTAACGGTTGCGTCTGCCGAAATCCGAATTGTACCTGCATTAGAAGAACTATAAGTACTAGAAACGCGATAAGCCGCCGTGCTTAAAACAACTAAAAAAACAATACCGGCGATTACTAACAAATTACGCAACAAACCGTTAGATTCTTGGGCCATATGAATTTATTAAAAATAAGAACAACAATAATTACACATCTTGGATGTCTTCTCTAACCTCAATTAAATCAGCTTCTAAAGCTTCAACTTCTTGCTCAATTAGTTCAGACTCAGTCTCAAACTCTTCTTCCGACATTTGATCCATTTCTTCTAAACGAGATTCAATTTCTTCAAAAGATCTAAACAAAGAATGCACTCTTTCCAAATTGTCTTCTTTAACTTCCTCATCACCACGTTCTGCATCATCCAACAATATAGACAACTCATCCTGCCACACTGCAACCTTATCCTTTAACGCTTCAATAAAAGATTCACGATCCATAATAATTAGATTAGAACTATATAACGTAAGTATACATACAAATTAAATTAAATAAAACAAACATTGTTCTTAATTTACCAAAACGTTACAATAAACCTATAAAATTTTAAAAAACTAAAATGCAAACATCAGAAAAAACGCAACCTTTCACAGCTAAAACCATGCTTCTTGTAATGGATGGCATGCACGCACGCTTTTTTATGGCAATGGGCCACAACGTTCAACAAGTTGCCGAAATGAAAGCCGACGGCTACCCACTAAACGACATGGAAAAAGGCGTTTCCGTTAACGCCGGCACCCACACCGTTGCCACAATCGAAGATGAACAACTTAAAAACCGTGTTCGCAAAGTTTTTTTTAAAGACGTTGCCAAACACTTACTACAAGAACATCAACACGACACTTACGACCACCTTATCATCGCTTTACCAAAACAATATACCAACGAATTTCCAGACGAACTCCACAACTACGTTAAAGAAAAACTACAAATTGTCATTCCAAAGATTTTAATTCACCACGAAACAAACGACATCATCAAGCACATCCAAGACTCTTTATGAACAAATACCAAAACTTAAGTGAGCCTCAAGCCGAACTCGATTTTCATCAATTTGAGATTCTCACAAAGGACGAAATTACTGAAATTGCTGACCAATTTATTAATAAAAGTCACAAACAAAAAATTAATAAAATTCTCATAATTACCGGCAAAGGACTCCATTCTCGTAATGGTACCGCCGTCATCAAACCTATCATAAATGACTATTTAAACAGCCACCCTCTCGTAAAAAGATTTGCCACCGCCCGTATAGACCGCGGCGCCGAAGGCGCCTTCGAAATAACCCTAATCTCCTAAACTATGTACTCAATTGTTGCCTCAGTTACCGATACTCTTGCCATTTTTACCGTCTTCGGAAATGTACTAGCAATCGCCCTAATCGCTCTTTATCTATTTACCAAATTTAAGAAAAAAGAAATTAAACTCAGTCAACTATTAAGCAAACATGGTGTTCTGTTTGCCTGGTTTGTTAGTTTTAGTGCTATGGCTGCAAGCCTGTTTTATTCCGAATATGCCAAGTACCCACCTTGCGAACTTTGCTGGATTCAACGTATTTTCTTTTACCCTCAAGTCCTTATTTTAGGAATTGCCATGTACAAAAAAGACAAAAACGTTACTCGCTATGCACTACCTATGGCCATTATTGGGTTATTAGTTGCCATTTACCAATATATTGCCCAAATGTTGACCGCCGCCGGCAATACCATTATCGACAGTTTTGTACCATGTGGTGCCTCAGGAGCTCCATCCTGTACCGAATTTTACTTTCTAAAATTTGGTTACATTACAATACCGTTAATGTCCTTAACAGGCTTTGTACTTATAACCATGTTGCTTTTGTTTGCACACAAAAACGCCACTAAGAAGTAACTACATTGGTTGGTAATTTTTGATCAAAATTCAAAATATTACTAATTGTAGTCTCTAAAATCCTTTGTAAAGCTTCTTCACTATAAAAGCCAATATGTGGTGTAAAAACAACATTATCCTTACCTAAAAGGATATGATCTTGAACCAACTGTTTTAACGCTTCCACATTATTTTCATTATACAAAAGCTGTTTTTCTTCACGGATCAACTCTTCACCTTCCAAAACATCCAAACCAGCACCGGCAATAATACCCTCATCTAACGCCTTAATTAGAGCCCCGATTTCCACAACTCCGCCCCTAGAAGTATTAATTAATATTGCTCCTTTCTTAATCAATTTAATATTTTCGCGGTTAATTAAATGATGTGTGTGCTTATTGTATGGAACATGCAACGAAATAATATCCGCCGTTTTCAACAATTCCCCAAAACTCACATACTCAAAATCCAAAACCTCCGCCAAAAAACTATCCTGATTTGTATCAAAAGCCTTAACCTCCATCCCAAACCCCTTCGCAATGCGAATGACATGCAACCCAATATGACCGGCACCAACAACTCCCATAACTTTCCCCTTTAAATCAAACCCAATCAGGCCATCAATCGAAAAATCATTTTGCAAAGTGCGCACATAAGATTTATGCACATTACGCGACAACGATAAAATCAATGCAAATGTATGCTCAGCAACTGTATTCTCGCCATAATAGGGGACATTACAGACTGTAATTTTCTGTTTATTACAATAGCCCACATCAACATGGTCAAACCCTGTAGAGCGCGTTGCGATAAGTTTTAACTTTGGCATTTTCACCAAGACCGCTTTCTCCAATTCCGAATAAATAAACATCGACACGGCATTAACATCTTTTACCTTACTCACATTATCAATCGTTAAGGCTTCTTCAAAAAAAAGTAATTCATGCTGCTTTAGCTGTTTTATTAACAATTTCTTTTCTTTAGCGGTAATCTCAAAAAAGGCAATTTTCATAATTTAAGCATTAAGATTTAATATATCTTCATATTTAAGTTCAAAATGCATAGGATTTTGACTCACTTTAAAGCGCCCACCCCACGAAATACCGGCATTTTCAAAAATTCTAACAATACTTTTATACCTACCAATATCTCCTTTAGGCTCATCGTCACCATAACTTCTATAAGGATTTTGTTCAGGATCAATATCAATTGCCAAACCTAAGCCATGATATGACAATTTTTTTGGACCTTCTTGATCCTTAGCCGAAGTAACACAGCGCCAATCATAACCACCAATTGTCTCTACTTTATATCCATATTTTTTCATTGCTATCTTTACACGACCTTCTAGCAATTTTAATTTCTTCGCAAAAATAATATGAACATGCACAGTATGACCTAAAAATTGAATCTTCTTAATTTGCTTTTCAAGTAAGCTCTTTACTTGTTGTGGTTTAACATCCGCACCAATTCCCAGATAATTCAAAAGCTGAGCACTCGTATAAAAATCATTACCAACATCTCGCTTTTCAGACCTAGCTGCCACAATAAAATCTTTTACCTTCTCCATGCCAAAAAAGTCCTCTAAATATAGTTCAACTCTTTCTACAAAATCACCAAATTGCTCCGGCAAGTAACCCGCAATTTTTTTCTTCCAATATATATATATTTTCCTCAGAAAACCAGATTCACCTAAAACCATGTATTTATGCTAAGATATCTCAATATTATACCTTATCTTAACAAAAAATACTAATCTAACTTCTTACTCTCTAATACAAGATAACCATATAACTCATCTAAGTAGTCTTTTGGTATTACTTTAATTATGGCCTTCCACTGTTCAACAGAATAAGGAGAATCAGCAATTAGCTTAGAATTAACCAATAAGACCTTAATTTGATCTCGCTTGCTATCCATATTATTAGCATCTGTCATTTTTTACAGTTAATTCTAGAAATTATAACATAATTACTTCCAAACAACAACTGGCCCATCGGTAGTTGTAAATTGATTGTCCGCCAGTTCATCACCCAAATAGTTTACACCAACATAACCCGTAGGAAATCCAGCTGGCATTGTCGCACCCCACAAAACACTCATTGTACGACCACCAACATTAAATTCATACATATCTGTACCTTTTACAACAACACTGTTAAATAAATCGATATAATTAATTAACGCTTCATAAACAAAAAATGCACTTTTACGATCACCAACAATTGATAAAGATGCATCTAAAGACTCATAAATAACCTTATCAGCACCGTCACCAAACGCCTTAACTACCCGTTTAAATAAATCTTGAGCTTGCTCATTTTCACCAACGCCAGATTTAACACTGACATCAAATAACCACACCGGTTTATTAATGTTACTACCTGTCAAAAAAGTACGATAGTCGCCTATACCCAAGTCATCACTACCTGTAGCTTTTGCCATTACTATATCAAAATAATCGACACCAAATTGTGCATAAACAGAGTGCCAAAACTCTTTACCAGCAGTACTCAAACTCAATATTTCACCCTGAACAACTTTTGCGGCACTATCCATATTTTTCACGCCTTCGTAAGTTAATTTCATAAATTCTGCATATTCGGCCGCATCCATATTGTTATCATCAAATTGCCAATATTTTATCGGCAATGTTAAATTGGCCATATCCGACACCCCATCACCATCATATCGCTCAACTATTGCCTTAACAAAAGCTAAATAATCAGCTTGGTTTGCATCAGAAACACTACCAGAAAAACCAAAACGTCCGACCACCGCCTTACCTAAATCTTGTGTATCACCAACTAACTGATCACCTTTGCTATACAAAGCACTAGCATCACCACCCGACCATACAAAAGTCATATTCTTTGG
>PFRW01000034.1 GCA_002788755.1 Candidatus Peregrinibacteria bacterium CG_4_9_14_0_2_um_filter_41_14
TTGGCTTTAACTTCACCGTAAAGCATTCTTTGTTTGGCAAAAGTTAGGTGAATGGTTTCTTCGGCGCGGGTAATGCCTACGTACATGAGGCGGCGCTCTTCTTCAAACTGTTCGGGGTCAAGGAGGCTGCGGGAATGAGGGAAGATGCCTTCTTCCAGGCCAATTAAAAAGACGTGGGGGAACTCGAGGCCTTTGGCGGAGTGGAGGGTCATAAAAATAACGGCGTTGTCGTCGTTATCGATTTTGTCAGTGTCGGCAATTAGGGCGACTTCTTCAAGGAAAACCGCTAAGGAAACGCCTGCTTCCAATGAATCATACTTGGAGGCAACGGAAATTAATTCTTCAATATTTTCGACACGTGACTCGCCTGCTACGGAATCGCCTTCCAGTAAAAACCCTTTGTAGCCGGTTTCGGCAATTACGTACTTAATGAGAGATGAAGCTTTTTCGGTGGAATTATATTTGCGTAGACCTTCGATAATTCTTTGGAAATTTTGGAGGCCTTTAAGGCTGCGGCTGCTTAAATGTGGATACTCGTGTAGGCGGGCTAATACGGAGCTAAGAGTCACATTTTCATCTTTGGCAATTGCTTGGATATCGGCGATTGTTTTGTTGCCAATGCCACGGGTGGGAGTGTTGATTACCCGTAATAAGGCGATGTCGTCGGAAGGGTTGTGGAGGAGGCGTAGATAGCTTAGTAAATCTTTAATTTCTTTCCGCTCGTAAAAGCGGACGCCGCCAATAATGCGATAGGGAATACCCGTGCGCATAAAGGCTTCTTCCAAGACGCGTGATTGGGCATTTGTACGGTATAAAACGGCGAAGCGGCTGTAGTCTCTGTGTTCGTAGCTGTCTAACTCTTTTTGAATTTGTTCGACGACGTAAAAGGCTTCATCACGCTCGCTTTGGGCTTCGTATTTGCGGATGTAATCGCCTTCTTCGTTATCTGTCCAAAGTGTTTTTTCGCGGCGGTCAGAGTTTTTACTGATGATATTGTGGGCGGCATCTAAAATGTTTTTGGTGGAACGGTAATTTTGCTCTAATAAAACCACTTTGGTTTTTGGGTAATCTTTTTCAAAATCGAGAATGTTTTGCATGTTGGCACCGCGCCAGCTGTAAATGCTTTGATCGCTATCGCCGATTACACAAATATTTTGGTGTTTTTTGGCAAGGGCATGCACTATTTTGTATTGAGCGGCATTGGTATCCTGATACTCATCAACAGAGATATATTTAAAACGATCTTGGTAGTAAGCAAGAATTTCGGGGCGGGCAGCGAAAAGTTCAACGGTTTTGCCAAGGAGGTCGTCAAAATCCAAGGCGTTGTTTTTGGCTAACTGCTTTTCGTACTCTTCATAGATGACCGAAACTTTTTCGGTAAAATAGTTCATAGCTTGGATGCGATAATCTTCTGCCGTAACCAAATGGCTTTTAGCTTGAGAGATGTGGCTAAGCACGGCGCGGGGGGCGAATTTACGATCATCTAAATTCATGTTTTTCATGATCTGCTTAACCAAAACCTGTTGGTCGGCGGCATCGTAAATAACAAAACTATTTTCGTAACCTAAAAGATGGATGTGCTTACGTAATAAGCGTACACAGATGGAATGAAAAGTGCCGATTACGGGTAAATAGCTTAACTTATTTTCTTTAAGTAATTCTGAAATGCGCTCTTGCATCTCCCCCGCGGCCTTGTTAGTAAAGGTGACGGCCAAAATATTACTGGCATCCACATTTTTTTCTTTAATTAAGTAGGCAATGCGATGAGTTAAAGCGCGTGTCTTGCCACTACCGGCGCCGGCAATGACTAAAACAGGCCCCTCGGTTGTTAAAACGGCTTCTTGCTGCTTTTCGTTAAGACCTTTTAATAAGGGGGAAACTTGTAAATCGGCCATCTGATTGTTGCTAGAGATAAGGGTCTCTTAGCTTATAGTCAGATGACCGATTTGTAAAATTTAATTTATCTTTTAACTGTTTTGTAATGATGTTTCAAAAGCAACACGGTCAAAACCACGCACAACTTTTATCTTTGTTTTGTCCGGATCTGCAATTGACCATAACCATGTGGCATCACTATCGCTACGTCTAATACAGCCATGACTAACGGGAATGCCTAAGTGGCCAATAGCTTCTTTCCAGAAGTAGCTGGAATTTTTATTGTTGCCAATATAAGGCAACGCATGCATACCGTACCCACGAAACCGACCACCACCTTCGCGCATTAAACCGATCCAATTTGGCATGCGATAATGTGGGGATTTACTGCCAATACGTAACTCTTGTTTATTATAAATAACGTAGTCACCAACCGGCGTTGGTGTGTCCCAAGCACCTGAACTAATTAAATAATCATGAATCAATTTACCGTCCAAATAAACGTATTCGTGCTGGTTTGCTGGTAAAACATCGATAACAATCTGCAAAATGCCATCTGGGTTTATATTAAGGGTGGAACCGCTATTTTTGAGGTAACGTAATTTACTCATTTCTTCGACACCGTATTGACCTACATAAAGATCAAATTTAACAGTTGCGTTGTTCAGCCATCCTAACTGCTCTACAACGGGGCTGTAATATTCTCGATAAATACCACTTTGGGCGGGAGCAATACCTGTAATTTGAAAAGTTGCTGTTTCGCCGGGAAGGATAATGCCGGAATTTGCATCCATGGTAACTCGATGCTTATTGTCAGATAAAAGATCGCTAACATGATCTTGTGGCGATGCTGTGCCTAAACGTAATTTGTAGGCTTCCCAATTGTTAGGCATGTCTGTGTTTTGGGTTTTTTCGCCACACCAAACGGCGGTTCCAGTGTTTTTGACTTGTACCTCGGCGGTAAATGGTTGTCCCGGCTCTACTTGAGATGATAAGTCCGGATTTAATATTTCAAGCCCATAACGGCTAAGGTCTCGTGCGGTTTGGCCGCATTCGTACAAATATGCATCTGCTGCATTCAAACTTTCTTCGGTTTCAGCTTTAACGGTAGAGAGATGGTCGCTAAGCATGATAACTATCACTAAGCCGCAACTAATCGCCAATAAACCTAAAATCGAATACGGTAATGTTTTATAGTTCACTTCTTCCATAATTAAATATTACCTTTAAGTATAGCACAAATAATCTCTAATGCAAATAGACAGACTAACACAATATACTTTTCCATTACATAAAATCCTGCTAAATTAAAATTGTATAAATTATGACTACTCAAATATGTCTGGACATTCCAAATGGAACTCTATTAAACATAAAAAAGCGAATAACGATGCACGGCTGGGCAAACTCTTTACCCGTCATGCCAAATTAATCACACTTGCCGCGCGTGATGGCGGTGGTGATCCGGAAATGAATGCAGCGCTAAGAACGGCGATTGCAAACGCAAAAGTCGATAACACACCCAACAAAAATATTGAACGAGCCGTTAAGCGTGGCACAGGGGAACTGGACGATGGCAAAGAGCTGGTGGAGGTGTATTATGAAGGTTATGGTCCAAGCGGAGTGGCCTTTTATATCCATTCAATTACAGATAATACTAATCGAAGTTACGCCAATATCCGCATTGCGATGAGTAAAAATGGTGGCAACTTAGGTGAAGCCGGTTGCGTAGGCTGGATGTTTGAACGTAAAGGCATGATCACGGTCCCATTAAATGGTAAAGATGCTGATGAAGCACAACTAGAGCTAATTGAAACCGGTGCCGATGACTTTGACGTGGCCGATGAGGATCTTATTGTTTATTCTCCTTTTACAGAGACGCAAACCGTAGCGGAAGCCATTGAGGCCGCCGGTTATAAAATTAAACAAAAAGAAATCACCTTCCTCCCCAAACAAACAGTGGAAATTAATGACCAAGCCGCAGCCGACAAGCTCTTTGTCTTGGTAGAAGCATTAGAAGACGATGAAGATGTCCAAACTGTCTACATGAATGCAGATTTTGGCGACAATATTGAGGGGTAGGTGGTTAGAGGTTAAGTTGATAAAATTTTGTATCGATCGGCATGCGGGGGAAATCGGCAGGCAATTCAGCTGCTTCAATTTCTTTAAAGCCTTCACGCTCGTAAAAGCGGTGTGCCGCCTTAAAGGCATCTACGGTGCCTAAGTAAAGCGCTTGTATACCCATCACTTTGGATTCTTCAATTAACCGCTTAAGCAGGGCAACAGCAATGCCCTTATTCTTTCCGCGGAAATCTGCATCGACAAACATTTTTCGCAAAGCTCCCATATGCTCACCAAATTGTATGAGGCCAATAGTGCCAACAACGCGATCTTCTGCTCTTGCTAGCCAAAAACCCTTATAAAACTTTGCTATGTCCATCAAATCCGGCTGATCATCAATAGTAACCGGAACCCCAAACTCGCCAACCTGAATACCTAAAATCAGATCAATAATCGCCTGTCCATACTCATCCCGAAACGCTTCGATTAGCATATTTTCTAATAAATTCATGATATTGAATTAATATATAAAATTGATAATAACAAAAAAAGCCGCCTAGCTAATGAAACTGGCGGCTACGTAATTTATTTTGCACGAAATCACCTAGACCCCAGCTTAGCCAAAACGGTCTTAATCGTCGGAACGATGATGAAACTTAATCTATTTTTCATAGTATATAAAACTGTACACCTATTCCCGATTTTAACAAGGAAAAATTTTAATATGAAAAAACATTCTGCAGGCTACGTCACTAGCCGAAGCCGTTTTTGAGTATTATAATTTTCCCCTTGACGGTGCACGTGGGCTCACCTATTATGGGTAAGGATTTAATCACCTTTATATGGAAAACAGTCTAACTCCTCGGCAAACGGATGTGATCAATTTTATTGAAGAATACCAATTAGAGTACGGTGGCTCACCTACTTTAAAAGAAATTCGCAAGCATTTAAGTGTAAATTCGGACAATAGTGTCTTAAAACATTTAAAAGCGCTTGTTAAAAAGGGATATATTGAAAAAGATGATACGCCAAGGGGTATCAAATTATTGGATTCAGTTCGCAAAAAATTACAAGCTGCCACAATATCGGTCCCTGTTTTGGGGTTTATTCCAGCCGGTGGCCCTGTTGCTATGGAAGAGTATGTCGATGATACTATTTCCTTTGATTTAAACGAACTAAAACACCCTCAGGACTGTTTTTGCCTACGGGTAACAGGTGACAGTATGATTAATGTTGGTATTTTTGAAGGTGATCTGGTTTTGGCCGATGCTAAATTAGTCCCAAAAACCGGTGACATTGTTGTGGCTTTGGTAGATGGAGGGAATACGGTTAAAACTTATGTTAAAGGCAAAGATGCAACCTATCTGCGTGCCGAAAACCCCGCTTACGAAGATATTTATCCGGAAGAGCAGCTCCAAGTTCAGGGCGTGGTTATTAAACTGATTCGCGACTATTTTTAATTAACAACTCAAACTAATGTTTTTATTTTTCGATTTATTCCCCGCAAGCCCTAACCGCAGACCTCAATTAACAACATTTGAGTTGAGACAAAAATTGATTGAACTACAGCACCGTAATAATCATTATCGGGATAATCAGCGCATTTTAATGAGGTAGAGATTGTTTGATTAGTCAATTATGTTACCATGCAGTTAAAGTAATGTTTGACTAAACAGGATGGAAAAAAAGCTGACGCCGATGATGCAACAGTTTTATCAAATCAAAGAACAGTATCCGGATTGTATTCTTTTTTATCGCCTTGGTGATTTTTATGAAATGTTTGGTGAAGATGCAACCGTAAGTGCCGAGATACTGGATATAACGCTCACCTCACGGACAAAAAGTGAAGGTGCGCTGCCAATGTGTGGCGTTCCCTACCATAGTGCGGAAGGGTATGTGCTGAAGTTGACGCACGCCGGCAAAAAGGTGGCGATTTGTGAACAGGTTAGTAATCCGCGGTTGCCGGGGTTGGTTAAGCGTGAAGTGATACGGGTAATCACACCAGGTACAAATATTAGTAATAATTATCTGGATACGAAATTGCATAATCATATTATGGCAGTTAGTCGTTATAAAGAGCGGTTTGGTGTGGCGTATGCTGATATTTCGACCGGCGAGTTTTTTGTTGACGAAATCAGTTCGGATGAACTTCCTAATACATTACAAAAAGTACGCCCGAGCGAACTTATTTTAAATGATGATCTTTATCAGGATCCACAAATTTACCAAATCTGTGGCTATTACGAATTAGTGGTAACAAGGCGCGAGGATCAAAAAGGGCCACTAAAACAGCTTCTTAATCAATTGGATGCGGAAAGGCTGGAAGGATTTGAGCTGGATCATGAAAAAGATAAATTGATTATTCTGGCAGCAGCCAACTTGTTGACATACCTAGAAGCAACGCAAAAGCAAAAGTTAAGGCATGTTAACAAGTTGCAAAGGCTACACTCGAATCGATTCTTACTACTTGACGCAACAACGATTCAAAATCTTGAACTGTTTTATACGCAGAAGGATCATGATAAACGGGGTTCTTTGTTTAATGTAATCGATTTTACAAAAACGGGTGCCGGTAGCCGAATGTTGGCACGATGGCTACTGTACCCGATGCGATCGCTTGCGGATATTTGTAGTCGGCAAGAGCATGTCAAAATATTTGTTGAAAAGACGCCGGAGCGGGTTAAAGTGCAGGAACTGCTTAAGCAAACCTATGATCTGCAGCGTTTAGTGAGTCGGCTGGCACTTAGGCAAGGTGGCCCGCGTGATCTGGTAGCAATTAGGTCGACGCTTAGTGTGATACCCCAAATAAAGGCGGCCATAGGGGCATTGCCGGATCCGGTTAGTCAATTTTTGCACAGTTTACCGATGGCGCCTGTGGTGCAAAAGTTGCTTACAGAAGGCATTGCCAAAAATCCGCCAGCGACCATAAACGATCTTGGGATAATTGCAGATGGCTATAGTGCCAAGATTGATGAACTCCGTGACCTCCATACCCATAGCGAAGCAGTGATGACAAATTTTTTAGCAAAAGAAAAGGCGGCAACCGGTATTCCTAATCTTAAAATCGGGAACAATAAAATTGCGGGCTTCTACTTGGAAATTAGCAAAGGCAAATTGGACTTAGTGCCGGATCACTATATCGCCAAACAAACACTCACAAATTACAATCGCTACATAACGCCGGAACTAAAGGAGTATGAGGCAAAAGTGATGGCGGCGGCAGATCAATTGCATCACCTTGAGCAAACATTATGGATGGAGATTGTGGAAGCGGTACTGAATCATCAAGATGAGTTGCAAGAAATTGGTCAGCACCTGGCGGAGCTTGACTGTTGGTTAAGCTTAGCAGAATTAGCGACAAAAAATCGTTATACTTTACCGCTACTTACGGCCGAAAACGCTCTCAAGATAGAGGGTGGGCGTCACCCGGTGGTCGAACAGCTGCTACCATCAGGTAAATTTGTTGTTAATGATACTTGTTTTACTAATATCGAACGTGTTTTGGTGCTCACTGGTCCCAATATGGGCGGTAAATCGACTTACCTTAGACAAACAGCGCTCATCACACTATTGGCTCATATGGGGAGCTATGTGCCCGCAACTAACGCAGTAATACCTCTTACCGACCGTATTTTTACGCGTGTGGGCGCCAGTGACAACCTAAGTAAGGGGCAAAGTACATTTATGGTGGAAATGCAGGAACTGGCTGTGATTTTGCATAACGCGACCGACCGGAGCCTCTTAATTATTGACGAAATTGGGCGTGGCACCTCAACCTACGATGGCGTGAGTATTGCTTGGGCGACATTGGAATTTATTCATAATCAAATTAAAGCTAACACCCTATTTGCCACCCATTATCATGAACTTATATCTGTAGCCGACGAATTATTACAAACGGCCAATTACAGCATGGCGGTGCATGAGGAGGCCAACCAAGTCACATTTCTGCACCAAGTACAGGCTGGGGGAATGAACGATAGTTACGGCATAGAAGTAGCTAAAAGAGCTGGCGTGCCGGAGCAGGTGATTACAAATGCACAAGAAAAACTATTAACGCTAGAAGAAGGTCACCTGGCGGAGCGGATTCAACAAACTTTAAATCCACCGGCACATCCTGACCAATTAGATATCTTTACAACACCAATTATTGCCCCAAATCCGATTATAGATCGCCTCAAAAAACTTAATCTTAATGAGAC
>PFRW01000062.1 GCA_002788755.1 Candidatus Peregrinibacteria bacterium CG_4_9_14_0_2_um_filter_41_14
TTTTTGGACCTCATCGTTAAACGAACTTTCCTCAAAAGCCTCCCGTATTTTAAAGAGCGCGAAGCCAAATTTTTAATGAAAGATTTTAATCACAACCAAACCCAAGAAGTCGATCTATTAACCGGTGCCTGCATGATGCTCCCTCGGCAATTTTACGAAGAGATCGGCGGCTTTGACGACCGCTATTTCCTCTTTATGGAAGATTTTGACTTATGTAAAGAAACCCGCCAACACGGCAAAAAAGTAGTCTACTACCCGGAAGCAATTGTAGATCACTACCACAAACGCCTAAGTGGCGGCAATTTTTTGAGTATTTTGTTTAAAAAGGTTTTTTGGCTGCACGTTAGCAGCGCCTTTAAATACTTTGTAAAGTGGAGTTAACGATGTTTGCTCACATCCCGCCTTGGACAAAATTCCCTTTAGCACAATAATTGACAATATTACCTAAATCCTTTAGTATTAATAAGTAATACTAAGTATATTTTATGGCTACAGTTTCATTTAAGGCAAGTCCGGAGCTTAAGACTAAGTTAGAGTCAGTTGCTCAAATAAAAGGGATCAATTTATCAGCATATATTAAACTAATTTTAACAGCTGCCCTTAAAGATGAATTAATTAAAGTTACCGAGAATGGCTTAACTGTTGCCGAAGAATTAGAGATTTTAGCCTCCACCATGGATGACGAAACCACAGGACCATTTACCGATACTAACGAACTTCTTAAATCTCTGCGCCAGTAATGCAAATTTTTTACACAAAAAACTTTAAAAGAAAACTGCAGCATTTACCTGTTAAGTTACAGGCTAAATTTATAACGCAATTAAATCTTTTATTGGATAATCCACGCCAATCAACCCTAAAAGTACATCCTCTTAAAGGAAATTTGGCAGGTCTACGCGCTTTTTCGGTTACGGGCGATTGTCGCGTAGTTTATAAAATCCAAAAGCCGGACACTATTATTTTGATTGATATTGGTAGCCATAGCCAAGTCTATTAAACCCCAGTAATCTTAATTCCCAATTTCTTAGTCTGTTCACGCCCAATTTTGGTTTGCGCTAGTCCACCCATAGCGGTTTCTTTGTGGGCATCCGGCATCATGTCGCCAATGCGTTTCATGGCGTCTACTACTTGGTCAAAGGGGACAAAGCTTACAAGTCCGGCCATTGTAAGATCGGAGGCGGAGAAGACCATGGTGGCAAACATGCCGTTTCGTTTTACACAGGGGACTTCGACCATGCCGCCAATGGGATCGCAAACCAAGCCTAAGGTGTTTTTTAGTGCCAAAGTTGCGGCATTGATGCAGTCTGTTGGCGTGCCGCCTCGTAATTGGGTAACGGCGGCCGCGCCCATGGCGGTTGCGCTACCAACCTCAGCTTGGCAGCCACCACCAGCACCGGATAACGAAGCATTTTCAGCAATAATTAAGCCAATTGCGGAGGCACACAACATCGCATCCAAAATGGCATCATCATCATAATTAAACTCTTCAGCTACGGCACACAAAATTCCAGGGATTACACCGGCCGCTCCGGCTGTAGGAAAAGCCAAAATTCGTCCCATGCAGGCATTATTTTCGTTAGTGGCAATGGCATAGGTCATTGCTTTGGCGACGACTTTACTGTGAAAAAATGCAAAATCCGGATTATCCAGACGTGCCTTGAGCTTGTTCGCTAAGCCGCCCACCATTAAACCAACCGATTTGTCTTTACGGTTAAGACCTTCAATTACGCCACTTCTAATGACTTCTAAACGATTGGTCAATTCGGCCATAATGGCTTCACGCCGGGCATTTTCGTTCAGTTGTAACTCACGTCTGATAACCACCTCGGCAATTGTGAAGTTGGATTGAGTACAGATTTCTAAGAGTTTTTCACCTGTATTAAAATCATACATAATTAGACTGGTAAATCTTGTAATTTGACAACTTTTGTAATGCCTGCTTTCTTTGTTATTTCTTTAAGCTCTGCCTCGCTCAAAGGTTGCGATAATACCATAATAGTTAGTGATAATGCAATATTATGGGGGTCACGGCTAGCTATTTGATGATGAATTTTTTTATGGATTTTACTTAAATATTCTACAATTGAATCAATTAAGTCCGCCGTATGTTGATGCCAAATTACCATGCAGCAAAAGCGCGCCTGAGAGGAAGTCAGCCGCACCGGAAAGTTATCAATCTGTTTTATTTCAACCACCCCACCCCCAATCGATGAACCGATAATCGTAGTTTCTTCAGCGCCTGTGTGCATAATTATTTGGACGGTGTTGGCATGATACTCTTTGCCTAGATTTTTAGTTTTAAACTCATAGCTCATACCCTGTTCCTTAGCTATGTCAAACGCATTACATAAACGAGTATCATCCGGTGCAAAACCAAGTAGACCGCTAATTAGTGCCCTATCGGTGGCATGCCCAGCGTAAACTTGCGCAAAAGAGCCATGCAAAAAAAGCGTCACCTTTTCGGGTTGCTTACCAAAAATACTCCGAGCAATTAAACCAATCTTAGCAGCACCAGCTGTGTGAGAGCTGCTTGGTCCAATCATGATCGGGCCGGCAATGTCGAAGACTGAATAGTCCGACATAAAAAAAATTAATTACTCCCAGCATAATCGTAGAAGCGTAAAGGTGTCAATCAAAAGGATCTCTTGTCAGGAATGGCGGAATATGGAATTATTCTTTTGTTTAACGTAATTCTCAATGCAGCTTTTTCCCCTTCAATCCCAAATTATTGAAGCCAACGACAATTTGATCGAAAAAATTGCTGCCAGTCTCGAAAACAATCAGCAAGTACTCAAAAATAAGGACATTTTAGTCGTTTCTTCAAAAGTTGTCGCTCTTTGTCAAGGCCGCACCAAACAGCTTAATAATCCGGATGACAAAAACGAGCTTCGTGAGCTTGTTAAAGAAGAAGCCGAAAAATGGTACCCTGGTGATTTAGTCGATTTCACACTAAAATACAACATTATTATCCCCAACGCCGGCATTGATAAATCCAACGCTCGTCCCGGCACCGTCATTTTATGGCCAACCGCTCCCCAAAAAACCGTCGACGATATACGCTCCGCTCTAATTACCAAATACAACCTCACCGATTTAGGCATTATCTTAATCGATTCCCGCTGCCAACCTCTACGCCAAGGCGTTAGCGGCATCAGCATTGCCTATAGCGGGATTATTGGTGTTGAAGACAACCGCGGCGAACCCGACCTTTTTGGCCGTCCCCTAGCCATAACACGCCAATCCAAAGCCGACGAACTAGCCTGCGCCGCCAATTTATTAATGGGCGAAGGTAACCAAGCCATCCCTTTCGTTATTGTGCGAGAAGCTCCCATCAAATTCACCAACATCCCCCAAGACTCCCTCATGGAGCAATTTATCGATCCGAAAGCGTGTATTTTTAATGCAGTCTTTAATTATTAAGGATGGAAAAACGGCATGCGGTTTTAGGTGCGGCAATAATCGCCTTAGCGGCTGGATGCGCCTCGGCAGAATCTCCTCCGGCTACAACCGATTCGCAATCAATGCATTTAGAAGCACAACGTTGTGAAAGTAAGGTTAAAGAACTAACCGTTATTGTCCACGAAATGGAAGCAACCAGAAGATTGGTGAATCTATTACTTGGAGAGCAGCACGAATTAGCTCATGGCAATGTTGTAGAGATTATTTTAGATGCTCAAGCCAAAATTAAAAAAACGCTTTTACAGGCGACCACCGAGCCTCAGTTTACATGTACTGTCGATAACTACAGCTTAATGCACGAGCTCGTCAATGACCTTCATGTCTATTATTACGGTTTTGATGCAACAATGCATTCTCTAGCAGGGATATAGATGTTATAATAAGAAAAAATAGCAAATAAAAAGGCATGGCAAATATCTTTGATGAAAATTCCGAGTTTAAAAAGTACCTTGAGGGCAAATCCCCGGGGAAAAAAATTGAGGATCCCAAAGTCGAGCCAAAGACCGACCCTTTACCGGACCCAAAACCTGCCACAGTTTTACATATTGATAATGCGGCCAGTAGTACCTACAAACTAGACTTAAGTTCACATCACATTAAGCCACCACCGGCTGCGTTTACGCCCACACCCGTAGCCCCACGTCCCTTAAAGCCAGCAAAAGCGCGCTCCAAAGGCTACAACTTTTTTGTCGAAAACCTTAAAACCGTTTTATACGGTATAATCATTTTTATCATTGGCTACATCGCCCTCAATTTTAACGCCTACTACGAGGTCGGACAAAACGTTTACTACGATTTAATCAATATTGAGCGCAGTTCCGTGTTAACCACCTTTAACACTCCGGACGCAGTCATCCCCGACGATGCCATTGTAGCAGCCGCAAGCACAGAAACCGTCACCTCAATTCCACCTTTTGATATGGAAATAACCCCACCAGGCACACGCATAATTATCCCTCGGCTTAATAAAAATGTGCCAATTGTGAATGTACCGGAAGATAATTTAGTTAAAAAAAATTGGGCCGCTCTCGAAAATGATCTCCAAACTGCCTTGCGCAACGGCGTCGTCCATTATCCGGGCACTCCTTGGCCAGGTCAAAGTGGTAATGTTGTTGTTACCGGCCACAGTTCCTATTACCCATGGGACCCCGGCCGCTTTAAGGACGTTTTTGCCGTATTGCACAACGTAAAAATCGGCGACGAAATCATCGTTTTCCACAACCAACAAAAATACCGCTATCAGGTAACCGAAAGCAGTGTCGTTTTACCTCAACAAGTGCAAGTCCTTGCCGACACCGGCGACAATCGCATTACATTGCTAACCTGCACGCCAATTGGTACAAACCTAAAACGGCTGATTGTAACCGCCAAACTAATTGCAACCTAAAGAGCTTGCAGCGTACTCAAAAGTTCTTCTTCTTTTTTGGCTTCCAAATTCTCTTCTTGGCTTTCTGCCTGCACCAGCTTTTCACGTTTTTCGGTTGTTTGCTTGTCTTGCCATTTAAGTAGGTATTTCTCATTAATAGCAGTAATAGCCTCATTATACGTTTGATTTAGTTCAGCCATTTTACGTTGCTCTGTCACCAGAATTTGGCGCAAACGCTCCACTTGGTCTTCCGACATAATCGGCAAAATATTGAACCAATACTGACGTTCTTCATCATTCATAGAACCAGTCACCAAAATTAATTGAGCCAACTCCGCACTGTTATCCAAAATAACTTGTGGAATATCAAACTTAACTTTTGCCGCTTCTAGATCCGGATTTAAAACCACAGGTATAGCCACAGCCGCCGTTCCGGTAGTTGCGCCACCTCCTCCACCCACAGGTGTCTGGCTTGCTTGATCTAGTTGTAAATTGTCATCCATGATTAGTTTTTTGAAATACTATCTAGTAATTATAGCAGAGAAATGGGGAAATGTTAAGAGGCTTATCCAAATAACTCACTAGTTTTAGCACGACAATTTGCCGCACCCCTTTCTTGGTTTTTTGGACGTTCAATGTCTCGCATAAAAATTACTGCAAGCTCGGCAATAGATGTACCTCTCTTATCTGCACTTAATAAGTTTTTTCCTCCACCTTCTTTAACTTCTTTTATTATTCTCTGAGTATTTAAGCGAGGATTTTGTCGTTCTTCTTTGCTCATCCCTGCACCGCCACCTCTTATATGTAATTGGAATAGACCAATACTATTGCCACCGTCACCAATGGCCAAATGGTTCAAACCAGATTCTCTATATGCATTCACAATTGCGGCAGCAGCAAGCTCTTTAGATAGGCCAGCTTGTCTAAACTCTTCTTCGATTATTTTTGCATTATTTAGTTGTCCCTGTGAAAGTTTTGCTGTCGGTTTAATTTTTTCAACAACACTATCCGGAAAACTAACTTTTGCATCATATTGTTCGACCTGTGCATCATTCTCTGTACTTTTATTATCCCCAACCCCAAACATCCCCTTCACAAAATTCCACGCTTTCATCGGCCAGCTATCTTCAATTTGCTTTTTTAGGTCACCTAGTGCTTTCTCTGTGCCTTTAAAAATATCCAATTTATCCAAAAGTTTATCAATAAATCCGGGACTTTTTTCGGTGGAATTTTCAGGAACTGTATCACTCATGCCTAAACTTAGATTACAAAGACATCGCCGTATTGCTTTTCAAACTCTTCTTTATGGAACTTTAGTTCCTTTACCAGTTGTTGGATTTGGTATGTTGGTGCGGCATAGCTTTGTTCGCCACCGGAAATATCCATCAGACCTCTAATATCCCGCAATTTACCACAAAAAATGACCGCAGTTTGGTCGGCAAGGCCTTCGCCGGCTTGGTCCAGTTGGTCGTATGCGGCTTGGTTTATGAGGCTGCTTGGCTTGTAGGTATCAATTTGACCATTATAAACACGCGCCATTGTACTTTGGAGAAACTCCTGCGTTTCCATATCCAGCCCCATAGGGTCGGCAAGGGGCGCATTAATTTCCGCCTGCATCTCCGGTGTTAGCGGTGTAGATGTATCAAGTGGACCGCCGGTGCCACCATGGGTTGGGTTTACTATTAGGCCATCTTCGTCGGTGGTTATATTGTTATCCATCGGTAATATGCTACTAAATATCTTTAAATTATAGCATAGGGGAGGCTCAAAGTAAAAGCTTATACTGCCTCATGGATTATGCTACAATTTAAACGTCCTAATTCGCTCTTCCCATGCCCAACCACAAAGCCGCCTCTGCCCGTATAAACCAGCTTAAAAAGGAGCTTATAAAGTGGAATTATCATTATTTTACGCTTGATGAAGAGCTTTTTCCCGAGGCGGCGCGGGATAGTTTAAAGCGGGAGTTGGAGCAGTTGGAAGGGGAGTTTCCGGATTTGATTACAGCCGATTCACCCACGCAACGGGTGGGGGCGGTTTTGTTGGGAAAATTACCGAAAGTTAAGCACTTAAGCCGCAAATACAGTTTGGCGGACGCCTTTAATATGGAAGAGGTGTATGAATGGGGCGCAAGAATTCAAAAATTTGTGGAAGGGGAGGCCGTCAGCTTTATTGCCGAGCCCAAAATTGACGGCCTCAATATTAGCCTTCATTACGAAAACGGCGAGTTTGTGCGTGCCATTACCCGTGGGGATGGTGTAATTGGCGAAGATGTGAGCCACACAATTAGAACGGCGCAAAATTTGCCGTTAACGCTAGCCAAAAAGTACACGCTGGAGGTAGGCGGCGAGGTTTATATTACGCGCAAGGATTTTGAGCGATTAAATGAGGGGGGGGAGCAACAGTTTGCTAATCCACGGAACTTAGCCGCCGGGGCCGTTAGGCAATTGGATCCGCAAATTGCGGCAGATCGTAACTTACAAATTGCCTGTTATCACATTGGTAAAAACAATTTGGGCGACGCGGCCCCTAAGTCCCAGCAAGCAATTTTGGAGTTGCTACAGGAGCTTAATCTTCCCATTAATCCACTTTATTATTTTTATAATTCCTTAAAAGAGATCGAAAAATTATACAAAGAACTACAACAAAAACGTGATACTTTAGAGTTTGATATTGACGGCTTGGTCTTAAAGGTAAACGATTTTGATCAACAGCAACGCATGGGGCGCACCGCCAAAACCCCACGCTGGGCCTTGGCGCTAAAGTTTCCGGCGGCACAGGCCAGCAGTAAAATTATTGATATTCAAATTCAAGTTGGTCGCACCGGTGCTTTAACCCCCGTGGCCCATTTGCAACCGGTTTTTGTGGATGGCTCCACCGTTTCACGCGCTACTTTGCACAATGAAGAAGAAATCGAACGTAAAGACATCCGCATTGGCGACACCGTTATCATCCAAAAAGCCGGCGACATCATCCCCGAAGTGGTCGAAGTTTTAACCGACATGCGCACAGGCCTCGAACAGCAGTTCGTTATACCGCTCAAATGCCCCATTTGCGGCAGCCACACAGTTAAACCCGAAGGCGAAGCCATTCGTCGTTGTACCAACAAAAATTGCAGTGCCCGCCAACGCGAACAATTAGCCCATTTTGTCGCCCGCGGCGCCATGAACATTGACGGCGTCGGTGAAAAAGTGGTGGACCAACTCCTCAACGCCGACATCATTACCGACGCCACCGACCTTTATTTTTTGGAAGA
>PFRW01000064.1 GCA_002788755.1 Candidatus Peregrinibacteria bacterium CG_4_9_14_0_2_um_filter_41_14
TTCATCCGGTGATGGATTTGACCCCGGCAATATTTCGACTAATGCCCATCCTGTAAATGCAAAATGGATCGGTCCGGAAGCCCCTTTTGCCAAAGGAATTTTGACCTTCATCTGCTTCGCAAAATTCTTCGCATCCGCCTTTCCCATAGCATGAGAAATGTCAAATAACAACTGCCTTGCCACATCTATCGCTTTTTCTTCTGACTTCCCACTATACAAATTTTTAACAACTTCAAAAAAACCGGAAGACATGGAAGCCGCACGCATTAAAATATATCGCTCTCCCTTCACTTCAATTACTCCTTGCTCAGGATACTCCATTTTTTGACCGAAAAAATCTGAAACAAATTTTTCTGAATCTTTAAAGAAAGGCGCCATTTCAGGCGGCACTACTATTACTTCTTGTTTTTTTGATGACTTCATATTTATTTTTAATTTTTTTGATGGTAGCAGGAGCGGGATTTGAACCCGCGACCCCAGGCTTATGAGTCCTGTGCTCTAACCAACTGAGCTACCCTGCCATATGCTTACCCTGCCAAGTGAGCGAACGCACCGATTTTAGCACAAAGCAGAGCGGTGTAAAGCTAAACCTCTAACTAAATTCCCAGCATGCTGGAAATTTGATATACTGAACATATTAACAAACTAATCCCTTAAAGTATGTTTCTATTACCACAACTTGCCTACAACTACGATGCCCTAGAGCCACATATCGATAAAGACACAATGAAAATCCACCATGCCAAGCATCACCAAGGTTACGTTAACAACCTTAATGCCGCTCTCGAAAACCATCCAGACTTAGGCAACAAAGAGATAGAATACATTTTAATGAACCTCGATAGTGTGCCGGAAGCAATTCGCACAACTGTTAGAAACAATGGTGGCGGTCACTACAATCACTCACTATTTTGGACAATTATGTCAGCAAACGGTGGGGGAGAGCCAACTGGTCCATTAGCCGAAGCCATTACGCAAAAATGGAGCAGCTTCAGCAATTTTAAAGAAGAATTTAATAATGCCGCTAAAACTCGCTTTGGCAGCGGCTGGGCCTGGCTTTGCAAAGATGGCAACGGCAATCTCCAAATCACCTCCACCGCTAACCAAGACTCACCGTTATCCGAGGGGTTGGTACCAATTATGGGTTTAGATGTGTGGGAACACGCCTACTACCTTAAACACCAAAATAAACGCCCAGAATACATCGAAAGCTGGTGGAACGTTGTAGACTGGAACCAAGTAGCTCAAAACTTTGCTACCTAACCTGATTCGCTAAATATTCTTCCAATAAAATCATCGCCGAAAGCTGATCCTTATCAGTGTTTACCTGCTTTGGATCGGCGCCGGCAATTCTTTCTCGTGCTTCAAAAGTGGTAAACTTCTCATCCATCATCATCACCTCAACATCAACAACCTTTGCCAACTCATCGGCAAAAGTCCTTGTTAAACGAGTTTGATAAGACTCCGTATGGTCTGCGTGCAAAGGCAAACCAACAATAATCATCACGATTTCTTCAGTTGCAACTAAATCCTTAATTCGCACAAACAAGCTTTCGTCATTTGACAAAGTTTGTCTAGGAAAAGCAATAATCTGATCAGCATCGCTAAGTGCTAAACCAACTCGTTTTTCACCGTAATCAATTGCTAAAATTCGGCCTTTATTCTGCATCAGCGGCTTCAACTACTAAAGTCATGTCTGCTTTATGGTCTGAAGTTAGACGAACACTAAATTGATATTCACCAACTTTTTTTACAGGAGAAGCAAATTTAACATCAGTTGCGGAAATAGCGCAGTCAAATTGAGCACATACCATTTTAGCAACTTCCATTTCATGAACTTGTGAGTATAAAGAACCTGATTCTGAAGCTTTTTCTTTAAGTTTAATTGTTTGGCCATTTAATTTGCCAGCCATTTTTTCAGCCTGTGACATCATTTCCTGTCTTTGTTGGATACGAACTTCTTCTTGTTTATCATGCCTTTCTACATCAATAGCAGTAGCCAAACGAGCAAGCGCTTTAGGCATTAAATAGTTACGATAATAACCGGCTTTAACATTTACAACATGGCCTTTTTGTCCTAGTTGTGGATAATCTTGTGTCAATAATACTTGCATGTAGAGAAAAGTTAGTAGTTAAGAAGGGGACTTATTTTAAACCCCATGTCTCGACTGCGTAAAACCTATCGGCAATCGTGGCATAATCGTCTAAGATAGTACGGTTTTTTACGCTATTGTCAAACGCAAATAAATATTTCTGCGTATACAGAAAGATTGCCGGCGCATCAGCCTTTAAAATTACATTTAATTTTTCCAATAAGCTCCTCCGCTCATCTTGATCCCGCGTATTACGCAATTGCTCTAAAACATCATCAGCAGACACACTTTGAAAGTTTGATAAATTAAAAGTATTAGGCCCAATCTGACTAGAATGCCAAAAAGCAAACGCATCCAAATTATAACCAAAATCCTGACCATACAGCACAATATCGTAAGCTTTATTAGCCACTTTAGCCGCAAATTCATTTGCATCTGCTTCTACCAATTCAATATCAATTCCCAATTGTTTACCAGCATCCACGATATGATCAACCACAACTTTATTTTCATATTCTTTAGCTGGATTATTATCAAATTTACGCACCAGTAAGATATATTTCAACTGTTCACCACGTTCATTCTCTCTAATTTTTGTTGCATTGTTAATACTCCAACCCAATTCGTCTAATTGATCATTTAATAACCCCAAATCGCGAGCCGGAATTTTATTAATCTCCTCCAAAAAGAAATACGGGCCACCAATCGCTTGTTTGTCAGTCAAAGTCGCCTCCAAATAATTCTTATCAAAAGCATTCTTTAAAATCTTGCGCATTCGCTCAGTACTCAAAGATGGATTTTCTTGATTCAAAAATAAAGCGGTATACTGCGGCAACTGGTAATCCTTAACCTCAAAATCCGTATCAAATTTTTTCGCATTTTCCGAACCCAATTGCGGAATTGAATTAAGCATTGCTTGATCTGCTAACAAATCTGCATCCGATGGAAACACTTTTAACAAAATCTCCTTAAGCCCCGGTTTGCCAAAATGGTAATTTTTATAGGCTTTTAAAAGAATTTCATTAGTACCATTTTCTGTTTGTTTCAAAGACTCAAATTGATAAGGGCCACTACCAATTAACATTTTATCATTAATTTCCGATCCAATTAATTCCACCGGTATATCTTTATAAACATGCTTAGGCAGTATTCCTGTAATTGTATTACTCAAAAAGAACGCATTTGGCTGGCTCAAAGTAAATGTCACCGTATAATCATCTATTTTATTAATTTCAACATCTGCAAACACCCCCTGCAACAAAGTGTTAGCAAAGTTGGGATCCTTAATTACATCATTAAAAGTAAAAACAACATCGTCTGTTGTTATTGATTGGCCATCATGCCACTTTAAGCCCTTTTTCAATTTAAACGTGTACTCGGTAACATCCTCACTAATAGCAAAAGTTGCCAAATCTGGTTCAAAAATCTTTTTAACGGGATTATAGTGAGTTAAACCAGAATACACCAAACGACTAAAATCACGATTAATTTGACTAAAATCAACAAAAAGGGGATTTAAAACAGCGACCTCACCTACAAGTCCCTCCGTATAAATACCATTATCTTTAGAATCGGGGATGAAGCCCAACAAACTTGAGATAACCCACTGCACCCCCACAATAACTATGAAGGCTACTAAAACAACTGAGACTAGCCGCTCAATTGAACGATAAGATTGCCAAATTTTTTGAACCATGTGCTATACAAAAAGGAAACCTAACGAACTTAGCACAAACAAACCGGTTAAAATTTGTGTTGCACGGTATAAAACCTTTTCTGCACCGCGTTTTTCAACATAAAAACCACCAGTTCCACCAAAGGTAGCAGATAAACCACTACTTCTATTTTGAGCCAAAATCGCTAAAAGTAATGAAATAGATACTACGATATGAAAGACCAATAATACTGTCCCGAGCATATTCAAATTATTTAAGAGTACAATCATTTTACTTGGCAAACCAATTAATGCAACTTTTTCTTTATAACCGGGCCAGCAGGCCCATCCTCAACAATAAATCCCAACTCCAACAACTCATCTCGCAACTCATCCGACCTTGCAAAATCTTTTTCAGCACGCGCTTTTTCACGCTCTGTTACTAACTCAGTCACTTTTACCGGGATTTGTTCTGCTTCCATAAAAATACAACCAAAGATTTGATCAACCTCTCTAATAGCCGCCACAACCGCCTTTGCCCCGGCCTCAGACAACTCATTCGCATCCATTAAAACATTTACTTCTTTAATTAAATCAAACAAGGCGGCCAAGGCACGAGATACTTCCAAATCATCATCTAGGGCAGCCTCAAATTTTAGTTTTAAATCTTTTAGCACAACATCGCAGAGGTCACCTTTGGTGACTGTTACCCCTTCTAATCTGGCCACAAAATCACGAATTCTTTGCAAACTTTGCGCTGCTTGATGCAAAACATCCGCATTAAAATCGATCGGTCCACGATAATGTACGCTCATTAAAGCATAACGCACTACAAGGGGATTATGTTCCTTAAAAATATCGTCCAAAGTAAAAAAGTTATTCAAAGATTTCGACATTTTCTCTCCATCAATCTGCACATAACCATTATGTAGCCAATACTTTACATACTGTTTATGAAAACATGCTTCGCTTTGCGCAATTTCACATTCATGATGAGGAAACACTAAATCGGCGCCACCACCATGGATATCCAACGTTTCTCCTAAAAGTTTCCAAATCATCGCACTACACTCTATATGCCAACCTGGTCGACCTTCCGCCAAAACACCTTCGGGATCGATCCAGCTAGGCTCGCCTTCTTTTTTATGTTTCCACATCACAAAGTCTTGAGGATTGCGCTTATCGACAACCACATCTACACGAGCACCGGCCTGCAATTCATCTAAAATCTGCTTAGACAACTGTCCGTATTCGTCAAACTTTGTGACATCAAAATAAACACCATCCTCAAGCTGATAAGCATAATCATCGGCCAACAGTTTTTTTACCATCACTATCATCTCGGGAATAAAGTTGGTTGCCAGCGGTCTAATTGTTGGTGGCATAATATTCAACTTTGCAAAATCTTCCTCATATGTGGCAATAATGCGCGCTGCCAATTCCGGCACAGTTGTATTTTCCTCAGCAGCTCGATTAATCATTTTATCATCAATATCTGTGTAATTTGAAACAAACTCCACCTCGTACCCCTTATACATTAAATATCGACGCACAAAATCAAACGCAATCATACTGCGTCCATGGCCCAAATGCCCTTTGTCATAAACGGTTGGTCCGCAAACGTACATTTTAACCAGCTTGCCATTTAAAGGTACAAACTCTTCTTTTTGTCGTGTTAACGTATTGTAAAGTTGCATATTTACAGTAAAGAAAATAAAAACTGTCGTAAAAATTGAGATCCGTAATCAATCACCAAAATAGCAACAATCGGTGAAATATCGATCATGCCAATAAGTGGTATAAAACGTCTAAAAAAAGCTAAAACAGGATCGGCAATTCGGGCAATTAGCAAAGTAAAAGCATTCCGCGGATTACCAAACCAAGAAAGTAAAACTCTAATAATAATGGCCCATACCAACAATTTAAAGAACCAATATATAAATGTAGTTAATAGTGCCATAATTTAAATTAAGTTCGGAACTTGATTATAGTAGGGGATTTAAGTTTACTCAATTGGATTAATTTACCACGCATCGCACCGGTTACATCAATCTTGTCTGATTCTACTTCCTCCAAGGTTGCAATAATTTGAGGCAAATCGCTTGTCCTAAGCTCTTTATAAAGTTTGCCACCCGCTATTACACCTTTAACATCGCCATAAAAAATAATTGTTTGCGGTGTCGTTTTGTGCACCAAATTAACAATAATCTCATCACCGGAAATAATGCGCACCTGCTCACCCCTCTTTTCTAAACCGGCAAAATGAATCTCCAAATCCGGCGGCAAACATGCTGTTATCAACTGCTTCAACTCACGCAAACTCGCTTCCAAAGGCGCTAAATCACGCTCCGAAACCTTTGTAAAAGCATCAGTTTTTAAGCCAAGCACATCCGCCAAACCATGCCCAAAACTACCGGCCCCAAACACAAGTTGTACCTCAGCCTCCTTTCTTAATTCTGTAACGATCGTCGCCAAGCGCACCAAATTATCTTGCCGAATAACCCCGGTTTTCGCCGTTTTATCCGAAAAAAAACTACCTCCAAACTTTACAATTATGCTTGTCATATTTTTTCAACTTTTAAGCGATACTGCAGCGGATTTTCCGGCGCCACCTTTTCACCCTTACGCAAAACCAGTTTAACACAATCACCAATTGCCAACACTGCCGTTTCTTTAACCGCCTGCAATAACACATTTTTATCATTCAATTTTACCAATGCCAACCAATTGTCATTTACAAACGTACAAGCCAAAACCTGCCCATTTTTACCCGCATCCTGTTTTAAATTATTTCGATACCTTTGCCATTTTGGGGCTTTCATCTTTTTTTAATTAAATTTAACGCCACCTGCGCACCCACACCACCAACATTATGCGCAAGCCCAAGCTGATATTGATGTGTCCGCATTTCTTCAGCCAAAGTTACCATCTGCTTAACACCCGTTGCCCCAATTGCATGTCCACCGGCCTTTAATCCACCACGCACATTGACCTTAACATGTTCCGGCTCTTGCCAACCTTGCCCTTTTCGCATAATTCCCAAATCTTCCAACGCAATTATTTCGGCGATCACAAAACAGTCGTGCACCTCCACAATCTCCAATTCAGATAAATCCAATTTAGCTACAGCCTCTTGCACAACCGCAAAACTTGTTAAATCAGACCGATCCGCCAACGCAAACTCCCGCGACGCCAACGTTACCGAAGCCGCCAGTTCCAAATCCGTCTGCTCTGTACTTAAAACGATTGCCGCCGCACCATCGCTAATAGGGGAGCAATGATACAACTTAAGTGGAGAGGTCACCATAGCACTAGCCCGCACATCATCTTCCGTAATTTTTTTATGAAACTGCGCTTTATCATCCGCAAACGCTTTTTGATGAGAGCGCACCGAAACAGCATCCAATACCGCAGGCGCCAAATTGTATTTATTTAAATAAGCCTGTGCCACCAACGCATGCAAGGCGGGAAAAGTCACACCATTGTTAAACTCAGTTGTGTTATCCGCTGCCATTGCCAACGCTCGGGCCACCTCTTCGTTGCTAAAATCCGTCATTTTTTCGACACCGATCACCAAAACATTACTGTAAAAACCGGCCTTTAAAGCCTGCCAAGCCTGATTAACGGCCACTCCCCCAGACGCGCAAGCGGCCTCTACGCGAACAACCGGCAAATTCCGCCCGATAATTGTTGCCACTTTTGCTCCCAAATTTAACTGCTCATTTAAAACACCACCCAGCATATTGCCTACATAAACCGCATCTACTTGGGATGTATCAATATTGGCAATCACTTCCTTAAGCAGATCGCTTAAACCGCAATCCCACAGTTCACCCGTTTTGGTTGCATACGTGTCTTTTATATAAATCATTTACATTCAATTAAAAAAGCATCGGCACCAGCGCCGGAACCATAACTCACCATTACAATTTTTGCACCCGCTTGTGCCACATCCAAAACCTGAGCCAAAGCCACCAACACCGTTGCGCTATAAGCATTACCCATTTTATCAAACACGGAAGCCGCCTCAATTTTTGCTAAATCGATACCTAATTTGTGCGCCACCCGTCCAGAAAACGTGGCATTGGGCTGATGAAAAACAAAATAATCAATCTCTTCCGTCTTAAAACCGGTCTTTTTCTGCAACTCTTCAAAAGCCCCAATTGTATGCCTAAAATATCCCGGCTCACCTGTAAAACGCCCGGCATGTCGCGGGGCTTCCTCGTCTTGATGTCGCCAAAAATCTGCTGTATCCGTGCAAAAACTAACCGTTGCCACCAAATCGGCAATCACATTTTCTTTACCAATAAAAAATGCCGCCGCCCCGGAGCCAACCGTTTTAGCAAGCGCATCACCCGCTCTGGCTTGCGCAACATCCGCACCAACAATTAAGCCATTGGCAACCATATCGCTATCTACCATTCCCATCATCATTTGCAAGGCAGTCGTGCCACTTTTGCAGGCAAACTCCAAATCGGCCGCCATTACTTTTGGCCCCCAATTAAACCAATCCGCCACCATTGCCGCTGTCGATTTAATTTTATACGGATGTGATTCCGAACCAAAATAAACCGCTTCTACATCTGGCAAATCGTTCAGTTTGTCAATTGCCGCTACCACCATTGTAAAACTATCTTCATCGGCAGAGCGTCCGTTAACCGGTATATAAACACTATATGCAGTAATTCCCGCCATACACATAAATTAAGAACGTAATCGCTCGTGTGAATCTGCCAATTCTGCTTTTGCCAAAGCGATTAACAGCGAAGTCTCACCGCACAAAACCAACGCCCCCAACCTGGCCGCCAACTCATTAGCACTATTTTCTACCCCCGGTTTTATCCGCATCATTTTATATAATTCTTGGATTTGTGGTAATTTTGTCCCACCGCCAATCGTGCCAACCAAAACTGCCGGCAATTCAACTGTAACAAAGACACCGTCACGCTCCGGCTCAATTTTTGTTATGCCTAAAGATCCTTCTACAGTATGTGCTAAATCTTGGCCTGTGGCCGCATAAAATGCGGCTACCATATTAGCATGATGCGCATTAACTCCAATTGACCCGGCCAACTTAGAACCGGACCCAAATTTTGCCTTCACCAACTCCTGCAAATCCGCCACACTTACCCCCAATCTCTTCAGCAACCACCCGGGAATATACCCCAAGGCCCGCACATATCGACCTCGACCATGCTCCGCCACAACAGTTGACGGCTTTTTATCGCTACAATAGTTGCTCGATTCCGCAATCAATGTAACGGCCAAAGGCACTTTCGACAAAATAAACTCCGTTAAAATTTTCTTCATTGCAATCGTAATCATATTCATACCCATTGCTTCCTCGGTATCCGCCGTTAGTTTGATATGTAAATAAGCTTCATCCATTTTGATTTCAATCTCCTTAATATGTAAATGCGCGCTTGTAGACTCCGCCAACTCTTTCAGCTTCTCCAAATTCTCCTCCAAAAACTTCGCCACACTCCGCGCCCCCGCCGCCGACGCACATTTAAGCACCGACGCCCGCGTAATCCCCAAATTCTTCACCTCTACTGCAATCCCATCCGCCTCAAAAAACCACTTTGCCCCGCGCTGACAACTGGCCACCAAACAAGATTCCGTCGTTACCATTGGCAAATAACACTCAGTCTCAAACTCTCCTCTAATATTAACCGGCCCCACAACGCCCAACGGCAGCTGCAGCGCCCCCAAAGTATTCTCAATTCGCCCCACCCGACTTTGGTCCGCCGTATAAAAAGCGGGGGACATCCCAAACTCTTTCTCCAAAAACTCCTGCATCATCCGCATCGCCCGTCTCTTTCCATATTTCCGCTCTAATTCCGCCAATTTTAATTCATTCATTTGTATGCCAATTAGATACCTGCATTGTGGCAATAAATCAAAATTCACACAACCACAATATTAGCAACGCCAATCTTTTAACACCAAATAACCAGCCCAATGGTATTTTTTGACTTTAGCTTGTAGTTGAATTTTTTTGGTGAGAATGTAACCGGCGGGGAGGTGAGCGATGAACATGGGTTTCATTTATATTAAAATATATTTGTCATCATCAAAGAATATGTTACTATTCACACCTACTTTATCTTTAAAAATCTTACCATGGAAGTAACAGCTACATACAATAACCAATGGCATCTTACCGCTAACGATAGTGGATATAACATCGCAAATCCTGGTCCAGATGGAACCAAACGCTTTTACAAAGTAAATTCCGGCCCTTATGGTAATCCAGTAATTACTGCCGAACCAGACTTAGCCTTTCAAGCACCTTCAACAGTAAAATACATTGACTCTAAAGGTAATGAAACAACACCAGAAGAAAAAATTGCCGGAATTATTTGTAAACAAGCTGGAGAGGTAATGCATCGATTCAGCTTATCAAGTCCCAAAAAACCAAAATACACAGTAGAGCAGGAAGGAGCCGAATTAATAATTGATGGTGTACGCTGGCATTTACGCGCTCTTTTTCAAAAAGACAAAAATCGCATCATTAATTATGATGCTTGGTATGGTCCAGACAAACCAAAAGCTGTCAAAATAGTTGAACTTGCAGATTTAGATTTTTAGTAAATCAACAGTCCCACTACCATAGCCCACAATTCCCGTCCAAACAATTCTCGACCCCTATAAATACACTTACACAAACTTACTTGCACACCCAAATTAGCCTAAAACCCATCCCTTCCGCCCCAACACATGCACCGTCGCCCCTGCATCAAACGTCACACAAATATCTACTCCATCCGCTCGCATCTGCACAACCTTTTCCCAAATCCGCAAGCTTTCTGGCTTTAACAAAGCAACCTTGTGCTTGCAACTCCAGGCCTGAATTAAAAACGACCAAGCTTCTTCCGTAACTACGTCGGCAAACCCAGGCCAATCGTCATTGCGCATGGCCGTCACTAATCGCTCATACCTATCGGCAAAATTTGCTAAACGGTCGGCAAATAATGGCGAACTTGGGACCATTTTATGCAGCTCTGAAGAGGAGAACTCTTTCGCACAGTCATCAACAATGTAGCTCGTAACTTCGAGATCAAAACCGGCTAAATCATCACGCACAACCAGCTCATGGCCTGACGGCTGCCACTCAACCACACCATCCAACAACGACCGTAAAGCGGAACCGGAAGTTCGTGCTAACAAATCTTTAACGCGATCATCTAAAACATCTACGCCTACCAACTCGGCCAAAGCTTTGGCCAAAGCGGAAAAACCGGAAGCGGAAGAGGCCATACCCACGGCAACGGGGAAATTATTTGATGTTTCAACAATGTAACCTTTTTTTACATTAAATTCGGCTAAAAACTGATCTACAAAAGCGATAATACGTGTGGGGTCAGCATCAAATTTTACTTCACGCACAGTGGCGTCAACCACCAATGTTACCTTCGTTTCTGTCACACAGTCGGGCAAGGGCACAGACAAGGACGGCAAGAGGACCTTGCCGGTGTCATCCACTCCCCAATATTTTAAAAGTGCCAAATTTGCGTTACTTTTAGATATAGCCGTTTTCACTTTTGCTCGCTTTATAAATTAAATTGAAGTTGTACTGATCGGCCAACTGTCGCACCTGATTATACTGATCCGGGTTTTGATAACAAATTAGAATTAAACCGGACCCACCATCTACACCACCGGCACCCGTTACTTTGGCAGCAATTTTAAATGTTTTTAACCGTATACAAAAATCATTTACCGGCTCTGTTACTACTCCCAACTCATTTAACAAAACTTGATTTTCTACAATTATGTCAAAAATCGGCTCATAAAAACCTTTGCGCAAATCTTCAATCATCTTATAACTCAAGTTGCCAATCTTGCGAATCAAATTAAACGCCTTGGATCGCTTTGTATCCCACAAATGTTTCACCGCAGTTACCATTTCTGCAGTTGTAGACGTACCACCACTATCAAACAACACAAAAGGGTAGGGGAATGCCGTGTTCATTAAACGCCCTTCACCAACCTGATACGTATGCACCCCTTCGGTCTGACAAACCAAATATTGATCCACACCACTCGGCTTAAAATGCATATTGGTCTCGGACCGCTCAATTAAATTTTTAAGTTGTAATCCGCCAGTGCCCACAAACGTCTTTGCGACCAAATGCGCCAAAGCCACCGCCAACGCCGCCGATGTTCCTAATCCAATACCAAACGGCGCATCCGCAACCACTTTAAATAACGGCACCTTACTCCGCTCAAAATTAGGTAAATCTTGCGCACACCATTCCCAAAATCGATCAATAAAAGCCACCACCGCCGGCTCATTATCCTTTCGATAATCACCATCAAACTCCAAACGCAATTGCAAATGCGGCAAAACCTGACCAATTGCTTTTTTATCAAAACAAACGGCATGTTCACCAACCCAAATAATTTTTAACGGTACCTTTACTGGCTGCATCATAAAATCAATTATTCTTCAAAAGTTTCTACCGGCTTTTCTAACATCAAAGTTTCCATATTACCACCCTCAGTTCCATCCGTAACTTTATAAATATCCTTATCCAACTTTTTAAACTCCCGGGATGCTTGATTATACATGCTCACCGTTGTCCCCAAATGCGTCCCCACTTTGTCCATATACGCCCCATATGCATTTAAATGTTTGCTCAGATCACCAACATATTTTTTGATTTCCAAAGCATTTTTCTCAATTGTTAAAGCTTTTAGGCCTTGCAAAACCGTCTTTAAATAAGCAAAAAACGAAGTCGGCGAAACAATCACAACCCGCTTGCTAAAGGCATATTCAATCAGATCATGTGTATTAACTTTTAACGACCCTACATCATAAATTAACAAATTATAATAAATCCCCTCGGCGGGAATAAACATAAAGGCAAAATCCGTTGTCCCATTTTCCGGCTGCACATACTTAGAAGTCTCATCAATCCGTTTTTTCACATCACTCTTAAAATCACGCTCAATCAATTCACGCTTATCTTTATCTGTTTCCGTCATCATCAAATTATATTTTTCCAAAGAAAACTTAGCATCGATTGGAATCACCATCTCCTTAAAAAACACAGCCGCATCCACAATCAATCCATTTTTAAACTTATGCTGCATCTCAAAATGCTGAGGCGGTAATACATTTTGCAACAACGTTTCCAACATATACTCACCCAAAATCCCACGCTGTTTCGGATTTTTTAAAATATTCTCCAAACTTTTCATCTGCTCCGCAAAGCCCACCACCTGCTTATTGGTCTCATTTAACATCGTTAAACGCTCCGTAATCTCCTTAATTGTGTCATTAGCCAACCCTTGATGCTTATTAATCTGCAAAGAAATATTATCCAATCGACTTTGCATCTCCTCACGACTCTTCCCACCGGACTCGTTTACATCACGCCGCAAATCACTAATCTGCTGTAAAAGTAAATAAATCAAATAGCCCAACCCGGCCAAAATCAATAGTCCAAAAAACACCAACAAAGTTTGCATAAACAATCGTTAAAAAAGTAAATCGGAATTGCCACGCACCTTACTTAAATCCTTTTGTCCTAAAGCAAAAAGCCCAACTTGCAATTGCTGCTTCCAATGATTCAATAACTTGAGTACTCCTTCCTTACCATCCGCCGCCGCCATTTTAATCGGCAAAGCCGCTGTTGCCATACTCGCGCCCAAAATCATACTTTTCAAAATATCGATCCCCGAACGCACACCGCCTCCCGCAATTAAAAGCCATTCCGCATTAGTAGCATAAGCCTCTTTTACAAGCCAAGGGGTTTCATAACCAATATTGCGCACAACATTCGCCAACTCCGGTTCATTCTGCAAATCCGCCTCAACATGCCCCCAACTCAAACCACCTAAACCGGAAACATCAAATCCCACCACACCCCATTCCGATAACTCTTCAATCACTTCCGTACTCAATCCATGCCCCACTTCTTTTACAAAAACCGGCACCGACGCAACCTGCACAAAATCGGCGATCGCACTTTTTACCCCACGCCAATCCGTATCGCCATCTTCCTGCACAACTTCTTGCAACGGATTTAAATGGATAAAAACGCCATCCACTCGCAATTCCTTAATTGCACTCACCAAACTCTTCTGTATTTTTTTATCTTTTAATTGAAAAGCGCCAATATTGATCAAATAGGGGACATCCGCCAGTTTATCTTTTAAATCAAAAGCTCCCAACAAATCCGGATCCCCCAAGGCAACTCTAATCGAACCAGACGCAAAAGCCACGCGTGCCTCATTACACGCCTCTGCAATCTGCAAATTTAGCTCATTACCTTGCTCAACACCACCACTCATCGAACTCACCAAAAAAGGAAAAGCCAATTGATAATCCAAAAACTGCGTCTGCAAATCAATCTGCTCAAAATCCACCTCCGGCAACGCATTGTAACGCAATTTATACTGATCAAAATAGTCCATATCCCCATTTTGCGTAACCTGCAAATGTCGCTTTTTTCTCTTTAAAATATCATTCATTTAAATTGATCAAACAGGGTGATTGTACAGGAAAACAAGCCCAAAGCAACACACCCCATATCAATAGAAATGTTTTTCATTTCACGCAACAAAATTATTATTTCTCCTCTTGACGGTGAGCCTCCACTCACCTATATTAAGCTTACAAATATTCTAACTCCAATAACTATGGAACTACTCGCCAAACTATCTCCAAAACATCCATTATCTGCACTGCCTGGTATTGGGCGTCACACACCACGTGCTCTAGCAAAATATGGTATTCAAACCATCGGCCAATTTGCCTGTTTTACAGAAACAGAAATTATGAGCCTCCTTGGCGGCAGCGGAGTCAGACTACTTACTTCTGCTCGCACAATTGCACGGTAATCACTTAAATTTGCTAATTTTGGCATAAAGACATAAAATACACTGCCAAAGTAACAAAGATTATGACAAACCTAATTTTAACGGGTATGCGTGGCAGCGGCAAAACTCACATTGCCCGCAAAATCGCCACAACCCTAAAACGCCGTCACATCGACATCGATAAAGAAATCCAAAGACAAGAACGGATGTCCATCAGTCATATTGTTAATAAAAAAGGCTGGCCCCATTTTCGTAAAATCGAAAAATACGTCACTCGTCGCGTTTCCAATCTTAAAGACGTTGTTATTAGCGCCGGTGGCGGCACAATTATCGACAACGAAAACACCCGTAAACTCAAAAAACACGGCATCATCGTTTTTTTGGATGCACCTGTAAAAATTCTTGCCGCTCGTATTTTAGCTTACGAAGAAGAAACCGAAAAAAGACCATCGCTAACCGCAGCCAAAAACTTAGAAGAAGAAATGACCAACGTCTGGAACAAACGCCAACAACAATATCGCGAAACCGCTAACTACACAGTCGACGTTAGCCAAGACTCCGACAATCTCAAACAAGATCTCCGCGATAAAAGCAAAAAAATCATCGACGTCGTCTCCGCCGATTATCCCGAATTTTGCAAACCGGAAGAACTAAAGAGCTAACATCCGCTCCAACGCCACAGCCGCCCGCACTCTTATTTCTGGATCAACAATAATCTGATTCACAATATCGCCTTTTACCAATGCCTCCAAATTCTGGCACAAATGCTCCGGACTGGTTCTATCCATCATACTACACATACAAATTGGACTACCCAACAACTGAATCTTTTTATCCGGATGCTGTTTAATTAAACGTCCCACCAAATGAATTTCTGTTGCCACCAACCAACTGGACCCTGGCGGCGCCGCCGCTAACGTACTTATAATAAACTCCGTCGATCCCATAAAATCGGTGGCTTGCGCCACTGCATAAGGGACTTCCGGATGCACCAAAACCTTTATTGCCGGATCTAGCCTGCGCGCTTCCACAATATCTTCCACCTTAAAGCGATTATGCACAGGGCAACACCCCGACCATAAAATAACCTTGGAATTTTCCAACTGCTCCTTTGTTAAACCACCATTAGGCAAAAAAGGATTATATAAAACAATCTGCTCCAAAGGAATCCCTTGATTAACTGCCGTATTTCGCCCCAAATGTTGATCGGGAAAAAAGAAAATCTTCTCCTTCTGCTTAAATCCATATTCCAAAGCCTTAGGCGCATTGGTCGAAGTACAAACCAAGCCACCATGATCACCACAAAACGCCTTTAACGAGGCGTAACTATTAATATACGTAATGGGTACAATTGTATCACCCAACAAAGCTTGTAACTGCTTCCAAGCCTTTTCCACTTGATGGATTTGCGCCATATCGGCCATGGGACAACCGGCCGTTTCATCCGGCAAAGTCACAATTCGTTCACCCTCTGTAACAATGTCTGCTGTTTCCGCCATAAAATGCACACCACAAAAAACAATAAACTCAGCCTTACTATCCCGCGCCAACCGTGACAACTTTAAGGAATCACCAAAAGCATCACCATGGTCATAAACATCATCGCGCTGATAATGATGTGCCAACACAATAACTCGCTCACCCAATTTTTCTTTAGCCGCTCGAATGCGATTTGCCACATCGTCCTTAGCCATACGCTTAATTAAATAGTCGATGTCTAATCTTCGGCAACCACTTTAAACCCGCCACAATCACAATTGCAACCAAAACCGAAACAAACCCGGAAACAAAAAGGGGAACCGACACACTACTGATATCCATCACATATCCATATACAAACGAACTAATTCCCGTCGCCACTACTGTCAAAAAAGTCAAAACCCCAAAATTACTGGAAAGCGATCGCTCCGGAAACAACTCCGCCAAACCGTGATACATAAACGTAAACACCGCCGCATCGCCAACCTCATGAATAACACGCGCCAACAAAGACAACCCCACATTAGGCACTACCATTGCCATATGAAAAATCCCCGAAACCAACAAACCAATTACCAAAAAATACCCGCTTGGAACTCCTTTTTCTATCGCTCTCGAAAAGTAAAAACTGGCAAACCCCATAATAAAAATCCCGGTCGACATGTATGCCCCAATATGCCAGCCTTCAAGCAGCAAAACATTTTTTAAAAAGGGGACATAAGCCACAACTTCCGCACCAAAATGCAAAGCAAAAATTGCCAAAGTAATCATAAAAAAAGCGACCTTAACATCCTTCAAATCTTGCCAAAGATCCCCAAAACTCAACTCTGTTTTAACTTTTGTCGCAAAAAAGAAACTAGCCGCAAAAATTAATATCAGCCCCACAAAACTAGCCTTAATAATCCCATCAAACCCGACCTCTCCCAACAAATAAGTCCCAACAAGCATCCCTATGCCAATCCCCACAAATCGCAAAACCAAAAACCAAGACATAAAGCCCTTTTTCTGTAATTGCTTCTGCACTCGCAACACAAAACTATCAATCGAAATATCCACCAACCGCTGCCCAATTCCACTTAAAACAAACGCCAACAAAATCACTAAAAAACTATCAAAATAAAACACCAATCCCAACTGCGTCATAAACAAAACGAGCCCCAACTGCATCAAATGCCGAGAAGAAAAGCGATCATTGGCAAACCCGGAAGGCACACTCGCCACCAAACTCACAATACTGTTTACTCCCAAAATTAAACCAACCTCTGTCGCCAAAAAACCTTTATCCAACAAAAACAAAGCCCAAAAAAAATAACTTAGGTTATATACCAGCCGATAAAACATCGAAATAACGATGGGTAGGGCAGGGAACTTCATAGATTTAATTTGGATTATATCTCAGCAGTTTTCCATGTACCTTCACCCGGAAACATTGAAGCAAAAATTTGCTGAATTTGTTCTAATTCCTGATCAGTAACATTTGTAACATGAAAACGCACAAAATTAGGAATATTAAACAACACCGTCTTCAACATAGCAAGATCAGAAAAATCCGCAAAATCTAACTTTAAATTTTTAATTAAACCACCCAGCACTTTCGCTTTCATATCACTATTCTGTAAAACTTCCAAAATATTACCATGTTTCGGTAAACAACGACACAAATCCAAAAGTCGCGCATTATTTAAATCAGGACTTTTAAGTTCAGACTCAATTCGATTTTCTAATTGTAGCCATTCTTCATCCGATAATTTAATCACTAGTAACTTCTGAAAAAGCACATCCCACCATTTTACAAAAGCATAAATAAACTCACTTCGCTCCTCTTTGGTTTTTCCACAACTTGGTACAATTGCTAAATGTGCCTCGATTTCCCTTAAAACTACATCCTTTTCAACATCATTAAAAAATTGACAAACCACATCGTTAACCAATTCCATAATTTGTTTAACAAAAACAGATGATCCCAAGCCTTTATCATCAGATTCAACACTCATCCACCTAACTGGAAACCCTTCGATACCTTCAAAAGACATTTTTAATGGGTTTAATGCAGATTACAATCATCCTCCACATCACCCCCTTCTGTCAACAAAACCCCAATCATCCCAAAAAGTCGGGTACGTTTTACTGACACAGCTGGGATTTGTAATCACTAAATTAGGTTGCAATAATTGCACAATCGCAAAACACATCGCCATCCGATGATCATTATATGTATCGATTTCCGCCGCTATTAAAAGATCCGTCTCCACCCCAAAAACGGTTAAACTATCTACACCTGCCACGGCCTTTACTCCTACTTTTTGCAATTCGGTTACCAAAGCCTCAATTCGATCACACTCTTTTACCCTTAAACTGCCTATTCCTGTTAATTTCATTTTTTGATTACTAACCGCCGCTGTTATTGCCAAAGTCATTGCCGCATCCGGAAAATTCGTACAATCAATCAATTCCGGCAACTGTAAATGACCCGTACCAGCTACCACAATGCCCTGTTCCAAATCCTCAACCTTTACCCCCGCCTTTTCCATAACCTCCAAAAACAAGCGATCTCCCTGCAAACTATTTAAATGTAAATCTTTTAATAAAAACTCTTCACCTGTAACTGCTGTCCTTGCAATCCAATAACTTGCCGACGAAAAATCAGGCTCAACGATATATTCAGGTTTTACCAACTTTTGTTGTCCCTCAATCATAAAATAATTTTTTGCATGATCAACCTGCACCTCAAACCCCAAATCCATTAACATCCCCAACGTCAAATCTACATAACTTTCGGAAATCATATTGCCACTGCGCGCCACAATTGTTTTTCCCGACCAAAAAAGTGCATTTAAAAGCACACCGCTTAAATATTGGCTACTAATTTGCTGATCCACTATACAAGTTCGCTCCACATCTGTTGCCAATTTTTTTCCTGTAATCAATAAAGGCAAATAACCTTCCTCAGTTTCATATTCAATATTCGCACCCAGTTGTTCGAGCGCCTCAATTAAAGGCTTAATCGGCCGCTCATGCATCCGCTTATTGCCATACAAACGGTATTTACCCGGTAAAAAACTCAACGCCACCGTTAAAAAGCGCGCCGCTGTACCGGCATTTTCCACATACAGTTCCACAATATCCCCGGCATCCTTAAACTGCCCGGGCTTCATTTTTACATCAAAAGCATATTCATTTTCTACTGTTACTTCCACATCAACCCCCAATTTTTGCAACACTTCCAACATCACTTTCGTATCATCACTTTTTAAAACATTTTTTAAATAAAACGGCTCATACAAACCAATTAATAAAGCTCGATTAGATAAACTCTTAGAAGGTGGAATGATAATTTCACGCATAAAATTGTTGCCAAATTTTAGTAAATAGAGATTGATCAATCGGCGCAATTTTAACGGCTTGTCCTAATTTTTCTACCAAGGCAAAAATCACCGCACCATCCAAATTCTTCTTATCAAACTGCATCACCTGCCACATTGCTTCAACAGTAAACTTTGCATTTAACGTTATCGGCAATTCGCACAATTCCAAAATTTTCACAATCTCTGCAAAATCCGTCTCACTCAAATAGCCCAACTCTTTGCTAATCATACTTTCTACAACTATGCCCAAACTAACGGCTTCGCCATGCTTAATTTTATAACCAGACAAATGCTCAAGCGCATGTCCCACCGTATGCCCTACATTCAAATATTTACGCACGCCATGCTCTTTTTCATCCATGGCCACAATCTCCAACTTAACCGCCGCCGCCATAGTTACCAACTCCTTCAAAACTAAAATCTCACCTGCCAAAATCGCTTCTCGATTATTTTTAAGATAATCCAATAAAGCTATATCTTTAATTAGCCCATGCTTAACAACCTCCGCCAGACCAGAAACTAATTCCACCTTAGGCAAAGTTTGTAAAAATTCCGGAACCATATAAATCGCCTCCGCTTGATAAAAAGTCCCCAACAAATTTTTCCCCTCTTTAGTATCCACCCCCGTTTTACCACCAATACTGGCATCGACCATCGCCAATAGGGAAGTCGGCACCTGCACAAATTTCACCCCTCGCATATAAATCGATGCCAAAAACCCGGCTAAATCACCGGTTACACCGCCACCCAAAGCCACAATTAAACTGTTACGGTCAAAATTACGATTTAATAATTCTGCCGCCAACTCTTCTAAAGTAATCAAGTTTTTGTTTTCCTCACCAGCCGCAAACGTCAACAACTCCACTTCTAACCCCAATGCAACCAACTCTTTTTGCAAAGATTCACCATAAAGCACCGCTACATTACCATCTGCAACAATAGCCAGTTTAGACACATCACCAAACTCTTTTTTAATAGATTTTGCCAATTCTTCAAGAACTACATTTTTGATCACAAGCAAACAATTAAAAAGTACAGCCCCAACTTTATCAGAATATTAGCCAAGACCTAAGCAAAAAAAATTTGACAAAAAAAATTGTATAGTTTAAGTTTCAATTAATTTCCGAATTTTTTAAAGCCTCACGCAAATCGCAAAGAGGTACTTTTCTCAAGTATGAAAAACACAATTCTAGACACAACACTAACTCCCCAAAATTATTTTGACTCCCACTGTCATCTCCAATTTCCCGAATTTGACGAAAACCGCGACGAAGTCATAAACCGCGCACGCGCAGCTGGGCTCAGCAAACTCCTAATCCCCGGCACAGACTTTGAGTCATCTGTAAAAGCTGTAGAACTAGCCAACAAATACCCCGACTATATAGAAGCCGCCATCGGCAACCACCCCTACGAAGCCGACAAATCCACCGACGCCCAAATGGCGCAATACGAAGACCTAATCAAAACCAATCCCACCATCACCGCCATCGGCGAAACCGGCCTCGACACATTCCGTAATGCCTTAGACATCCAAATCCAAATCAATTCATTGACAAAACACGCAAAACTTGCTAAATTTTACAACTATTACCTGATCATCCACAGTCGCGAGACCGACGAAGTCACCTCCGCAATTCTCAAAATTCTCCAAGAGCAAAAAATCGAAAAAGTAATCTTCCACTGTTTCTCCGGATCCCAAGAAACCGCCAAAACAATTTGGAGCAGGGGATACAAAACCTCCTTCAGCTGCAACATCACCTATCCCAAAAACGAAGCCCTCCTCCAAACATTCAAAACCTGCCCCGCTTCACTCCGCCTCCTCGAAACCGATTCCCCCTATTTAGCCCCCCAAAGCCAACGCGGCAAACGCAACGAGCCGGCAAATGTGAAGGACTTACTACAATATTTATAAACTCTTAGCACATTAAAAATGTGAACAAACCTAAGGAAATTAGCGCAATACAAATAGCACACACTTTGATCTAATCAAAGCATAATGACACAAAGAGAAACAACAAGTTTAGAACTACCACCGACTAGCACCGGATTGACCATACTTTATGAAACAATCCAAGAAAAAAATATTGACGAACTTACGTCATGGGTAAAAGCAATGGTCAACACACTATTTAGAGACAATGCAGTATTATCTGCTCCAAGTATCGCTAGAATTTGGGGGCATGAAAAAGGTGACAAATCATTAAACTTAGATCAAGTAATAATACTAGCCTCATCATTATTTGGAGAAAATTTTCTTACAGATTTATTAGATAAACCCAATAATATTGATGATTTACTTGCAATAATTAACAACACAAAACCAACTACAAAAGATGGATTTGAAAAACTGCGATCTGCTTTAGCACTTCTACACGTAGCACACGCAGAAAATTATGCGGCAACCGAATGGGATCACGAAAGAAACCTTGGGATTACTCAATCATTAAGAGAAAGAGTTGCAAGCATAACAACCGAATTTGGAGGTAATACCTACCTACAAAGTCCATCAAATGCCCTAATGCGAGTTGAAATAGATTCAATAAAAATAGCCGATCCTAAAGACCCCAATGGCGCTATCAGAAAATTCCTACAAAGACCCGAAGTCTCAACCTTATCAATGATTTTTGACGGAATTAGACTTTCAATTCAGCTACCTAAAGATGTCAAAGCTATTGAAATAAATGGTTATTTAGAGATGATTCTCACAATTTTTTGTGAAAATACTGGTACGGATATTTACAGAATTAAAAGTACCTTAGAAAGTGGCCACGCAAACGATAGTAGCACTGGCAAACATAGGGCATTACATTTTAACAGTAATTTAAGGTGTGTAACCTGGCATGCTAATGCCGAATTAAAATACGCATTGCATAATCACGATACAATCACTCAAGAAGCGCTAAACAACTTATGTAATGAATATAATCACAACCTAGATGAACTAACACACCTAACATTAGCCCTCATTCATAACACTTCCGGATCCAAAGAAATAGTTGCCCAGTTAACGGCAAAACATCTTAGTTCACACAAAAATGCCGATCAAAAAATTAAAGGATTTATTTTTCATGCTGAAAACTATTTTAGTAAACACCTTGGTAAACCAACTACCATGAGTATCATGCAACCACAAGAAGAATCACACGTAGTACCAATTGAAATACAAGTAAAAGCATATTTTCCCGAACAAGAAGAAACAGCCGACCATATAGATTATGATAAAAGAAGAATGCGCTCACTGAGAGAGATGCATGGATTTGAACAAGAATATATAGACTATTTGTCCGACTTAATTGAATTTGCAGAAGAATTAGCTTATTGCCATCAAGGAGATCACGTAAAAGTAGTCGAAGATTTTCATCACGCACAAAAGCAATATGTAATAAAATTATTACAAATCATCTTTGAAAATGAAGGAAATCTAGAATTCCTAAAAGACATAACATACAACTCTACAGCCGAAAAAGAAGAAGATTTCTCATTTGTATATTATAAATTACTACGAATAATCAAAATACTCAGAGGGAAACCTGAATACAAAGACCAACTTGATACCTTTGTTACATTTATCAAAAATCATACAATAAAAAATTCCGACGATTTAAATGAAGACACCTTATGGGCCACCATCGACCATCAACTCGACAACGACCCCGAAGAATTACTAAAAAGAAACTTAGCAACCCTTATAAAAGATATTTTTTGTGGTAAAGAAGGAAGCCCAACCGGAGCACGTGGAATTAGTGACATTTATGATGAACTAATGACAGTGAATTCTGGAATAATTATTCCTAATAATCTTTTAAACAATCCGGAACATAGCAAAGATTTAAAAAAAAGATTAAACATTAACTTAGCTAAGCTAATGATGCGCACAATTAGTGAATTTTTAAACGAACACCAACAAGAATTCATCACTACGTATCTAAATAATCTACAAGAATTAATCGATAATTTTCCTGAAAACTCCTTATCTAAAAAGATTTTAAATGGCTTTATTAAAAGTATCACGACTAATAAATATGCCTCTTTAACTCAACTATTTGAAGATGCAAATAAAATTTTTATAGCAATTAAAAGTAATAATCCTGAATCACACGAACGAGTTGATGAATTTAAAAACAATAATAACTATCAAGATCCTAAATTACAATTCATCAAAGGGAGGATGTCTTACGTAGGTGAAAACCCCAATGACAATGATAATATTGGCAATATTACCATTGATAACATGAGGGGAATTATCAGGGAATGTATAATGCTAAACCTAGAATTCGACGATTTCCTACATATAAACGGCCCTAATAACGGTGTAACCTTTATGATTCCAGAAAGTACAACTTCAATAGCAAACACATTGATTGCATTATACAAAGGCATAACCGTCCATGTTGCAAAATTAAAAAAAGCCAAATTAACAAATAAACCATCCCATAATTTACAACAATCCACAAATAACGCGCAAGAAACCTTACAAAGAATCTGGGATGAGGAATTAAGAAGATGGCATCAAATAGGCACCGATATCCTTAACTAACGTCACCCCACCTCCTTCAACCGAATCTCTTTAAAATAAGGATCCCTCACCTTACCGTCCAACCCCACTTCCCCAATAAAAACCTGTTGTCCGTCTAGTGGTTCCTTTTTAAAGGACGACTTAATCGCCTCCATTATCGCCAAATCACAACCCGGCTCCTTAATTTTAATGCCACCAACCACATTCACAAAAACGTCTTGCTCACCCAACTTTAGACCGTGGTATTTTTCTAATACGGCAATTAACATATGTAACCGATTTAAATCAAAACCGGTGGCCGACCGCTTGGGATAACCAAAATAACTTTTGGAAACCAAAGCCTGCACCTCCAACACAAACGGACGTCGCCCATCAATCGTTACCGTTAATGCTGAACCGATTACATTACCCGTGCGTTCTTTTAAAAGCTTTTGACCAGGGGATTCAACCGCCTGCAAGCCCTCACTATCCATTTGAAAAACACCCACTTCTTGCGTAGAACCAAAACGATTTTTTAAGGCGCGCAACAGTCTAATCTCCTCATAACGATCTCCCTCCAAATGCAAAACAACATCAACCAAATGCTCCATAACTTTGGGGCCGGCAATGCTACCATCTTTTGTAACATGCCCTACCAATAACACAGGCGTTTGACTTTGCTTAGCATACTGCATAAACCCCTCAGTTACCGCACGCACCTGCGGAATACTGCCGGCAAACGACCCCAAACTCTCACTATAAATTACCGAGACCGAATCGACCACAATTAAATCCGGCTTGTTTTCAGCCAAATACCCCAAAATTGTATCCAAATCCGTTTCCATTAAAAAATCAACATTATCCAATTTATGCGAAAGCCGATCCGACCGTAACCCAATCTGCTCAACAGACTCCTCTCCAGCAACATATAAAATTGACTTAAGCTGACTTAATTCCGCCAACACTTGCAACATTAAAGTCGATTTACCAATACCCGGCTCACCAGCTAACAAAACTAGTGACCCCGGCACCATACCACCACCTAAAACCCGATCAAATTCCTTTATACCAGTTTCCACACGAATCATACGGGCACCATCCAAATCAGAAAGTTTACGCACAGTTATTTGCGCATTTCGCTTAATCTGCGACTCTTGTTTTTTTTGCACTGAAACATCAATCACATCCTCTACAAGTGTGTTCCATTCTCCGCAATCCGCACAACTACCTGACCATTTGCCATACTGTATGCCACAGTTCGAACAAACATAGATCGCTTTTAACTTTGCCATTTTATTTTGGTCAATTACCTAAAGATTTTTTCACACTTTCAGTCGACTTGCCACAATATTTTATAAATGCTAAATTTACCGAGCAAAAAAAGGGCGGTGTAGCCAAGTGGTAAGGCAGAGGTTTGCAAAACCTTTATTCGCGGGTTCGATTCCCGCCGCCGCCTCCAAATTCATACAAAAACAATAACCACCATACCATGGCAGAAACCAACAAAGGCTTAATTGCAGCCATCCTTTTTGCAACATTAGCCGTTACCGGTTCACTCGTATTTTTAGGAATTCAAATTAGCAACAGCTCATCATTAAGTGAAACCACCCTTGCCGCCAAAATTAACGAAGGCATTCAACAATTTGTCCAAGATCAACAAGACGCCCAAAAACCAGTACTCGAAATCGATAGCAAATTAGTAGCACCTATCAATAAAAATGATCATATCTATGGCGACAAAGATGCCCCCATCAGCCTCATCGAATATTCCGACTTCCTTTGCCCATACTGCTACCAATTTCACGACACCGCCAAACAAATTGTTGACGATTCAAACGGCCAAGTAAACTGGATTTTCCGCCATTTTCCCCTAGGCTCACACGACCCCGAAGCCACCATGAGCGCCATCGCCAGCGAATGCATAGCCGAAGAACTAGGCGAAGAACCATTTTGGACATATTCCAAAACCCTTTTTGACAACCGTGCCAATCTCAGCCACGAAAACCTTATTGCCCTTGGAACAAACATGGGGGCCAACGAAGCCACCTTAACAAAATGCATCGACAACGAAGACCACAACGACAAAGTGCAAGCCAACATCAAAAACGGCATCGAAGTCGGTGTTAGCGGTACCCCCGGCAACATCCTAATAAACCACGAAAACAATAAAGCCATCCGCGTTTCCGGTGCTCAACCAATCGAAGCATTTAACGAAGTAATCAGTAGCCTCAAAGAATAATGGCCTTACCACTCCTTACCAATCTTAAAGACGCCAAGTACGGTCTCACCGCGTTTGGCGTCGCCTTCATTATATTCGACATTAGTTTTTACCTAATGCTGACCCTACCGGGCACCCGCAACAATGCCTGTGTAGACGGTGCCAACCTCACCATCACAAACCTCATTTTTGCTTTACTAGTAAGCATCTTAATGAGCATTTTAGTTGCCGGTTTTATCCGTCTTTATGCGCAAAAACAAGTAGAAAACAAAGCCGCCCTAGCCTCCTTATCCGGCCTTGGCCTAATTATTGGTAGCTTCACCCTTTTTTGCGGCATTTGTACTATCCCACTACTATCCGTTTTTGGCCTCGCCTTCATCGCCAACCTTTTCACCGACTACAATATCGCCTTTAAAACAATCAGCATCATTTTAATGCTAATAACAACCTACTTACTTAACCAACAACTGGCCAATAAGTGTAGTTTTTTATGTAAGCTATAACCAATATGGTGCCGAGGATGGGAATCGAACCCATACTCACTTGCGTGAACGGGATTTTAAGTCCCGCGCGTCTACCAATTCCGCCACCTCGGCAATAAAAAAGAAGGAAGAATGCCTTCAACTTATAACAAGAAGATGCCATATTAACAATAGAATTTCCTAAAATTTCTATGGATATTATTATCGAATATAAAGACAAAAAAAACTCATCCGCCACCCTTCGCAATGGCACCTTAATTTTGCGAATCAGCAGCCGCATCAGCAAAGCCAATCAACAACTACACATTGCCAGCCTCACAAAACGCTTCCAACACCATCAAGAGCAGCATAAAGCCGCGCCCTTAATCCACAACGAATCCTACAATTTTTACGGCCTCAAAACCCTCACCCTCAAAATCGAAGAATCAGCATCCAGCCGTACCAGCATTAAAATCGACGCACACCAACTCATTATCAAAAAAGCACACTCCCAAACCGATTCGGATTTAAGAGCCAAAATCGCAAAAAAAATCACCAACCACCTCGAAAACGACCTAATTCACTACGTATACGCAATCAGCGAGGCCACCCTCAACCACGACCCCGAAGATGTCTATTTCAAAAACCTCAAATCACGATGGGGCCACTGCCACTATCACTACGAAAGCATCACCTTATCCACAAAACTGGCATGGGTCCCCAAATCCCATTTTAACTACGTCATTATCCACGAACTCTGCCACCTAATTCACCCCAACCATTCCGCCAAATATTGGCAACTGGTCAAAACATACTGCCCAAACTACCTCAAACTACGTAAAGAATTAGTTAAGTGGCAATAACTTTGCGCTATATTCAGGCTCATCAGCCAATAAATGAAGTTCATACCATAATAAATCATCACGCTCTGGACATTTACGAACAGTAGCTACCGCCCAACGCCCATCACATTTACCAATCACTTCAACAATTCTCCCCAAAACTCCGGTCCTAATTTCAATAACAGCACCCAATAAAGCACAAAGCTCATCCGCTTCCCTTGGCAAAAAATTTCTTCTCTCCAAAAAACCTCGCATATCTAATTTACAGAAGTTCCAATACTACGACAGCTTTATGCTTGTGTCAACTACCGAATCCTAAATGAACTCACCGCCTCCAACAACCTTGTCGCCAACACCGGATCACCATTAGGATCATGCGCACCGGTTACAACATAGCCAGTATTACCTTTGGTTCGATAAGTTTGAAAATACTCAATTAAATTATCTTCCGGTCGTAATTTACCTCTAAATTGAATCAAAAACGTTGAATCAGTTTCACCAATCGCCAACTCCTGCCGATCAATTACTTCGTAGTTTAATAAAGTTTTTTCATTCTGATCAATAATGCCCTGCGCAAAATCTTTTACCAAAACCCCATCAGAAATTTGCTGCACAGCCACAGTTGCCGTCGATGTAAAAAATATCTCTTTCACATTACTAATAAAAGCCACATCCGTTGATTTCTCAATATTACTGGTAAAATCCCGCTTCACCTTCCACCCAATCGGATACTGAATTTGATAATTGGCAACCGCATAAGTATCGTAAGAAGATGCCGGTAAATCCGTTTGAGTAACCTGTGTCGAACCACCACTACAGCCAAACGTAAACAAAGAAGTCAAGAACAATCCGATTATCAAAAATTTTCGCATATTTTTTTATTAGTAAATCTAAACTCTCACACTCCATATTAACAAATATATTCAATATGTTAAAATTAAAATCAAGATTACAACTAATTACTTTTCATGCCCCAATTCCACGGCATCATTGCACCACATCCACTAAGCATTTTACCCCATGAAGCCAACCGTACCATTATTGGCGAATACGAAGATCTCATCAAAAACTACCTCAAACTCACAAAAAAAGTAGGGGAGTGGCAACCAGATACAATTATTATCATCAGCCCCCGCGGCACCTGCTACCTAGAAGGCATCACCATCCACAATCCCACAACTAACCAATTCATCGCCAAACTTGCCGAGATCAAACAATCCGACCTCACTTTCGAAAGCGATAAAAACCTCATCCACAGCCTCCTCAAACATTGCCAAGAAAACGGTCTCACCGTAATCGAAACCGATAACGAAACTCTAGACCCAGGCGCCATTGTACCCTTGTTTTATCAAACAAAAGGCTTAAAAAAAACACCGGACCTAGTTTACCTTAACATGGGCCACATCCGTCCAGAAAAACATTTCCAATTTGGCCAAATTCTCAACCAACTAGCGCATACATCTAACAAAAAAGTGTTATTTATTGCTGCCGCCGACCTTTCGCACAAACTCACCAAAGCCAGCCCCGGTGGTTACAGTAAACTCGGCAAAGCCTTTGATAAAGAAATTCGTGAAGACTTAAATCAGCAAAATTACGAACGGATCACCCTATATGACAGTTTTGACATGGATGAAGCCGGCGAAGCCGGCGTACGCCCAATCTGCGCCATGTTAGGTTTCCTTCAAAATCAACCTCACCACTTACAAGAACACAACTACAGCGCCCCCGAAGGTGTCGGCTACTTATTAAGCTCTACTTTTACCCTCCGGTAAGTAAAGTCTGTACAAGTTGAATAATAATCCAAGCCATTGAGGTCAACGCCAACCCAACAACTGCATATATAATTGTCTTTTTTGCCTCCTCTTTGCCATCCGTAAGACCACTAAAGGTATATTTATATCCACCAATAATCACAAATAACATTGCCACAACACCGGCAGCAACAGCTCCCAAAGACAAAAAGAAGGTCAAAAAGTACTTAACATAAGCCATCTTTATCCGTCCTGTTTTAATACTACACGCCAACACATCATTTCTAGTAAAAAAATCTTGCCCCTGACCAATCTCCGCCCCAAATTCCGCTAAAGTTTCTCCCATATTTTCATTATTCTTAAAAAAATAACGATCCTCAAAATCGTCCAAAAACAAACTACAAGCCCTTTCCGTAGGAAACTTAACCGTATCTAAATTTGGCAACAAACTATAAGTTTGTGCTTGGGCTACGGTAGTAGTGCTAAAATATAGCAGTCCAACTCCTAAGAAAAATAATCGCTTCCAAAAGTTCATAATTGTTTAACAAATCCTTACAGTATACAGGATTTTTTAAACAAAAGCTAGCTCTCAAATAACACCCTTCCTAGCCGCACCATTGTTGCCCCCGCCGCAATCGCAACTTCATAATCTTCACTCATCCCCATGGATAAATAGGGGAGCGGGGCTTCCGCAAAATAACGCTTATTAATCTGATCAAATAAGTTTTTAAACTCGGCAAAATAAATGGCCCGCTGTTGCATTTCCACCTGAGCCCCAATTGTCATCAACCCTACCAAACGCACATTTTTTAAACCTGCCTGAAGATATTGCTCCACAATTTTAGCTACTTCTAACGGAGCCAATCCCTCTTTTGCATCATCTTTAGCAATATTTACTTGCAACATTACCGCAATTTTTTTATCAAAACTTAAAGCGACTTCGTTAATCTTTTCAAGCAACGCAAAACTATCTACCGATTGGATCACATCCACTAATGGCACCACTTTGCGCACCTTATTACTTTGTAAATGCCCAATAAAATGCTTCTGATAATTCTTAAATTGCTCAAATTTTGCCACACAATCCGGCCACCGGTTTTCAGCAATAGCCTTGATTTTTGGGTATTTTTCCAGTAGAAATGCTACTTCATCTATTGTTTTACCTTTAGTCACGGCACAAATTTCAACATTTAAAGGAATGGTTGCTAACATAAAAGCTTCTCAAATAGGATAAACATCTATAGAATACACTCTAGCAAGTAATACACAAAAGCAAATGTTGCCCGTAATCGCCTTAATTGGCCGCCCCAATACCGGTAAATCCACTTTGTTCAATCGGATCATTGGTAAAAAACATGCCATTATCGCCAACGAGGCAGGCACAACGCGTGACCGTGTTTACATGCACACCAACATCGGCAAAAACCGCGTTATTTTAGTCGATACCGGTGGTCTCAGTTTTAACGACGAAATCGATTTTGAAACCGAAATTAAAGCACAAACCAAACTTGCAATTGCCGAAGCAGACCTAATTTTATTTGTAACAGACAGCAGCCAACCCTTAACCGCATCCGACCAAGAAGCCGCAATACTGCTAC
>PFRW01000002.1 GCA_002788755.1 Candidatus Peregrinibacteria bacterium CG_4_9_14_0_2_um_filter_41_14
TTTTGCCCGCTTTTTGATAGTTTTTGGAGACAAGGTAGTCGAGGCTAAGGCCAAGGATACCCAAGATTATAATTGCATACCAAAAGGCTGGGATTAAGATTGTGAGGATAATGCCGCCAAGAACTCCAAATAGACCACCGGCCCACCAAGATTTTGAGCGTGATAGCATACTTAAAAACCAAGATAGAAAAAAGAAAATAAACATCATAATGGCGGCAATTGCATTTTGAGGGAGATCGGTTGATTGCGTACCGGCAATTTGGTTGGCGAAATCTTCATCTTTACTGGCACGAATAATGTCGTTAACGCCAATCTTAACACCTCTGCTGTAATCATCTATTTTAAAGGCTGGAAGTACCGTTTTGTTTAAAATTCCCCAACCGGTAATGTCCGGAATTGCGCCTTCTAGACCGTAGCCTACTTCGATACGGGTTTTATGTTCGTTTGGTGCAACTAAGAAAACAATACCATTGTCGACATTTTTTTTGCCTACACCCCAGGCCGTACCGAGTTCATAGGTGTATTCTTCGACAGTATAATCATTGAGGCTTGGGACTGTTACTACAGCGATTTCTGTGGAAGTTTCGCCTTCAAAATTTCGTAGTGTTGTTTCTAGTTCGTTTTCGGTAGCATCGTCGATAATATTGGCAGCGTCTGTAACGTAGCCGTCTTGTGCTGGAAAGTTAAACTCTGGGGTTTTGGTATTTTGAGCTAAGGCAATAGAAGCAAAACTGATTGTAAGAAGGAGACTAATTGAGATTTTTTTAATCATTATTGTTGAAAGTTAACGACTGGAGCATCTTGAGCTTTTTGATTAGCTTCGAAGAAGGGTTGAGGGTCAAAGCCAAACATGTTGGCGATGAAAACGGTAGGGAAACGTTTTACGCGGATATTATAAGGGAGAACAATATCGTTGAATTGTTTGCGAGAAACGGAAATACGATTTTCGGTACCTTCTAGTTGAGCTTGAAGAGCTTGGAAGTTTTCGGTTGCTTTAAGGGTTGGATAACTTTCAACAGTAACAAGTAAACGAGACATGGCGCTGTCAAATTGATTGGCGGCATCTATTTCTTGTGATATATCGCCACTTTGTTGTGAGCCTAGCCATTTTGTGCGAGCTTCGGTTACGGCGGTTAATGTTTCTTGTTCAAAATTAGCGGCACCTTTTACAGTGCTAACCAGTTGGGGAACAAGGTCGGCGCGGCGTTGGTATTGGACTTGGACATTGCTCCATGCGTTATCTATTCCGCCACGTAGAGTGACTAAGTTATTGTAACTACTGCTAAGCCATGTGCCCATGAGGACTATGGCACCAACAACAATTAAAATGACGGTGAGAAGCATTTTACCACTTCTGGTTTTTATTTTTGTCATAATTTTTAATTTAATTAATTCAGTGTAATTTTAGCGAGCAAGTGACATTAAGTAAAACTGTTTTCGATTTGATGAACTGCCCAAATGGCATGTTCGGCAATGATTAGGGTGGGATCTTGAGAGAGAGTTTGTAAAATTGGTAGTAGGGCTGTGGATTTATTGTTGCCTGCAACAATACAAGCATTTCGGATTAAGCCAACTCGTTTTGTGCGCATAAGAGGGGAACCGGCAAAATGTGTTAGGAATTCGTCATCGGTTTTAATTTTTAAGATAGTTTCGAGTTCGATTGTGGAACCGGCGATTTGTTTGGTGAAATCAGGTTCCGTAGTAATTGTGGCGCGGATATTATGAGGACAAACTTCTTGGCACAGATCACAACCAAAGAGCCAATTGCCGATTTGAGGGCGTAATGCTTCCGGAATTGTGCCTTTGTGTTCGATTGTTAGGTATGAAATGCATTTGCGGGCATCAATTTGGTGTGGCCCGATTAAAGCGCCAGTAGGGCAGATGTTAATGCAGCGAGTGCAAGTGCCACAGACACCGTGTGATTGGTCAGCCGGTTTATTAGGAGTAAATTTTTTGGTAGTTAGGATTTCCCCAATTAAAAACCAAGAGCCATAGGGAAGGCTTATGGTCATTGTATTTTTACCAAGAAATCCGAGTCCAGCTTGTTCGGCATATTTGCGTTCTAGTAGAGGCGTGGCGTCGGTATTATGGTAAAATTGTTGATCTGGATATTGTGTTTGGAGTTCTAAGACGATTTTTTTGAGTTTGTTTTTGAGAACTTTATGGTAGTCACTACCAATGGCGTAGCGGGCAATCCGTCCTTGGGTTTGAGTTGATGGTTTTGGTTCTTGATAGTAGTTGAGTCCAACTAAGATTATCGATTGGCAATTTGGTAGTAATTTTTTTGGATGAACTTTAAGGGGAGCATGTTTTTTGAGGTATCCCATTTCTCCTTGGTAATTTTGATTAATCCATTCTTGATAGGCTTGATGAGCATCTTGGTAGATGCTGGGTGTAGTAATGCCAACAAATGGCAAATCGTGTTTTAAAAAAAGAGTTTTGAGCGTAGTTGGGACTTTGGGGGTGTGTTTTATTGTGGGCATGGGCTTATTAGAAGATATTTAGGCATCTTTAGGATTTACTTTTTAGTTTATTATTCTATTATGTTAGTCATATTTTGTAAAAAGAAATTATGCTCGATTCAAAAATTCCACCAATTAAAGTTACTGAAAAAGCAGCTAAATTTATTAAACAAATGGCTGATAGCTCAGAAAGTGAGCCGAATCTTAGTTTAAAGGTTTTACCTGGTGGGTGTAGTGGCCTTAAATATGCAATGGAGTTTATTCAAGCCGATGACGTTCGCTCTACCGATATAAAAGTAGAAGCCGGTGAAGCAACTATATATATTGATGGCGATAGTTTGCCTTATATTGTTGGTGCTAGTATTGATACTGACAGTGATTTGATGTCACCGGGCTTAAAAATTGACAATCCAAATGCGAGTGCTAATTGTGGTTGTGGTAAGAGTTTTAACTAATAGGCTAACGTCCTCTAATTTCGCCGCCTAATTTTTCTAAATTATCACAAACTGCTTCTCGCACCGTGGTCATTTCTGCGTCGGTGAGGGTGCGGTCCGGGTGACTTAGGATGATTTTGTAGGCGATTGCTTTTTTGTTGGTGGCAATGTTTTGACCACGGTAGATGTCAAAAATAGCTAGGTTTTGGATTAGGTTGTTTTTGTCGGTGGCTTTGATTGTTGCGGTTAGTTCTTGGATGGTGACTTTTTCATCTACTACTACAGAAACGGCGAAGTCAAGAGCGGGGAATTTGGGAAGTTCTTGGAAGTTGTTAACTGCTTTTTTGTGGTGAAGGAGATTGCCAATGTTGATTTCGGCAAGGGCAATGCTGTGATTGCCTAGATCATAGTTATCTTTAATAAGGGGATGGAGGTTGAAAATTTGGCCGATTTCGTGATCTTCAGTTTTAATTGTGGCTACTTGTTGGGGGTGTGCTGTTGGTGTTGGTGTGTTAGTTGGGTTGATGGCAAAAGCTTCTAAGTATTGGTTAAGTAGCGTTTCGACGATGCCTTTGAGTTTGAAGAATTGCTGCTCTTTTTTGCTTTTATTGACGACAGCAACAATTAGTTTTTTTTCTTCAAGCGGGAAAAAATCGGCTGTTTTGTTGTAGGTACGTCCTAATTCAAAAATGGTGAAGTTGTCTTCGTATTTAAGGTTGGCATGGATGCTGTGGAGGAGATTTGGCACCATGGAGACTCGGAGGTGGGTTTGGGTTTCGGCTAAATAGTTTTCTAATTGGAGATGATCTGCTTCGTCAAGTAGTGCATTTTGTAAATCGGTTTTGCTGTAAAATGAGTAATTGTAGACTTCGGTGGCGCCTAGGCCTTGGAGGATTTTTCGTAAATTGTGTTCGGATTGGCGACTTTCATTGGTAATTGGTGTTTCGGTTGGTGTATTTGGTAGCATGCAGGGGATGTTGTCGTAACCATAAATGCGGGCGATTTCTTCGATTAAATCAACCTCACGCGTTACGTCTTTTGTGGCGCGCCAAGTTGGGACAGTAACTTTTAGGTCTGATTTAGTCGGTTCAACTTTAAAGCCAAGTGATTCGAGGATTTTTTGGCTGTCTTTAATGGTAATTTCGGCGCCGATGTAGCTTTCGATGTGTTGGTGTTTTAGGGTGAGCGTAATTTGTTTTGGTTTTTGAGGGTAAATGTCGATGATTGGTCCGGCAATTTCGGCCTTGGGTGCTATGTCTTGCAGAAGTTCGACGGCGCGTTTAAGTGCGATGATGGCGAGTTCCGGGTCTAGGCTTTTTTCGAAACGTTGGGATGCTTCGCTGCGGAGGCCGTGGGTTGTTGAGCTGCGGCGGATGGTTGTTGGGTTCCAATTGGCTGCTTCTAAAATAATGTTTGTGGTTGAGTCGGTAATTTCGGTACTGGCGCCGCCCATAATGCCGGCGAGGCTAATTACGACTTTGCCGTTGGTAATAACAGGGTCTTCGATAGTTAATTTGCGGGTTTTGTGGTCGATTGTTTCTAGAGTTTCACCTGATTTGGCCATGCGGATTTCGAGATTGTTACCGGCTTTGTCATAATCAAAAGCGTGCATGGGGTGTCCCAATTCAACCATGACAAAATTGGTAATATCGACAATGTTGTTAATTGGGGGAATGCTAACGGCTTCCAGTTTTTCTTGTAGCCAGGCTGGTGACGGTTCGATTTTTATGTTTTTTACGATAAGGCTGCAAAAACGTGGACAAATCTTTGAGTCTGATTTAATGGTCATGGTTTCGCCTTTTGTAGGTAGTTTGGGAGCTGGTGCCAACGGTAGTAGTTTTGTGTTTAAAATAGCGGCTAGTTCGCGGGCAAAGCCGTAGTGGCCCCAAAGGTCGGGACGGTGGGTGAGGGATTTGTTGTCGATATCGTAAATGTAGTCTTTTTTGTGGAGTTCAACACCTTCGACTTCGGCTGTACGGAGGGTGATTAGTTGACCGAGTTTAATTGGTGAATAGCCAGAAAGTTTGAGGACTTCGTTCATTTTTGTGCCGACTTTTAGTTTAGGATCAAGGATCATGATGCCGTCTTGGCGTTCGGCGGCTAGTCCAATTTCGTCTTCGGCACAAATCATGCCGTTGCTTTCGATACCTCTAATTTCGCGGCGGGCAATGGTAAAGTCGCCGGGGAGGCTAACACCCGGTAAGGCAACTGCTACTTTTTGGTCTTTTTTAAGGTTGGCGGCGCCGCAAACAATTGTGTATGGTTCGTTTTCACCTACGTCAACTTGAGCAATATTTAATTTATCGGCATTGGGGTGTTTTTGTACTGATAAAACGTGTCCCACAACAATTTCGGCCAGGTGGGCTTGATCTAGTAGCGGAAAATCTACGAATTCGCGTAACCAGTTTAAAGAAAGTTTCATTGTTGATTAATTAGAACTGTTTGATAAAGCGTAAATCGCCGTTGTAAAGATGGCGGATGTCGTTGATGTTGTAACGCATCATGACTAGTCGAGTTAGACCAAAACCAAAGGCCCATCCTTGATATTTTTCGGAATCGATACCGCCGGCTTTAAGGACATTGGGGTGGACCATGCCGGCCCCCATAAATTCGATCCAGCCGGTTTTTTTGCAGACTCGGCAACCGGATCCTGCACAAAAACGGCAAGAAAAGTCGACTTCTAAACCGGGTTCTACAAAGGGAAAGTAGCCGGGGCGGAAGCGAATTTTAACTTGGTAATCAAAAAGACGACTGAGAAATTCGGTTAATACGCCTTTTAGGTGCGAGAGACTGATGTCTTTGTCGATCATTAGACCTTCGACTTGGTCAAAGGTGGCGTCGTGGGTAGCATCGGTTGCTTCGTAGCGGAAAACGCGACCCGGGACGATAATGCGCAAGGGGGCACCGCTTGCTTCCATAGTGCGGATTTGGACAGGGGAGGTATGTGTACGCAAAACGAGGTGGCCGTGTTCTTTGTGCGGTGCTTGTTTAATGAAAAATGTGTCTTGCATATCACGCGCTGGATGATCGGCGGGAATATTCAAGCTTTCAAAATTGTAGTATTCAGATTCAACTTCCGGCCCGTCCATTACAGAAAATCCCATGCTGTTGAAGATGTCTTCGACTTCTTTTTGAACTTGAGAAAGGGGGTGAACATGACCAAAAGCGGCCTTTATTCCTGGCTCGGTTACATCTATTTTTTCTTCTAGTAATTGTTTTTCGAGTTCGATTAGTTTGAATTTTTTTGCTTTTTGTTCAAATTCATTTTCGAGCGTTGTTTTGATTTCGTTGGCCAGTTTGCCGATTGTAGGTTTTTGCTCGGCGGTTAGGTCTTTAACGCCCTTGAGAATTTCGGTTAATTTGCCTTTGCGGCCAAGAATGTTTACTTCTAAATCTTTGAGATCGTTGATGGTTTTTGTTTTACCAATGGCTGCAATTGTATTTGTTTGCAGTTTTGCCAGTTGTTGCTCCATAAAGCTGAGTTCGGAATACTGCAAGTAGCTTAGCGGATTTGGTGAGGGGAGTAAATGAGATTTGGGGAATTCAGTCTCTGATCCGACCACCTTGGGCTAAGATCTGAAAAGCTTGGTTGGGCGTGAACCAACCGATCTCAAGGTGGTCGGTATTATTGCTTTTTTATGCAGTTATTTGGCGCAGTTTCAAAAATAAACGGGCATGATTGTGGGTCGTGAGCGTTATTGTCTGTTGGAAAGCCAAATTGCACACTAACTGTGTTATTGGGGTCTGTAGATAGACAAACTGTAACAAAATTCCGGAGTGGTTGCATGAGATTGTCTGTACAAGGAGGTTCGTAAGTTATATTTGCCATTTTGCTTAGTTGGTCGCCATAATGAGTGCAGGTGAATTGGTAACACATTAGCCGCGGATTCGGTATTGCATCTTTACATATTAGAGCAAGTTCTGTATCGATATCGGCCTGTATTGTTGCTATAGATGTGGTGTCACAGGTATCTGGGGGTGGCAAAGTTTCGTTGACGCAAGCAGATGAACCTAAGGCTAGAGTGAGTGCGACGAGGTTGTTTTTTGCTTTCATTTTTTGTGAATAAATTGAAGTATATATTGTACGAGTTTGGGAGCTGCTGTCAATGTTAATTGGGTTCTTTGAACTAATCAGCTAGAATTTTAGGTAGACATTTCCAGCGTGCTGGGAAGTTTGAGTTGACACGATTTACGGTGTTTTGTTTTTGGCGTGTAAGGCTGGTGTAAGAAGAGATTTTGAAATTTATGAAGTTGGAGTTCAAAATTTCTTTTTTGGTGTACTAGGTGAGAGTGTGCTTACCACGCTGCCTTCTGCTTGGTAGGTCTATGTTCGACCATGCAAACCATGTAGTATAATAGCATATGTAAGCCATTTACGACTGGTTACTGCGTTCAAAATCAGCTACAATTTAGACATTCTTTGATTAGCAAACATGGATGATTCTACATTATATCGGTTGTGTCAGGAGTACGGTTCTAACGCTCGGATGTGGAGCCGCAAATTTGCGGCCTTGCTGCCAGAGGTGAATAAGCGTCAGCTTTATCGCAAGCACGGTTTTTTTTCTATCTTTGAATTTGCAGCCAAGTTGGCCGGCATGGGGCGTAAGAACGTTGAAGAAGTATTGCGTACATACAGCAAGGTTGAGGACAGGCCGCTTTTAAAGGTCCAAATTGAGCAATTTGGATGGGCGAAGGTTCGAGTAATCACACCACTAATAGAAACAGTAGAAGAAACCAAGCTCGTTGA
>PFRW01000066.1 GCA_002788755.1 Candidatus Peregrinibacteria bacterium CG_4_9_14_0_2_um_filter_41_14
CAATCTGCGACAGGTGCGAAGCTTCAAATCCAGCGTCGGTAAGGCGTTTCAATTTCTCAGGATCTTCAAAGTACTTCAGCTTTTCTTCCCAGCCGGCATTAACAACAATCTGCGACAGGTGATAACCATTAAATCCAGCGTCGGTAAGGCGTTTCAATTTCTCAGGATCTTCAAAGTACTTCAGCTTTTCTTCCCAGCCGGCTCCAAGAACAATCTGCGACAGGTGATAGCCGTTAAACTCAACCAAATTTTTGTCGTAATTTCGATAAAAACTCTTTAATCTCTTCAATTTATGCAACCCTTCGTACATCTTCAAAATTTTCACTATATATTTATCATCTCCCAAAATCAATTTGTACTCATCAATATTTTCACGCAGTTCATCAATAACATCTGAAATGTCCAGCTTGGCAGTTAGCTCAAAAATATCGACAGGCAAAAAACCAATCCTTCTCAGCCACCTCACCTCCTCATCACTCACTTCAACTTCATTCACAGCATTCGCAATTTGTGCTCGAGTTATTGTTATTCTTTCCTGAAGCTCTGTATCCAAACATTTAGCTTCCATAAGTGCATCCGCAATCAGGCGTAAATAAAATTCCAGTTTCTCTACAAATGCTTTGCGGACAATTTCAAAATCACCACGATATACTTCCTTGAGTACTCCCGCAATCAATGTTCTCGTGTCCTTTGGCAAAGACTCAAAACCACCGTGCAACACATTAACCTTTTTCCCACCCCCTGCTGGGACTTGAGTATAATCGTCAATCAAGCCTTGGACACTAGCTGCAGCTGTTTCTCTTAATGACATACCTTTTAATTTAACAAGAGAGTATAAAAGCACGAAATTCACATTCTGTAAAGGGTTAAATTTTGAGAAGTAGAGAATTAAGGAGTTTTAGCTCGCACAATTCATCACTTCGCTTCCTCTTTTGTGCTCGCCAAAACAAATCCAATTTGCCATTTATTATTAAAAAGCAGTTCTACTATCGCAAAAAAAAGGCAAAGTATACATCGTACAACAATGACTTAGCGGTTCCGCTCCACCCAAATTGCTTGTTTTTGTTGCCCTTCGTGCTCTATTATCTCTTCAAAAGCAACTTCGCCAAGTGCCGAACGTTGTACAAAATTAATTAGGCTAAGCAATCCCCAAATACTGACCGGCCGCCTTTAAAATATTACGTGCATTCTCAAAAGTCAGTTTTTGCATTGCTTCATCATAAGAAAGCCAAACAAAATCCTGATGTTCATCAGAAATTACGATCTCTTTCTCATGAGTTTCGCCAATTAAGACCACAACTTCTTTTTCCTGTTTTTGCGCTTGATGATAATAAGTGTAATGAATTCGTTCTTCAAAATTAGGTAAAATCATTGCGTGCTTAATACCGGTTTCTTCTTCCAATTCACGCATTGCAGTTTCTTCCAATGTTTCATTACCTTCTAAATGGCCTTTCACAAAATCCCAGTGCCCACCCAAATAATGAAGCAACAAAAAATAAAACTGATCACCTTCTTTACGATACAAAACCAACCCCACAGATAAATGGAAAACAACCATGTTTATAAATTAAAAATCAAATTTACTCACATCATAACCCTAAACTCTTTTAGAAACCATATGTTCTAAATAACGTGCCACCATATCGATTTCAATATTGACCAAATCGCCCTTGCTCAATTTTGTAAAAGTTGTGCGCTTTAAAGTTTCCGGAATTAAAGCGACGGTAAATGTATCACTTTCAACATCCGCCACCGTTAAACTAACACCATTTATTGCAACCGAACCTTTACGCACAATGTACTGTTGATAATTTTTTGGCAAATTAAATTCCAATTCATAAAGATCTCGATCATAAATTTCTCTTAGAGATGCCGTTGTATCCACATGACCCAAAACAAAATGACCATCCAGTGCATCCTGCAACTTTAAAGAAGGCTCCAAATGCACTTTATCTCCCTCTACTTTTGCCCCCAAATTTGTACAACTTAATGTTTCGGGCACAATATTGACCACAAAAAAATCAGATCCGGTTTCCACAACTGTCAAACAAACTCCATGCACCATAATGGAAGCACCCAATTCAAAAGTTGCAGCCATCTTACTCTTAATCTGCCACGTGGTTATATCCTTTTTAACATCGATTTTTGTGATCGTGCCTAACTCTTTAACAATTCCTGTAAACATTTTATCTTTTCTTAAAATGATAATGCTAACGTCTATTTACTGTCATTTAATTTTATTCTCATGCGCAGTTACAACAAAAGTATCCTTATTGGCAATTTAGCTGCTGATCCGGAATTACGCCATACCAAAAATGGCAAAGAGGTTACAACCTTTCCTCTCGCCACAAATCGCACTTGGCAAGACACCAATGGCGAAAAACAAAGCAATGTGGACTTTCACCGCATTGTTTGCTGGGGCAACCTAGCAATAATTGCCGACCAACATTTAGCAAAAGGGACCGCAATTGCGGTGGACGGACGTCTATCAAACCGCGTTTACGAAAACGCCAAATCCGAAAAAGTCTACCTAACGGAAATTATTGCCGACAACCTCAATATTTTAAACTGGAAAAAACCTCCGGTAAAAACTAAAGTGGAAGCGTAATTTAATTATTACGTTTGAACATTTCGGTAATCATTCCCACCTACAACCGTGCCAACGAACTCGACAAATGTCTTGATCACTTGCACAAACAACAGTTTCCCTTTACCGATTTTGAAGTGATTATCGCCGATGACGGCAGTACCGATAACACCTCAAAGGTAGTTGAAAAATGGCAAAAAAAATTAAAACATTTAACATATTTTAAACAAAAAAATCACGGAGCCGGCGTTGCTCGCAACAAAGCAATTGCCAAAGCCAAAGGTAAAATATCAATTCTTATTGGTGATGACATCTACTGCACACCTAACTTTTTACACGAACATTACAAAGTGCACAAAGCTCATCCACAAGAAAACATCGCCTGTTTAGGTCTTATCCTTTGGTATCCAGAAGCCAAAATAACCCCATTAATGCATTGGTCAACCAACGGCTCAACAATCTTCGGTAAATTTGGCGGCCATCAATTTGCCTACAACCAACTAGAGCAACAAACCCCTGATTACAAATTTTTTTACACATCAAATTTGTCACTTAAAACCAGCCTCCTTAAGGAACATCCTTTTGACCCCTGGTTTTCCGGTTATGGGTGGGAAGACATTGAACTCGGCTATCGACTAACTCAAAAAGCCAATCTTAAAATAATTTACAATAATCAAGCACTCGCTTATCACGATCATTATATTTCAGAATCTGACTTTAAAAAACGCATGACAGGCATTGGCTACAATGCCCAAAAATTCAAACAAAAATATCCTCAATTAAATATTGTGCCCACAGGCAAAAAAAAATTGATCTTTGAAATTCTCAGCAATAACATTGTTTTACAAGGGCTTTACTACACCCAAAAAGCAATTCCAAAATTACGCCCAATTTATTTTTACGCACTTTCCAAAAAATACTTTTTAGAAGGACTAAAAATAGGCTAAGATATCATCAAACAAAAACTAATTTTTACAATGAAAAAAATTCTCCACATATCTATAGCCGTATTTTTTATTTTTAGCACTTTACTGGTAACCGGTTGCAAAAAACAACAACCCGGCCCACCAAAACCACAAGTGACACTCAACTACTATCGTCTTTTTGATGATTCCGATACCATGACCCCCATCATCAAAGCTTTTGAAAAAGAATATCCTAACATCACCATTAACTACAAAAAATTCACCAATGTACAAGAGTTAGCCGATTTAGTCGTTAACGAAATTGCCGAAGACGGCGGCCCCGATCTTTTTTCCCTACCAAACACATGGGTTAAATCAAACTACAAGAAAATCACTCCTGCCCCAAGCGATCTCATCCCAACCGAAGCCTACCAAAACACATTTTTAGACATCGCCATCCAAGATCTTATTTATGGCACCGGCGAAAAAAACGCCCCCCAAATTTACGGCATTCCACTCAGCATCGACACCCTAGCTCTCTACTACAATAAAGATCACTTCGAAAAACAATTACCCGAACGCGGCAAACCCGGCGGCACTTGGGCACAATTAGAACAAGACATCATTAAGCTACGCCGCATTAGCAATAACAACATTCTTCAAGCCGGACTCGCCCTAGGCAGAGCCGACAACGTTAACAGCGCCATCGATATTTTTTACGCACTCCTCCTCCAAAATGGCGTCGACTTTTATCACAACAACAATAAAACAGCCACTTTTGCAAACACCCCTGCCACCAAAGTAGCAAACTACTTCACTAGTTTTGCCAAAGTTGGTACACCTTACTATACATGGACCAAAGATTTTATTGCTCCAAATCAAGAAGACCAAATCGACAAATTTGCAAAAGGGGAAATCAGTATGATGTTCGGTTATTCGCATCTTTACCAAGACGTGATCAACCGCATCCAAATTGCCAAACAAAACAGCAAACCAGCCATCGAATTAACCGATGTCCGTATTGCAAACTTCCCACAACTAAGCACCGACCCTAACGACCAACTGGCCTATTCCCACTACCTAGTTGAAACCGTTTCTCGCACTTCAAAACACCCTCGCGAAGCCTGGGCCTTTCTCCGCTTCCTTGTTAATCAACAAAATCTCCAAACCTTTTATAAAAAGGCCGGCTTTAAACCAACCTCTCGCCGCGACTTAATCGAAACCCAACGAGAAAATGCCATTTACCGCCCCTTTATAGAACAACTCGGCTACGCCACCTCAATCCCACTCGTAGACGATTTTAAATTCCAACAAATCTTCACCAACGCTATTACCAAAATCAATAATGGAGCTTCCACAAGCGACATCTTAAAGCAAGCTCAGCAAGATATTAATCAGTTGATTCCTTCCGATGGTGTTGAACCTCCTCAAGCAAAACTGTAAATACGGTTTCCTTCCCGCATTAATTTTAATCTGGCCCTTTGTCAGCAATATTTTTCTTAAAAACAATTTAAGCTATATCACCGGTAAGTGGTCCACATGGGGAACATTGATTATCCATCCACTACAATTTATTCTCTTATTACTTATCGGCATTGCAGCATTCAAAAACAAAAATCTCCCAAAATCACTAATCGCCCTATCTAGCCTCATCCTTACGATTTTAGGAATGTTACTGTGGCCAAACCAATCAACAACAAATCTAATCATATTTATCAGCTTGGTAACCATCATTTATTTGCCAAAAATTAAAGAGACCAAAACCTTCACAATTATGGCAATCACTATTTTTAGCACCCAAAGTTTAATTGCTATCATCCAGTTTATTTTTAAACACAGCCTGAGACTCCAGTTTTTAAATGAGCCAATTATTAACAACAGCATTAAGGGCATTGCCAAACTGCCATTTCCCCAATTTGGCACCGAGCTCATTCGCAGCTACGGCACCTTCGACCATCCCAACATTCTCAGCGGCTTTTTAAGTCTAATGCTAATTTACTTTTTAACATCCCAACAAATTAGCAAAAGAAAGAAAATCATCTTAAGCATTATTGGTTGCACCGCACTTTTTACAACTCTTTCACGTAGCATTATTTTTTTACCGATCATCTTAATTTTTTATTACCGCAAAAAAATCAAACAAATATGGCTACCACTCACAATTATCATCATCACTCTTCTAAGTGTTTTTGCTGTGCGACTCGCATCGCCATACACAACCAATAGCAACCAAGAACGTCTTCAACAAATTGAAACTTTTGTTCAACCCAACCAAAACAAACTCCTCCCCTGGGAAGAACAACCAATTCACAATATTTATCTATTAATTTTTCAAAAATACAACGTCGCCAGCCTCATCATTATTTTACTAATTGCTGCTACATATTATTACCAAGAAAAACCAAAAATCAATTTGGGTATCATCTTCCTCCTACTAATTAGCCTAACCGATCATTTTTTACTGACACTGCCCATCGGTAATTATTTTATTGTTTTAGCCCTACTTATCGACCATTCCACCAACTCAGAGCATCCATTGCCGGCTTCCCCTCAAGCTGAACCCGTGTTAATGCAATAGCATCTGTTGTGGTACCCAACCACACCTGACTATCAACCAGTTTGACCTCACCGGCGCTTAATCCCAAATCTTTAACCTCAAAATTTAACGATCGGATAATCACACGCTTTCCGCCATCAAACCAAAAAACACCAGGCCAGGGGGTATAAGCTCGATACCGGTTTAACAACGCTTGTGCCGACAAATCAGCCAAAATTAATTCACCGTCCGCCTTATTAATTTTTGTGCACACCGACGGCTCACCCTGTTGCGGAATAGGGGATACAGAACCGGACGCAATCTCTACCAAAAGGTTTGGTAACTCTTGCGATGATAAATCGCTTAAACTCTCAAATAAATCAGCAGCCGTTTCCTTACCTGTTAACTCAACTTCCGTACACATATATAAAGGGCCCTCGTCTAAACCAACTGTCATCTGCATGTAACAATTACCAATTTTTTGATCACCATTTAATAAAGTAGATTGAATCGGGGAAGCACCACGATACTTAGGCAACAACGAAGCATGCACATTAATCGATGCAACCTTAGGCCAATCCAAAACAGGCTGTGGCAAAATCATGCCATAAGCCATAACTACTAAAAAATCCGGTACCGGCAAAGTGGCAACCAAACTAACTAACTCATTCTTAGAAGAAAGCGTATAAACAGGCAAATCAAAATCAACAGCCGCTTGTCCCAATGGGGGCAAAGTCAAAACCTGCTTACGTCCTACCGGTTTTGCCTCATTACAAATTACAGCTTCCACTTTAAAGCGATCATCACTTAATAAAGCATGTAAACTTTTAACTCCGAAAGCGGCCGAACCCGCAAAAACAACTGATATTGCCATAAATTTAGCTACAAGTTAGATTCAACAAGCCTTATTTAAGATTTACAGTGATTATGGCAAGCAAACAAGAGCAACTCAATCAAATTAATGCAAAAATCGCCGTTTGCCAAAAATGCCCTCTAGCCAAAACCCGCACCAATACCGTTCCCGGCACCGGCAACATTAATACCGACATTGTTTTTATTGGTGAAGGACCCGGAAAATCCGAAGACGAACAGGGGATACCATTTATGGGAGCCGCCGGACGCATCTTAAATGAAATGCTCGAAAAAATTAAACTCGATCGCCAAGACATCTTCATTACAAACATTGTTAAATGTCGACCACCAAAAAATCGCGACCCAAAAATAACAGAAAAAAACATCTGCAATACCTACCTCCAACAACAACTCGCTCTTATCAACCCAACTTTAATTATCCCGCTTGGCCGCCACGCCATGGAATATTTTTTACCAAATGCCAAAATTTCCGAAACACATGGAAAACCTCAAGTCATAATTACGGCCACTGGCAAATCACAAGTAATTTATCCACTTTATCATCCCGCCGCCGCCCTATATAATCCTCGTACTAAACTAGTCATCGCCGATGACTTTGCCCTCATTCCCTCTCTAATCAAAAAATATAAAAATGTTTAAAAAATACATCCTCCCACTCACAATCCTATTTTTACTGGGCGCAATCAGCACCATCATCACTTTGTACAAGTTATCACCATGCATCACGTACGACCCCG
>PFRW01000013.1 GCA_002788755.1 Candidatus Peregrinibacteria bacterium CG_4_9_14_0_2_um_filter_41_14
CGACACTTCCCTAAAGTCCATTATGCAGCTGCTGCAAAAGAAAAATTTAACCTTGTCTTATGAATTTTTGTAGAATGTCAGCTCAACTGGCGTAAACTCCTCCTGTGATCCTATGGGAATAATGCCTATTTTTCCGTCTTTCTTAAAAAGTTTGTAAGCCTTGGCGTCTTGCTTAGAGTTGAATCTCATCAAGATAGATCACATTTGATGATCCTTTTACGCTTATTTTAGTACCTTCTGGAATATAATCGGCAATGCTTGTCATAAGGCCAAACCAAGGATAATCTACGCCTGCATCTATCATAGCTTGTTTAATTCTTTCACTGTACATCGATTCTGGTAGTCCCTTTATAACTGTGGTTTCTTGAATATTTAGCATATAAGGTCCACCTTTTCCTTCTAGTCGGTCTGATCCATCGACTCCGTATTCAATAATACCCTCAGCAGTAATACTCCCAAGTGCTGGTTCCACTTTGTCAACTACGGCCTTTGGTTGCGTTGTTAGAGGGATTTCTTTAATTTCGTCAATTACCGCATTTATGCTTTCTTCTACGGGAGCCGCCACGCTGTCAATATTTGGGGTTTGTAAAAAATAAACAGCACCACCAGCAATCGCGGCGGTTACAATTATAGTGAGTAAAATAACTAATGGATTTGTTTTGTATTCCATACGTGTGTAATTAATTATAAAATTTTTACTTTTAATGCTAACGTTTCGACGCTCTCCACTAAATTCTGGATTTCGGCTTTTGTGACTTGATTAAATAGGACTCGTACTAAAAGTTGGCCGTTAATTAGACTTAATGAATCGTGCTGGCTTTGTTGTGGGAACAGGTTACGAATGGCGTTAGTTGCATCTGTTTTAGCAAAAACCGATTCAGCCCAATTTGGGTTATTTGCAAATAATTTAAGACCATGTAAATCTTGTGAAAAATAATTGGGTATTTCTTGTAAATGTCTTGCAATAATGGGGGCCTGATAGCCAATTGCTAAATCGTTTGGACAGTTTAATTTTAAGCTAATATTAAATACCGACTTATAAGAAGCGCGGCTGGCTCCATAGGTTATGCGCAAAGTGGAATCGCCAATCTTTTTTTCGTAGGCAGTTAAAATTAAGTATAATCGACGTTTGTGAAAACCTAGTTTATTAAAAATTTCGTCATACTGAAAAAAACTTCCCTTGGCGATTTTGATAAGTTTAATTACAAATGAGGAAAGTAGAATTAAAATTATCGGCAGGACAATAAAAATACTAAGATTCCGGTCAACTCCAACTAAAACCAAGAGCCCACCAATTAGGATGGGGAGGAAAAAGAGTGCAATTAATCTATAGGTTATACCGTTGTCTAAATGCATTATTTTTTATGATTGTAATGATACAGTTGATACGATTTTACATTTGTCACACTTAAAATCATACTCATTATTTTCGTCAAAATTTTCTCGAATCATAGGCCCAATGAAGTAAAGATTGCTTTTGTTTAGGCCTGCAGGAAAAATCTCCCGGTTTGCAGTTTTTTAGAACTTGAGCAATATGTCTGCGATAAGCTTTCCAGCGCTGGATTTGTCGCCGATCGTCCGGACAGCGTCGCCCCCTATAATAACGACAATACCACTGGAACCAACCGCGTGGATCCTCCGGATAAATCCAACCATTTTTAAACCAACTGGAAAGAGACTGAGAAGCATTAACGCCAAAATAATTGAGCTGAGGATTATGAAATTCATGGCAAAGCTTTGCCTTTTTATACCAAGACTTAGGAAACTCATTTTGACAATCTGTCATATACTTACCACCAAAGACACCAAATTCCAGCATTTCTTGAGGGGTTAGCTCAGGTTTAAAGTCAGGATCAAAATTTTTACCTTCGTGTTCTGAGAGAATATACTGATAATTTTTCTGCATTGTATCATTAACAATGACTGTAATTTTGCGCATATCATCTGGTGAAATTATCTTTTGCCCACTTATATATAATAGGATTATTTTTTTGAGTATCTTCTCCTTCAATAACAACCCACTGTTTCTGTTTTTCAAATATTGCCAAGGCTTTACATGAGTTGAGTTTATTTTCGACAATGTCGCATTTTAGCAAAGCTCTATAAAGATAATGTCCGTCTTCAAAATCAACATAAACATCTTTTAATGAAGTAAAACCATAGCCATCTACAAACCAATGACCATTGGCGGATGTTCTTGAAAAAGATGCATTTATAATTGTTGTAATATTACTATCTATATATTTAATTGCGTCTAAATAGAGGGTATTGGTTGTTAGCTGCCGGCTACAAGCTGATAACACAAAACACAGTCCAATCAACGAAATAAATAATATTTTTTTCATAGTTTTTTATAATTTTATTGTGATTACATATTACACCTTAATCACTATGACTGCTTAATATTTAATTATTGTTATACTAGTCGGTAATTGATAATATTAATTTATATAATATTAAAATTATATGAATAAGTTAACTATTTACGTTATTGGCGCTGTGATTGTTGGGGGTGGCATCTTAACAATTTTAATTACTAATAATAGCGATGCTGGAGTTACTGTGACCGATGTAACAACCGGCAAATCAGAGGAAGTCAAATTTGAAGATAATGCGGCTGGCAATATGGCTTGTAAAATTTTAACAGAGAATGTGGCGAAAATGATTTTAGGTGATTCCGCAAAAAATGGCGAATTGCCTGTAGGTCAAACTGTAACCAAAGATATATCTGTAAGCAACTGCGTATATACAGCACCAATTGATCCTGCCGCGCCGGTAAGAATTGCTAATACCAAGGGTGTTAGTTTATTAATCAGATCGGCAAAAACAAGCAAAGGCAAAGATTCAAATAATGATCAATTTAGTGTCTTAAAGCCCTCTGGCGTAGAGGATGTAAATGGATTTGGTGATAAAGCCTTTTTTAATCCTGAATTTGGACAGCTTAATGTGTTAAAAGATGGCAACTGGTACATTGTAACTAGCTACACAGGAAATGCAGGTGCAGGAACATTGGCCTCAAACACAGAATTGGCTAATTTACTGAATCTTTAGGGAGGAAACTTACACCACCGCTTATTTTTTGCATAAGCATTCCTATATTAGGATGCAGTTTTCACACTACATCATAATATAGGTTTGATCTAAAACTTCTAACTATTTAATAATAGTGTTTAGTGATATGCTCAACTCAATCATCATTCGACTCTATGAAAAACTTTTGTGCAAAAAATATTGTGTACGGAGTTTTTGGTGTTGCCTGCGGATCTATCTTAACAATTTTGGCTTTTTATTTCTTTATCCTCCCTATTATGCAAACTCCAGAAAATATCGCTTCTTTTCAAACAAATATCGTAAAAGCGACGGCGGAAAATACAGATTTTCGTCATGTCCTCTTTACCGGAGCCAAATCGCAGCTCGTGGTTATGAGTATCCCGCCGGGTGGAGAAGTTGGTGAGGAAACACACCAGCACGTTGAACAAACTCTGTACTTTCAATCGGGTACTGGTGAAGCATTATTGGATGGCAAAAAATCGCCGATTGTTCCTGGTGATGTGGTTGTTGTAACTCCCGGGACACTACATAATTTTATTAATACTGGAAACGTTCCGCTACAAATCTTTACGACCTACTCTCCACCAAACCATATTGATGGACGCATTCAACACACCATTGCAGATGAAAAAGCGGATACCGCCGATGAGGCCTTTGGACAGACCGTGAGGTAATCGGAAACAGGTTGGATAATTTCTTAGCGACAGTTGACGTAATCTTTACCACAGTTGTGCTAAGTTTTCATTATATAATCATTAAAATGTAGATTTGGCACCATGCTTAATCCCCTCCTTTTCTGCTAATGCATAGTCCACCGCCGACTTTGCTAAGATTTCAGTTGGATTAATCAACTGGACCGTAGTGTCGTTTGTTTCTAGGCATAGTGGTATTTCGGTGCAGCCCATGATTACGGTTTTTATGCCTTCATTTTTAAATTCGTTAATTACGTCGAGGAAGAGGTCCTTGTTATTTTTGCTTTTTTCGTACTTTGGATTGGCTTTTATGCCTTTATTTCCATAAATTGCTTCCATTTCTTTTTTAATGCCTTTGTCGGAAGGTATAAAAATTTCGATACCATGCTGTTTGCCGGTGTTTTGATAGATGCCGGTTTTTGCGGTTCCGGATGTAGATAATAGTCCTGCTTTTTTGATGTTGTTTGCTGCAAGGTATTTTATTGTTTCTTCAATCATATCAATAAAATTGAAATCGATTTCCTTTTTTAGCTCCCTCAAAAAAACATGTGCGGTGTTGCAAGGGCAAATAATAAAATCCACTTTTGCTTGTTTCAAGAGATTAATTGACTCAATTAAAAATGGATTGGGTGACTCGCCATTATTTAAAAGTGCCGCTGTTCGATCAGGGATTTGAGGATTGTTGTCGATGATCATTCTTAAATGTTCTTGATCTTTTTTAGCAGGCGTATTTTTTATAATGTATTGGACAAGATCAACTGTTGCACTTGGTCCAACACCGCCAATAATTCCGCATCGTTTCATTTTGGAAAAATAAATTTATAGTTCGCTTAAATTATATTTCGCAACGTCACGAATAACAACCTTATGATTTGGAATACCGGAGTATAATTTTTGTGCGTGTGCAACCATCTCTCTTGGATTACCAAACTGTGCAACCGCTCGGGAAGAAGCATTGGTAGAGCAGATCCCCTCCTTCATATCCCATAATGATTGATCAAAAACATGTAAAACATTTCCTCTCACCCCCCGTCGTATGGCAAATGGATTAAATAAGCCATTCCCCGCATAGTCTAATCCATTCATTAATAACATTGGGGCTTTCTTTGCTGCTTCAAGATTGTTGTGTGAAAATGGGAGGATCCCCTCTTTTTCAGCCTTCACCAAATCTCTAAATTTTTTATTATCAACATTTAAACTACTTAGAATATGTAAAATTAGTACACCAGTGTCTTTTTCTCTTTTATCACCAAAAAGAAGTGACATAATTTCATCTCTATAATCATCATCGGGACGAATATCTCTTAACTGTTGGGCAACCGTACAACTTTGTCCTGGCGCAGTGATACTTGGTTTTCTTTCTCTATTTGGTCTTAAAACTATTGGTGCGCCTAACACTCGTTTTACAAACCTGAGAAAATCACCCCTCCCATCGTCAACTGATGCATCTGCATTGTGCACTAGTTGAATTAAGGATTGAGGAACTTCCTCTGGGCGTTTTTGGCCTGCGAAAGCATTTATTATTTTTTCCATACAACACTTTTACCTTCACTCTATATAAAAAGCAAAATTAAATTTCGTGCTCACGTTTTGTCAATTCGAAATAATATATTTTATGGGGAAATTTATGGAAAGATAATCTATCTTAGCGCAATCTGAAACTGCCAGAGGTTAGGCTCAGTTGAGATACCCTGCTCGTTGGAATTTTTGTTCATAGTCATAAAGTCCGGTATTTGGTAGCTTGGGAATAACCGTATCAGGCGTAGGGGTGACGGTGCTGACAACAACAGTAGCAATTGCGTAGTCTCTCGCTATTAAACCATTATCCTCCCCGCTCGCAGTAATCGTGTTAACTGTGGTTTTAATGAGGTTTGTCTGGCAGATATATGTCCATGTCTCGGCAGGGTCAAGTTTTGAATCATTATTTGCATCTCCGGAAATATAATTTACCGGGGTACATTTATCATCTGTTAATCGTACATTGCTTAGTGGCTCTATTCCTGGGTTGGTGACTTTATTGGTGTAAATAACCGTGCCTCCTTCGGTAGAAAGTAGCAATGGAGTTGGAACTTTTGTTACATGGATCAATGGCGGCACTACTGTAATACCAACAACCACTGTTGCGTTTGCGATGTCAGTTGCACTGATGCCATTGGCGAATCCGGTTGCGGTGATAATATTTGTGTGGGTCTCTGTAAGGGTTGTGGAACATGTCTAAATCCATGTCTCATGCACATCAAGTATATTGTCAACGTTGGTATCGCCAAAAATACGAATAACTGGACTGCAAGTATCACCAACCATTGTGACATTATTCACGGGGACTGTGCCGATATTATTAAGAGTGTAAGGGTACTTTACGGTGCCGGATCCGTTTGGCAGGGCCAAAGGACTCGGTACTTTCACTACATCAATAAGCGGAGGTACTGGTGGAGTGTACGTACCTCCACCACCTCCACCGCTAGGCGCAATGTCGTTATTCGTAATAGTACAGGTTTGGATATCACCTAATGCAAGAGTAATTGTACCGTCTGCTGCACAGTCACCTCCAATAACAGATGTATAGTTAGAGTTAGAAGTTTCAGAAACCGTATGTGATCCTTGAATTCTAGATCGAAGTGCAAAATGGAGGTAATATGATAAGCAGGAGTTAAGAAAAACTATTTCTTAACTCATAAAATATGAGAACATATAGGCATCTAACATATAAAGAATTGGTGCAAATAGAAACATATCTTCATGAAGGCAAAACGTATTCGGACATAGCAATTGAGCTAGGGAGAGATGTTTCGACTATTTCGCGTGTTGTGAAGGCATATAGCTCCAGTTTAGGGAGTTTTTGTGCTGATGAAGCATGGGTTGAGATCGGTAAAAAGAGGAGCTTAGCAAACAATCATCCTCGTATTTTAGACGATAGTGTATTGGCAGAATTTATTGTTGAAAAAATCGAAAGTTACTGGAGTCCGGAACAGATTGCCGGAAAATGGCGAGCAGAAAACAATGAAGTCCTATGCCATGAAACAATCTACCAGTATATTTACAGAAATAAGCCTCAGCTTATTAAACTGTATCTTCGTCGTAAAGGCAAAAAATACCGTAAAGAACGTGATAAGGGAAAAGGTGGTATTCCGGAAATGGTGATGATTGATGATCGTCCCAAAGCAGTGGATGGACGTGAGTCTTTTGGCCACTGGGAGGGTGATACTGTGATAGGCAAAAATTACAAACAAGCTATTGTGACTAATGTTGAAAGGAAAAGTGGCTTCCTAATGGCCACCAAAGTTGAACATAAACAGGCTGAGCTTGTCGCTGATGTTTTTCGAGGCCAATTTGCGGATCTGCCTGAAGAATTGAGAATCTCCGTCACCTTAGACCAAGGCAGTGAATTTGCTTGGCATACAGTCATTTCGGGTGAAACAAAGCTAGATGTTTATTTTTGTCATAAAGCTTCACCTTGGGAGCGAGGATTAAACGAAAACACTAATGGCTTACTCAGGCAGTTTATCCCCAAAGGCACAGACTTTTCTCAAGTTAGCTCGAAAGATCTACAACACTATGTTAATTTACTAAACGGTCGTCCTCGCAAGCGGCACGGCTACTTAACTCCTGCCGAAGTCCTACAAAAGGAATTAGACTCTCTTTGCACTTCGATCTAGAATTCAAGGATTTGGGAGTGTCTTTGTAGTGCTAATTATAAAAAAGCGTTTTCGGAGCGAACAGCGGGAGCGGAGAAAACAACCTACTTTGCCCTCTATCAAAAAAAGAAATTCAATTTGCCTATTATTGAAAAGCAAAGGGCTTTAGTCGTAAAAGGAAAAGTATATTTCGTACAACGTCCGGGTATAGGGGATATTTGCGGGTGGTATAATACGCCGAAGGCGTACCACCCGCAAATATGGGTGCAGTAAAAGAGCGAAACGACTGAACAAAACCGCCTCTCCCCTGTTATATGATGTACATGTTTTCCTTTAATTTCTGAAAGAAATTGCTCTTACAAAAGATAGATTCGATTTTGTTTTTCCGTTTGGGGCGAAGGGCAGAGAGGAACAAAAGGGGTGAATGCCCGAGCCCCAAACACCTAAAACAATTGATTTATTTTTGCTGTTCCATAGTAGTAAACGGATCTTCCCTGTTTTTTTCTGGAAAGGAATCCTTTGTTCACTAAATCTTTTAAATCTTTACTTGCTGTCATTTTGGCTACTTGATTGATATTCATGTGCATAGTGAGATTAGTTCTTTCCTCGGAATCGCCATGTATAAATTGTAATAATTGAACTTGTCTTGTGTTTAGGTTATGAGCTGTTTCACTTTTATTCTTCATGTTTAGGTTCTCTTTTGATTGATTCTTAAGATATTCTCTAAACTCTTTTATTGCCAATTTAATTTTCTGAATATTGTAGTCGATAAAGTATGTCATATCATTGTCGTCTTGTTCACTATATACGTATGCCATAGAATACTGCTTTGGTGATTGTTTTATTGCTTTTGAAATTGGCAAATATACAAATGCCCAGTACCCTTCTTTGATTAGATACCAATAGAAAATTAACCTTGCAAGACGTCCATTTCCGTCCGTAAATGGATGTAAGTATCCTATCCAAAAATGAAGAATTATTGCTTTAATGACGGGATGGATAAATCGCTCATTGCTTAACTCATTGTTGGCAAATTTTATGAGTTTTCCTAGCTGTTCTTTCACGAAGTCTATATTTGGCCCTTCATGATATATTTCTCCAGTCACTTTATCTGTTACAAAAATGGGGTCGTTTTTCTTTCTTAGTTTTGGCTCCTTTTTTTCAGAATCCAATGTGTCCTTAGTAATTAAACTATGTAATTCTAAGATAAGATCCATGCTCATTACTCTATCTTTGTAGTCCTCTTCGATAGCTTTCATTGAGTTGTAATTATTGACAATCATTTGCTCAGATTCATTTTTTGGCTTCCTTCCTTCTCTAAGCATTTTTTTTGCAGCTTTTCTGCTTGTTGCTGCACCTTCAAGCTGGGAAGAGGCTATAGCTTCTTCCATTATTCCACGCGTTATTAATTTCTGTTTATTAGCTTTGTTGACATTACTTTTTTCAACAAAAAGTTCTCCGCCTGTACTCATGTCAAGTTCGTGAAAAAATTCTTCAAAATACGATAATTTCAGCCATGTAAAAGGGTTTCCATCCTTGTCTATTACAGTGGATTTTACACTTTGCGATTCTCGGAAGATTTTTATGATTAACCATAATTCTTCTTTAGAAACATCATCCGGAGAGGGTTCTTTGTGGCGCATTTTATCCCAGTAGACATAATCTGACTCTATGCATTTTTTAGCAAATTCGAAAATGTCTTTCCTGTTCTTGTAATCAAATATTTTAGAGATTTTTTCAGGCTTAATGCCTTTCAAGTTTGGTATTTCAATCTTGTACTTCATATTGAATATGTATAGTTGTACCTAAATTGTACCTATTTTATACCTTTACTGTCAAGATGAGTATAATTATACCTAAATTGTACCTATTTTGTACCTATTAATAATATTATTTTCGGAGCGAAGCGGAGAAAATACCCTAATTTTCCCCTCTATAAGAAAGAAAAATTTGGGTGAGGGGTGAGCCGAGCCCCGAACCGTATATCCCTTGTTATACGCCCCGACGACTGAAAGAAGGAGAACGCAGCGTGGCACGAAGCGTAGCGGAGTGAGTTCAAAAAATATTTTTCGTTC
>PFRW01000030.1 GCA_002788755.1 Candidatus Peregrinibacteria bacterium CG_4_9_14_0_2_um_filter_41_14
TGTTTGACAAGGGTGTGGATTGCTGTGTAAGATTGGTGTTGTAGTATTTATACATGGATAATGGAGCAATGGCCGCGATGTGATGTGTTATCAGATGATTATTGTCGAGATATGCAAGCGTGTCTGAATGAGCATGTTGATCAAGCTCAGTTAAGAGAACAATTTGAATCGTTTCTTAGTCGCTCGAACTTGACGCCAGTTGAGGGGGGATTTGATTTGTTGTGGCAAGAGTGGTGTAAGATTGTACTGAAGCAGAGTTATCTTGTTATTAATCATGCGGATGCTGTTCAAAGGTCATTGGCCAGTGAGTTTCAAGATCTGATTATTGAGGCTTTTTTAAGTCAATGCGTACAGACGGATGGTTTGCCGATCACTTATGAAGACAAATTTGTAGGTCTTGATGAATTTACGAGACTTGTGGCGAAGGAGATTGTTAGTTGTTTGCAAAGACATAATTTTATCCTTGTAGATGCTGAGAAGGTGCCAGTTGAGCTTGCTCCTGAATTGAAGGCAACCTTAGTGGGTGTAGCAGCCCTGTGTGAAAGGTTAGGATAATATTTTCCTAGTGGTTATTGTTCTTCAGATTGTTTGCTGTATAATTAAGGAGCTTATTTTTTAAATATAATTATGTCAGGATTTTTAATTCTTGTAATTGCCATAGTTGTTGTCGCTTTTGCGGTAGTGGCTATGTACAACGGTTTGGTGCGTAAAAAGAACGAGGCGCAAGAGGCGTGGAGTGGGATTGAAGTGCAGATGAAACGTCGGCATGATTTAATTCCGAATTTGGTAAATACGGTAAAAGGGTATGCAACACATGAAAAAGAGTTATTGGAAAATGTTACTAAGGCGAGGTCGGAGGCTGTTAGTGCTAAAGGCGTTGTTAATCAAGCTGATAAGGAAAACATGCTGAGTTCAACATTGCGTTCTTTGTTTGCGGTTGCGGAAAACTATCCGGACTTAAAGGCGGATGCTAATTTTCGGCAATTACAAACTGAGCTTACAGATACTGAAGATAAACTGATGTCTGCTCGTCGTTTTTACAACAGTGCTGTTAAGAGCTTGAATGTTGCGTTGGAATCTTTTCCGTCTAATGTTATTGGAAATATGTTTGGCTTTGTTAAACGTGAGTTTTTTGAATTGGATGAAGGGGAGCGAGCAGCAGCAGAAAAGCCACCTAAAGTTGAGTTTTAGTTCTTTTTAATCAAAACTATGGAAGATTTACAATCTTTGCCAATTCCTTTGGGTGAGCAGATGCGAAAAAATCGTTATCGGACGGCTTATTTGTTTTTGATTTTTCCGGTTATGATTTTGGGTCTGACTTATTTGGGTTTGTTGGCTTCCGTTTTTTTTGCGGGTGACTCTTCGTTAGGGCATCTTAGCCCGATTGATTTGGCCAATGAAATGATGTCGACAGTTGGGTTTTGGGTGATTGTAGCGGTTTTTATTTATTCGTTGATTAGTTATTTTGTTGGATCAAAGATGTTATTGGCTTTTGCCGGTGCAAAGCCGATTAAAAAAAGTGACTACCCGGAGTTGTTTCGGGTAGTTGAAAATGTATCTATTGCTGCCGGTTTGCCAAAAACCCCCGATATTTATGTGATTAATGATCCGAGTCTAAATGCTTTTGCAACAGGTCGAGATCCTTTGCATGCTACGGTCGCAATTTCTCAAGGTTTATTAGATACTTTGGATAAAGCCGAGCTGGAAGGGGTGATGGCGCATGAAATTGGTCATATTTTAAATCGAGATATTCGCGTGATGATGTTGGCGGTTACGTTAGTGGGGGCGATTGAGATGATTGGCGAGATTTTGATTAGGATGCGTGGTCGATCTGAAAAATCTAATAATCCATTGCCGTTAATTGGGATTTTGTTTTTGACGGTTGGTGTTTTGATCGGCGTTTTAACACGTTTGGCAATTAGTAGAGAACGTGAGTATTTGGCAGATATAACGAGCGCCCATTTAACCAGTAATCCCCGGGCATTGGCTTCGGCGCTTAAAAAGATTGCTGGAGATGCGCGCATCGAGGTTTTAGATGGTAAGTCTAGTATGGCTGGTCTTTGTATTGCAGATCCTACGGCTAGCGGGCATAAATATCATGCTGTCGCTTTTAGTGGTGATAATAAAAAGCCACGATCGGGGATCGTAGCTTTTTGGCGTAATACTTGGTCGACTCATCCGCCAATAGAGGATCGGATTAATCGATTAGAACGGTACTAGATTATTTCATGATGTGAGCTGACATATCGTTGAGGCGGTTGGCGTAGCCCCATTCGTTGTCGTACCAGGCAATTACTTTGATAAGATTGCCGCCAATGACGTTGGTGTATTCAGCGTCTACAATTGCAGAGTTTGGATTACCTTGGTAGTCCACGGAAACTAGGGGAACATAACTAATGTCGACAATGCCTTTTAGCTTGCCTTGGCTGTAGCGTTTGAATAGTTCATTGATTTCTTCAATGGTGGTGTCTTTTGCAACTTCGGCGACAAGATCCACAATGGAAACGGTTGGGCTAGGGATGCGAATGGCCATGCCTTGGAATTTGCCTTCTAGCTCGGGGATGACTAGTGAAACGGCTTTGGCGGCACCAGTTGATGTTGGAAAGAATGATAAGGCGGCGGCACGTCCACGACGGGCGTCTTTGTTGCTGCCATCTACTAAGTTTTGGCTGCTGGTATATGAGTGAGTTGTGGTGATTGTTGCGCGTTTAATCCCAAATTCATCATTAATGATTTTAGCAATTGGTGCTAAGCAGTTTGTTGTACAAGAAGCGTTGGAAACAATATGGTCTGCGGAATTGTATGTGTCTTCGTTAACGCCAATACAAAATGTTGGCATATCGTCTTTACCGGGTGCGGAAATTACTACTTTTTTGGCACCGGCTTTTAAATGTTTGCCTGCTGTTTCTTTTGTACGGAATATTCCTGTACATTCCATAACAACGTCAATGTTTTCGGCTGCCCATGGGAGATTTGTAGGTTCGCGTTCGCTGTGTACTTTAATAAATTTGCCATTTACGGTAATACCATCTTCTTTAACTTGAACGTCGGCGTTTAGTTGGCCGTAAACGGAGTCCCACTTTAAAAGATGGGCTGCTTGTTCCGGTCCACTTAAGTCGTTTACAGATACAATATCGATTACCGGATTAATTAAATTAGCTCGGAAGGCGAGGCGACCTATGCGCCCAAAGCCATTGATTGCAACACGAGGCAGACTCATAAGTATTGGAAATTAGGGATTGTTGCGTGTAATATAGTGATGTTTCTTTTAACTGAAAAGGTATTTTTATGAAAGAATTGGAATTGTTGAGTATTGGACTAAAGTTTGGCCAATTGGTTTTGTATCCAACGGATACTTGTTTGGGGTTGGGGCATGATATTCTTTCTAAAGAAGGTGCTAGGCGTTTGTATGACTTTAAGGGTATGCCTGCAACTAAACCGTATAGTGTTTTGGTTAATGATATTGAGATGGCCAAAATTTATGGAGAGTTTAACTCTTTAGCTTTGGAATTATGGGAACGATATTTGCCAGGTAAGTTGACTATTTTGGTGCCGAGAACAAAGGCTTTGCCGGCTAATGTAAATGAAAATTACGATTACGTCGGTTTTAGGTGGATGGATGTGCCGGAGGTAAATCAATTAATTAGTAATTTGGGCAATCCAATTAGCACGACTTCGGCTAATAAATACGGGGAAAAGGTTATTCGTAGTTTAGATGATTTTGTTGGTCAATTTGGCGATGCTTTAGCTGATGTTAACTTTATGGTTGATTTTAGAAAGGAGTATGACAATAGGCCTTCAACAATTGTAAAGGTATTAGGAGAGAAAAAAATGGAATTAATTAGGGAGGGAGAACTCTTTGAGAAAATTAAGCAGGAATTGGGAGCTTACATCTACTGATTCAATTGTAAAAAAGACAATTGTTAGTGAGAATATTGTGCCAATAGCTGCGGCTAGCAGCGTTTTTTCACGTGGTAAACCAATAAGGTAGCCAATAATTATGCCGGAATAACTGCCGCTAAAAGGAAGAGGTACGGCAATAAATAGGATGAGGCTGATGAGGGCAAAACTTTCGATGCGTTTTTGATGACGGGTTTTGATCATTTCAATTAGTTTGTTGATCTTATTGTGAAACCAGTGATCTTTTTCTTGGTCAAAAATCGCATAAAGTAAGTAAGTTACGGCAATAATGCTGATTAGATTACCCAAAAATGCCAACGGCAAACTAATGTAGACGGGGATATCGAGAATTTTATAGCCAAATGCAAATCCAAAACGCGCTTCAATAATGGGAAGGCTGCTGGCAATGATTGTGAGTAAGTAGTGATACATAGCTGTTTTTACATTATATGGTGGTACTGTGGTTTGTTTGGCACAAAATATAGTGGTCTTCGTTCTGGTTTTGCTCTTATTATAGCTATAAAATGATAATTGTGAATAAAAAAGTAATGCAATAACTCTTGATTACGACAATCTTATTTCCGATTGAGCGTTTTTGCCTATGTGGATAGTTGATTTGGAGGGTGATTAGTCAAATATTGTATAGTAAATTTGTCCTATTTATAAGGGATAATTTGACAATTAGGGGTTTGGCTCTTAAGCTAGTTGTTACCTAATGGACAAATAAGTTATCCACTAGTTGTGCACAAGTTTTACACAAAACAACCATTGATTATGCCAACTACGCCTTCTGCTCCATCAAATCATGAACCGGTATTACTTGATAAGGTGGTCGAATTACTTGAAATTAAGTCTGGTGATGTTGTTGTTGATGGTACTTTGGGGTTAGGTGGTCATGCAAAGCGTTTTGCAGAATTGGTAGGTGAAGAGGGGCGTGTAGTCGGCTTTGATTTAGATGGTGCTAATTTGCAGTTGGCACAACGAAATTTGCGTAAATTTGAAGGGAGGGTAACCTTTGTGAATGATTCATATGATAAAATTGATCATTATTTGAAAGCGTTGAAATTGCCACCTTATAATAAAGTTTTATTGGATTTAGGTGTGTCTTCACCGCATTTTGATGATGCAGAACGTGGGTTTTCTTTTCGGAAAGCCGGTCCATTGGATATGCGTTTTGATAAACGGTTAAATGTAACGGCCGAAAAGATTCTGCATAAGGCTACACAAGAACAGCTTGAAAATATTCTGCGTAATTTTGGTGAAGTAGCGAATTTTCGGAAGACAGCGCGTAAAATTGTAGAAGAGCGTAATGCGAAACGCTTTACTTCAACAACTAATTTTGTGACTCGAATTGAGAGTGTGTTGCCTAAGCAAACGCAAAACAAAGTATTGGCACAAATTTTCCAAGCTTTGCGAATTGCGGTAAATGATGAACTAAATGTATTGCAGAGAGGAGTACATAACTTATGGACGAATCTTTCTGTAAATGGCTTTATTGCTATTATTTCTTATCATTCATTGGAGGATAGGCTGGTGAAGCAATATTTCGCACCAAAACTAAAATCTTGTATTTGTCCAAGTTCGTTATTGAAATGCGAATGCCGTGCTAAACCAGAGGCATTTGCGGTTACTAAGCGAGTTGTTGTTCCAACAAAGGAAGAGGAGGATGCAAATCCACGTTCACGCAGTGCAAAACTGCGTGTTTATCAAAAATTAATGTAAGTATATGCCTCATTATTTGATTACCAATGAAAATAAGTCGGGAGTGGGTTTAAAAGCTCATACCTTAAAGCAGAACTTTTATGTTGGTCGTTACTCTTTGATGTTTTTAGTTTTGTTTTTTGTTGGCATATTGAGTTTTGTTTACTTGGTTCATTTTAATGGAACAGCTACGCGTGGCTATGAGATTGCTCGTTTAGAATATGAGCGGGATGAGCTTTTAAATAAACGAGAACAAAATAATATCAGTTTGTCAGAAAGCCAGACATTGGAATTTGTGAAAAACAGTAGTCGAATTCAGCAGATGAGAACGCCAAAAGAAGTAAATTATTACTGGCCGGTAAAAGATAATGAGGTGGCATTAGCGAAGTAGTGTTGCAATCCTTTTGGGGCATCTTTAGAATGGTCGCGTAAAACAAGTAACCCATATTTTATGGCTAACCAAGATGTATTTCGGTTCTTTCGAAAAGTAAGAATGACAACAGGTGAAGCAGTGCGAGTACGACAAATATTGCGCGCGAGTGGAACATCGATGATTCTTCCTTATGATCAGTTTGTTGAACATGATAATCGGCATAGAGAAAATGATTCAGGAGCAGAAGATCCGGATTACATTATGAAGCTTGCTGATGTGGGTGGATACAATGCCGTGGCTGTCCATTACGGAGTTGCTAAGCGATATTGGTCTAAATTGGAGGGCAAAGTGCCTTTGATTTTAAAAGTTAATGGTAAGACCAGTATCCCTTCACAGGAGGAACCGTTAAGTGTGCATACTTCTTGGATGGAGGATGCAATTAGGTTGGGAGCTGTAGGTATTGGTTATACTATGTATTATGGGTCACCGCGTCAGGATGAAGATATGCCACAACTAGCAGAGTTACGTCGTTTATGTGATGATTATGGGATGCCTTTAATTGTTTGGGCTTATCCTCGTGGTATTGGTATTGACGCCAAGGGTGGACCGGACAGTAGTTATGCTTTAGAAAGCGCCGCAAGGATGGCAATGGAAATGGGTGCGACAATTATTAAGTCAAATTTACCAAAAACTGGTAAGGCTGGTTATATGGAAAATGAAGGTATTCCAAAGTATTTCCGTGATTTAGAAGGGGATTTGCAAAAACTGGATCCATTAGCTCAAAAATTAGAACGTGCCAAACGAGTTGTGGAAGCTTGTCAGGGTGTGCCGGTTTTGTTTAGTGGCGGTTCAGAGATTAGTGACGCCGATTTAATGGAAAATGCTTCGGTTTGTGTTGAAGGTGGTGCCTTTGGTTTTATTTTTGGTCGCAATATGTGGAAGCGGCCGGAAAAAGAAGCGCTTGTGATTACAGATCAATTGCAAACAATGTTAGATCAAAAAACTAATCCCATTTTTTAATTATGTTATTAGCTAACTATTTAAGGCAGTGCGGTGTTGATCTTGATTTGCAGTCTGTAATTTTGAGGATTGCTCAAGGTTCGGTTGAGTTGTGTTCACGGGTTGACAATAATGCTGCCGTTACGGTTGGTGAAGAAAATTTATCCGGGGATGAGCAGATCAAATTAGATGTGCTGGCTGACGCGATTTTTACCGGTGTGTTACAAGGTGAGAAAGTGGTTTATGCGCTTGTCTCTGAAGAGAAAGATGATCAAGAGTTAGTTAATGAAGAAGGGCGTTTTACCGTTGCTTTTGATCCGTTGGATGGATCGTCACTGGTTGCTGCTAATTTTTCGGTTGGTAGTATTTTTGCTATCTATGAGGCAAAGGGCGCGATAGGTGTAACCGGTGCTGATTTGGCTGCTGGGATTTATTGCTTATATGGACCAAAGACAATGTTAGTATTTGCAATTGGTGATAAGATCGCTTCTTTTACAATGCATAAGGGGGAATATTATTTAGAAAAAAATGACCTTAGGATTGCTGATACAACAAAGTATTTTGCGCCCGGTAATTTGAAAGCGGTCAATTATAATTTAAACTATGGTAAATTAGTTGATTATTGGATTAGTCATGATTATAAATTGCGTTATTCCGGTGGCATGGTGCCGGATATTCATCATATGTTATATAAGGGCGATGGTGTGTTTGCGTATCCAGGGATGACTGATCAACCAAATGGTAAATTGCGTTTATTGTATGAGTGTATTCCAATGGCTAAGATTGTTGAAGCTGCGGGTGGTTTTTCTACGGATGGGGAGCAAAGTATTCTTACTAAAAAAGTGGAATCGTTGCACCAACGAACAACATTTTGTGTGGGGTCAAAAGCGGAGGTGGATCGGTACATTGAGTTGCAAGTTTAATTGTAATGACAGCTATACTGAATTCATTCTTTATCTTTCACCCAACCCATGCTACAATTACCAGATAGAATCTAACATTGCCCCATGGCATATACTTGGCG
>PFRW01000069.1 GCA_002788755.1 Candidatus Peregrinibacteria bacterium CG_4_9_14_0_2_um_filter_41_14
CACCTAGCACAACAAAAAAGAAATTTTTAACTCCATCTTCATAAATTTCAAAATCTCTTCTTACACCAGCCTTACACGCCAAAAACAAACCACCGCAAATTGTGTCAACTCAAACTTCCCAGCAGGCTGGAAATTTCTAACTAAAATTCTACTTATTGCCCGCACGCCCGCTCTCTGATCCAGCATTTTCTCTATTATTTTCCTCTGATTGTTTGTATTATTATCTGTTGTGTGGTATGATGCTCTGATGTAATTAAATTTATGGACAATAAGGTTGATAGCGGACAACAAGATTTGAGATATTTGATGAGAATGATTAGAGATTTGAATAGGTCGTGTTGTGAGTGGAGATGATGTGAAGTAATCTTCTAACGATTAAAATATATGGAAGGTTCGGTAGCAAACAAGCCACAGCCAGCGCCAGAAGCGCCTTCACCTAAAGAAACACAGAAAACTGCGGCGGAGGTTGTTAAGGCGGAATCGAAACAGGAACGTAAAGATTTAGTGGAGGATGCTAAGGAAAAAGCCGAGACGGGTGGATTTGGGGAATGGATGGAGGATTTGTGGAAGACGATTAAGGAAAAGCTGGGTGGCGTTTTGGACTGGTTTAAGGGGTTATTTGGTAAGGAGAAGGAGGAACTGTCGCCGGAGGAAACAGCTAAGGCTGAAACGGAAGCTGCCGATTTTGGTGATACGTCAAAGCCGAGTGAAACAAAGGATGCGCCTGTAGATGAAAAGGCGGAAGCCAAAAAGCGTGAAGTTGAGACGTTAACTAAAATTAAAGGCAAAGAAGTTAAGGAAGGAGATAAGGTTGATTTTACTTATTATTCCGATGCCGCACAGGCGGAATTAAAATGTACAGTCGATTTGGCTGATGGGAGTAAGCCTCTTTTTAAGTTGTATAATCGTAATGGGAGTGGGGTGACGTATGAGATGAAGTTGCCTATGTTTGCGAAAATTGTAGGGATAGATACCACGGTATTGAATGTTGATAGAACCGGGCAAATTGGTTTGGTGACGAATCTGGCCGGCACTAAGACTGTTGATGTTGCAAAATTATTTGAATTATTAGAACGGATGGCGGCCAATGAAAATGGGATTTCGTTAAAAGCAGGTAATGATGAGGTGAAGTTTATTAAAAAGGGTGGCGAGTTAAAGAAGGGCGCATCTAAATCTACTGCGGAGAAGCCAAAAGAGACCGAGGCAGCGGACAAAAGCTGGTATGAAAAGTTAACCGATAGTGCAAAAAAGTACTGGGATATGGCTAAGCGAGTGCCGGAGTTGGTTGGTGTTTATCGTACTTTGTCTGGTGATGTTGATAAGATTGAAGGTTTGATTAAAGAAGCGGGAGATACTGATGATGAAGCTGTGAGAAATAGTAAGTTAGAGGAGGTTAGAGGGGTTCTTGGTAGTATGGTTGTGAGCTTTAAAACGGCAACTATTGATGGACAGTTACCGCGAATTTTTAGGAGGATATTAGAGCGTTTAAAGGATCAAAAAGTTAGAATTGAGGCTTTACCGGGAGATGGTGTAATTAGTCGTTTAAAAACTTTTATTTTTAATTCTGATGAGGGAAGTTCTCGTGACCGATTGTTGGCTAATTTGGATACAGCTGTGGAAACTTATACCGGAGTAATTGATAGCGAGCCGGGGCTTTATGACGATTATCTGGCTGTTGTTAGTGACTATAATAATTATAAGGGAGAGCTTAAGGCTAAGGCTAAGGCGAAAGGTATGGAAGTGCTGCGTGAAAAATGGCAAACGTCAGATCCTTTGTTTAAGGCTTTGCCGGATGTAATGCAAAAGATGATTGTGGAGAAGGCGATTAGTGAAGTTATTTAATTTTATATTGCTATGAATATTGTGCAACGAAAAGCAGTTTTGGAAGAAAAAATAAAAGGTGCACTTAAGGTTGGCATTTGTAAAAATTATGCAAGTAGCATGAAGGTGTGGTTAAACGAGAAAATGAAGAAGCTTTATAAAGATGCGGAAATGGCTGAGCACATTGATGAGGATACAATCCTTGACCAATTAAATCATTAATATGTTTAGAGAACAGTTATTAGTTTGGTTTAATGAAGAAAGACCAGATCCTGGTTTGATTGAGTCTGCTGTTGAAAATGTAGATGCGAATGTGGAGGCTTTGGATTTTGATGAAGAAGCGGCCTTGGCCGGTGTAAAAGCTGTAAATGAGAAAATCCAACTTAAGCTTGATCAGGTGGAAGCTAGTTTTGGTGAGCTACCTGGATTATCAAAAAAAATTGAAGGGTTGTTATCTGAATGGCAGGTTAAACAGGAGCAGTTTGTAGAAAAAATTGGTGAAGTTGATGCTATTAAAATGAATCCCGAAGTATGGCATTATCTGGTGAATGGTGACCATAATATTTATGGTGATAATGGCTTTGCACAACTTACCGTTGGTTTGGATGAGCTTGTTGTCAATATTCAGAATGAACTTGAGGGTGAATTAAATGAAGTGGAGACTGAGATGACGGTTTTACTGAATAATATTGATCTTGCCGTAAAAAATGTGCGTGTACGTTCAATAACAGTTGCTCGACAGGCATTGGAAAAGCAGATGGCTGGAATTGATATTACAACGGAGGAAGCGGAACTCCCAATATTGAAGGAAAATAATAATATTGTTGCCGCCAGTAGTCGTGCCGAATCGCTTGGTTATATAAAGCGGATATACGAGGTTAATGGTGAAACAAAAATTGATGTTGGCGCAGGAGCAATTAAACATAGCTATGAGGGAACATATACTTTATCTGAGTTGGCAAAATTGGTTAAGGAGCATGGTGATGTTTTTGTGGAAACAATCGATAAAAATGCTAAGGAAGTATCAACAGGAGCTGATAGTGCTTTTGCTCGATTAAATAAACTTAATGAGCAGATAGGTGAATTAAACTTACAGGAACGATTACTTAAAAATCCTGAATTTGCGAAAGATTACGTTGTGGTGACCGCTTTGCAGGCTAGACAAAAGGAGCTGTTTGATCAGTTTGGACAAACTTTACAAGCGTATCAGTCTTGGCAAATTGAACATGGTGGAATTTCGAGTGTTAGTCGATTAATGGCCGTTGTGGCGGGTATTCCGGTGGCGGAGGCTACAGATCGTATTAATAATTTGGGAGCAAATTTTTCAGCGGATAATTTGATGGATGTTTTTTCTTTGACGCGTGTTGATCAAATGTACAAAATGTTTGCTAAGGCCGATTGGTCAGCGGTTACTAATCCTGAATTTGTGGATGAATCACCTATGAAGGGTAAATTACGATTATTGGCGAAGCAAATGGGGTCGGTAAAAATGGCGCTTAATAATGTGTTGTTGGGGGAGCCATTACCGGTTAATCAAAATGATGATGATGTTGTGTATGAGATGTCGTTACTTAGGGCTAGTAAAAATTCTGAATATACCGCAAAAAATTCCGTGGATGCAAAATTGAGTTATATAAAACATCTATCGGCAACCGAACCTGAGTCGGAGGCTGGTTTGGGTGAAAGCTTAGAGTTGTATCATAAAGCTTTGGATGAATATATGAATTATGATGTTAATGGCGAGAGTATATATATGTTAACATCCGGTGAAGTGAGTATGACTAAGGCAATTAATTTGTTAGTTGCCAGCGGGCAAATTGATAATGATCATAAGTTTGTTTTTGGTGCAAAAGATATGAAGAATATTCGTGCTAAGTTGGCTGATAAATGGCCATTGGTTGTTGATACATGGAAGAGACTAAATGGTCGTGGTGCCGAGGTTGCATCACCAAATACGGATGCAAAAAAGGCTGCTGAGGCGGCTTATAAATTTGATATCGATTTTAAGGCGGAAACGTCAAGATTGGCAAATGTGGAAAAGGACGATCAAATGAAGTATTTAAAAGGACAATTAATGGCTAATGATGTAACATCGATAGTTGCAAAGGCGAATGATAAAATTAATAATGTGAATATTGGTAAAGAAATTTTAGATATAGTTGATGATCCATCAACTTATATTTTATTGGCAATTACCGCTGCAACAGAAGGCATTGGTGCAGCAGGTTCAGCTGGACGTGTTGGTATTCGGTTGCGTAAGATTCTTGGGTTTGCTAGGCCAACGTCTAATTTAACGCGATTTGTGGCATCAACATTGGTTGATAGTGCGATTGTGCATACAGGGATGAATATTTCTTATGAGTTGTTAGGGCGTGAGCAGATGGCAAATTGGGGTGTTGATGGTTATGCTTCTATGGCGGCTAATTTCGGCGTTGGTAAATTGGCACCGACTTTATTAAAGGGGCGTTTTGAAAAACTTGCAAAGACAAGTCCTCGTTTAGCCTCTTATGTAGAGTTGGGCGTTGTTACCGGTTTGGATACAGGTGCGTCAATTGGGTTGGCGGTAATTGAAGATTATTTACGCTCGGGGAACACAGATCGCGCTTATGAGGCAATGATTAAAAGTGTTCAATTTTTGGCAGTAAATCAATTTTTGCATTTTGGTAAGGTTGGTAGATTGCAAAAAGCAGAGAAGGGTTTAATGGATTTGGAGGCGAAGATTGGAGGAATTCCTTCGGAAGCTCAAGCAAGACAGTATTTTAAACTATATAATGATTATGTGCATGAGCTTAATCGTCAGCAATTTTCTGATTACATGAAGGGGCTTAGTGGTAAAGCAAAGGCTACTGTGTCTCCTAAGGATGTAATTGTTGGCGATCAGGCTTATGAAGGATTTGTTAAAGAAGCAAAAGTGAGGCTAAAAACCGCTTACGATGGAGGAGATATTAATCAGACGAAATATGAGAGGAATATAAAATTAATGGATGGTGTGGAAAATAAGGATGGTTTCTTTGATCCGGCGACGGGTTTGGTTGTGGTTAGAAATGGTAAAAATTCTGAGAGAGTTTCTTCTGTGTTGGAACATGAACGTGCACATCGCATTTTTAATAGTTTGCCTGATAGTGAAGTTAGGAGAACTCTAATTGAAGATATTGTTAATGCTAAGAACTTAGCACCCGGAGTAAATATTGCGGTAGTTAAGGAAACTATAGCCAAGTATAAGCGTTTGGGCTGGTCTGATTTAGACATTTCCGATGAGTTGTTTCAGTTGCATAAACATTATAGTGAGGTGAGAGATGATTATGTAGATAGTGCATATCAGGTGAATGTTGATGAATTGGGATTACGTGGAGATAAAGGTATGGCAGCTAATGGTGGAGAGATGCAAAAGGTTCGCGTGGCAGAATTGCCTGCAGATGTTAATGAAATTGTTGCTAGTCTGAAGGGAAGTTTTCCGGAACATATGACGGCACAGCAAGTTTTGGATCAGATTAATTTTTATGCCGGTACAATGAGTTTGTTGCCTTCAGATAATGCGAAGAGAGCTTTTGCGAATGGTATTGCAACACGTAATCATAAACAACTAATTGAACTTCTGGAAAAGCGTTGGGGAAGTCTTAATCCTAATCTTGATGCTAATTTTGATATGCGATACGACGCAAAAGTGAGGGCCCAGAAAGTTGTGATTAATGGCTTAAAGCTTGAACGTGGGCAGACTATGTCTGTACTTGAGGGATTACGAAGGAAAAATTTTTTTGATGATGATTTAACTCCAGCCAAAATTAACGACTTGACGAAAGTCTTAATTGACAGTGCGGGTTTGGAAAAGTTGTCTTTCTATAAGTGGTTTGCTAAGGATGAGCGTAGAGGTCAATTAGAGGATTTGTATAAGCTTTATAAGACAAGTCGACTTGTGTCAAAATAGTTTTTGTGATATTATAATTAGATTTAAATGTACAAATGACTGAAATAAACACTATTGAACAGCTAAAACAACTGCAAATTTGGAACTATTTGGGCGCAGATATGCAGAATGCTTTAGAGCAAAAACTTGCCACGTTAGATGATGCTGCCAAGATGCAAATTGCGACTAGTTTGACAGGTTTAGAAAAAACATATCAAGAAGTAAAAAGTCAGGCAAATGAAGAAACCTTTGTTTATTTAATGCAAAAAGCCCTGTTAAACTTGGCTGATGATTTATTGCGCGAAGTGGATGATGTTAAAAAAGATTACTTTAAGGAAAAGGAGCAAACCGAACGTACGGAAGAAGTGCAGGCGGTGGAAGCTACGTTAGATAGTATTTAATTTTACGGTTATGGCAGATGGACCTGGAACGGCAGGAGATCAAATGAATCCGAGCCCAGAGGCTAAATCAACAGCAATGGCTGAGCAGTTAACGAATCGCTTAGGTATTGTGAGTGAAAAATTGTCAGGTACAAGTGATGAAAGCACTTTTAATGATGACATGGAGAATTATAAAGAGATATTGAGTGAAAATCCTACTGATGAAAATTTGGTGGCTGTAGAATCTTTTGTAACTAGGATGGAATTGAATTTAGGTATTAGTAAAAGAGAGAAGGTGAAGGCAGGTGCTGAAAATTTTAGTGATCCTTATGAAAAAATGTTAAGTAATTATAAATTTGCTGAATATCGAGAAATTGCTCAAAAGAATTTACCTAAAATTAAATTGCTATCCGCCAAATTGGGGATTTCGCCGGATGATATGGATGCTCGAGCTTTTTTTAGGCTTTATCAGCAAAAAATGCGGACGGCATTTGAATCAAGTTATAGAGACAAAGAAGGTATTTTTAATTCTTTAGGGACGTTACTGGATGACGGGTTATATGGACGGGTAACAAATGAGTATACAAGTTTATTATTGCAGCAGAAGCCAAATGATAAGCCTAAACCATCTGCACCTGATGCAACAAAACCAGATCCTGAACCTGATGAGACAAGACTTAATCCGGAAGATGTAGAGACTATTTTGCCTTTGCAAGAGTTTGCGGAACTTGTTAAAAAGTTGGATGGGTTGTCACGTCCTAAGCATGGTATAGTTGGAGGTTTAAATACGCTTAAGAATGTTAGTCAGACTGATGGTGTGGTTCAATTTGATATTGAGACTGCTAATGCACTTGATAGTGGTAAGGTTGAACTTAGGTATGACGAGAAAACGGGTATTATGAATTATAAGGTAACTTTGGATCAGATGGTGCCTTTTGATCGTGTACGTACGGGGACTTATAAAATTAATGCTAAAAATGATGTAGATCATCCGGAAGAGATTGCAAATAAATTGTTGGAAACATATGAACGTTTACGTACAAATTGGTTACCTCGGTCTGCACGTGATGATGGATATGAGGGGCCGGTTGAGGAT
>PFRW01000003.1 GCA_002788755.1 Candidatus Peregrinibacteria bacterium CG_4_9_14_0_2_um_filter_41_14
CGAACGCCATTGGCATTAAAGGCAACAAAACTTGATGCCGCTTATTTAAAAACGGCAACTTTTGCAACCACGAAGTGCGCACATCCGCATGTCGAAACATTGGCAACGCCTCCGCATTATAAACACTCGTATAAATTGGCGCTTCAAGATACGTTTTATGGATTTGTTCCACAACCCGTTCCGCACCACCCAAATTAGTAAGCCAGTCACAAACAATCGCAATTTTTGGCTGTTTTTTCACACTTAATAGGCTAAAGACTCTGCTAAAAGCATAGTAGTATTTGCTCATAAACACAACCCATCAACCCCCGGCATGCCGAGGCTTCTCCTTTAATCCAAAATCGTTTTCTCCGTAATCCCTTCGTCCTCCTTAAACAAACCGGCAAAGGCTCTAAAAAATTGGCGGCCTTTCTTTTTATCAATCGATTTAGCCAAAAAAAGCTTTGCAACATCATTATCCGGATCACGACGTAATAAACGTTTACAAATATTAATTACATCTTGATAACGCTCTTCCTTAAACCACATACCGATTAATTCCATAATCACATCTTCATCTTCCTTTTTCATGGTTGAGTGATGTTCATCGGCCAAAATAAACTCCAAACGACCGGCACGACTGCGCATTAAATAGGTCAAAAACATTACCATTAAGCCAACAAGAATCACTACCGGCAACACCTTACCCAATTCCAAATAAATATTAAAGGTGGCATGCAGTCCCATTGCCATCACCAAACCAATCAAAATATGATAATACCTAAAAGTTGTAATAACATCTTCCCCAAACAACTTACGGAAATACTTTAAATAATTCATTGATTTACCTTGCCATTCCTTCATTTTAATAAACTCATGACTAAATTTGCTCGTACCATAAAAATACCCAAAAATCCCCGAGAACATGGCATGAGCACAAACCGTAAACACCGATCTAAACACAAAAGTAATAATCGTTGTTCCCAATGACTGCGACATCATCACCCGATAAAAATAAACAATATTTTCCGAAAAAGCAAAACCAAGACCACCCAAAATAGCAAAAGCAACACTATCATTAATCGTCTGAATTAAATCCGGTCTTGTATAATCTGCATAACGCACTATCAAAAACTTAGCAATTTCCTCTGTAATTCCCACATAAACAAAAAAGAGTAACGTCCACGCAAACGGCACCGTACTTAACGCCGCCTCTATAGATTGCACAAAATCGACATTTGGATACGCATTAATAATGAAATGATACAACCACTGCGCCCCCAAAACAGGAAAAACAGTTAATGTACCACCCAAAAATACCGTCACCAATAATCGCTTATGTTTCTTTGTACGCGCTAACAAAATAGTAGCCCAGACCAGCGCCGGGATTGATGCCATTACCACCGCTAGAAGAATGTGCCAATTTAACATAACCTAATTTATAAGTTGCCGTTTAAAGCATATTTTGTGCTTCTTCCATTGTTTGCGCCACCGGAACAATTTTAGTAATGCCAACAACCGCTAAAATGTCACTAATATTTGGCGGCAATTTAGCCAACACAACAGAACCACCCTTTGCCTTAATTTTACTATACCAATCCGTAATATAACCAACCGATTTACTGTTCATATAAACCAAGTTTTCCAAATCAAAAACATAAGACGTACCTGCTTCCGTTTCTTCAATCAATTGATAAATTTTTGGTGCCAAGTCATCTACATTGGATTCATCCATTTGGCCACTTAATTTAATAACCTTCACAGATTTACCAGTTTTTGTACTAATTAAATCGGAAATATTTAGTTGAACATCAGCCATATAGTAAAATTAAAAAGTAAGTTTAAACGTCCAGAACAATATGCGTAGGATCAGTGCCCGGACCTACTTGGGCAAATCTTTCATCATGCAGATATTTTTTAACTCTTACGGTAATTCCTCCAAACTTATTATCTGTTATATCTAATTCATCTGTCCACTCTTTTACAATTTTTGTTAAACCACGCCCTCTAATTCCTAATTGCGTAATATCTAAAGCGGCATTTTGAGCAAGGCGAGCACGCACTTGATCAGCAGTTAATTGGTTAGGCCCGGTACCATGATCCGACACAATAATTTCAATCGCGTCATCTTTATAATTTACAAAACGAATCTCGATCGTATCGTCATTAGAAGAGCCATGTTCAATCGCATTATTACAAAGTTCATCAACAACTGACTGAAATCTATAAGCCCATTGTTCCGAAAAATCAGTCATATTACGAATCATCGATAACGTAAAATCTCGAATGCCCGACATAAAATAAGCATTGGTCGGTAACACAATTTTAATTTCCGTAGGTTTAGTAGGGGCAGGAACTTCCTTTGCCACTTGCACGTTCGGCACTATGTTTAAACCAACTTCAATCATAACATATTTATTATAAACTTATAAATATCTAAAAATTATACCTCAAATCACTAACTTAAACAAGTATATCAAAAAGCCTCACCCTTAAAAACGGCAATTAGCTAAATCGACTTGCCTAATGTTTTGCAATCAAAAGCAAATTGGGTTATAATATAAAGATTTAATTATGCAACTGTGTCACGTTTTAAAACTTTTTACCTCGCAATTATTGTTGGTATGGCTGCTGCAATTATGTTTAGCCAAGCAGCTTTTGCGCAAGTTACAGCCACCCAACTTAAAGTAACCAGCTTCCCCGAAACCATAGAAGCATATGGCGATTTTAGTTTTACAATCCAGGCACAAGACACAAATGGCGACCCTGTTACAAATTACACCGGCACCGTTAAATTCTTTTCCAATACCGATGCCAACGCCGCCCTCCCAACCGAATACACATTTACAACCGATGACAACGGCGAAAAAGCATTTACCGAATCTTACTATTTTGCAGCAGCCGGCGCCCAAGAAATTACCATAGAAGACGTGAACGACCCTACCTTAACCGACACAGCGATTGTTAACGTTACCGAAAACCAAGCCGGCCAAACTGGCACAATCACCCTAACGTCACCAACTGCCGGTAGTACAACCAACTCAACAATTACAGTTACAGGAACCACAACACCCGGTGTTAGCGTAACCATATTAGATGGTGAAGAGCCCCTTGGCACAATCGACGCCGATGCCGAAGGCAATTTCCAATTTCAAACCGGCGCCCTATCCGATGGAACCTACGCAATTAAAGCCGTAACCGATACCTCCGAAACCGATACCGTAAACGTCATTATTACAACACAGGCGCCAAGCATTAGTTATTTTGAGACAACTCCACAAAGCACAGTACCTGGGGGGACAGTCCTAATAACCACAACTTTAATTTCACCGGCCCGTGATGTAAAAATCATTATCAACGGCATTCAAACTCGTCTAACTCAAGATTTAACAAACCCACTTTTATTTGAAGGCCAAGTTCCTGCTCCAGCAACACCTGGTACCTACGAACTCACCTTATTAATTGAAGATGATTTAGGGAATATCGCCAACAATGTTGCCACCAACAATAGCCTAATTGTCCTAAGCGACGGCAGCACCACCGACCCCACAACCTTTGTGATTCCATCTCAAGTTACCGGTGTACAAGCCTCCGGTTCCGACCAAAAAATCACACTCACTTGGCAACCGGCCACCGCCCAATCCGGCATCAAAAACTACGCCATCTACTACGGCACCGACCCCGCAAACCTCAGCCTCAAAGTCGAAACTCAAGGGGATAGCACCAGTTGGTACATTCCCAATCTCACAAACGGCCAAACCTATTATTTCCAAATTTACGGAATCGATAACAACGAAAACCGCAGCGACCAAGGCAGCCAAGTAATTGCCGCCAGTCCTTCCTTAACCGGCACAACAACTCTCCACGGCTCCGGCGACGGCCAAGTCCAAGTAAACCAAACAACCCAAACAGGCCCCGGCGGGCTGTTAACACTAGCATTGGGCTCATTGTTTGGGGCAAGATTAATGCGTCGCCGACAAGCAAAGTAATACATTAAACACATATGAAACTTCACAACACGCCTATAAATTCAGAAATCCCACCAAACTCAACCCTCGCTCAAACAGCCGCAATAATAGCATCAAAACTAGTTGAGTCACCTTATACAGACCCCGAAACAAAAAAAATTTGTCACGGTTTCCTAAAAGACATTAATGCTTGGCCAGATTGGATATTTCAAATATCACCTGCATCAAAAGAAGCAAACACCATAGACAACCAAAACACAGAAAATACAAAAGCAATAAATATTGCCATAGCATTATTAAAGTCACATAAAGTTGATGACAATACAAAACAAGAATGTCATGAATTTCTAGAAAAAGTGGAAGCATGGATTCCATATCTTAAAAAAGAATTAGCTGAAATTGACCCTGAAAAAGCAACAAAACTTCTACTGACAGAATTGAAACGACAATATAAAACCCCACCACCAAACATAAATTTGGCTTACGAAATAAATCCTAAAAAAATCATAAAATTGACACATGCACAAAGTATAATCCTCAAAGAATTATACCAATCCAACAAAGGGGACCCTAAAAAACATCCCGAAGTTATCGAAAACTGGGGCAACAAAATGTACAGAGTGAACACAAATGACCTCCCACCCCAACAATATATTATTGAAATAGATAAAAATAACGGCCAACCCTTAAAAATTTACGCTATTGCACCACCGTCAACTTCCGTAGATTAGGCACAATCGTATTACCCTTCAAATCTTGAACATTCTTTAATAACACCTGATAACGCTCAGTTGGCTGAACCGTCATCCCGGTTGTTGTAATAATTACTTTTGAGCCTTCTACTCGCACTTCACTCACTTTAAGACTATCTGTTTTATTGCTATTTTTTTTGTCTAAATCGATAACTTCATAATTAAATAAATTGCTAGTTAATGCTGCTGATAACGATTCATTAAATTCAATTTCGATTTGATTTAATGAAATCAGATCATGAGCAATTACACGTGGGGGATTTGTATCCGGAACCAACTCAAAACTTAAATTTTGGTCTGAAAGCAAATTAGTGTCATATAAAGCCACATTTTCCTTAATCACAAAATCTTCACCCTTAACCGACTCACCGGACGGAACTCTAACAACCACACGATAACGATTTGCCAATGTACCCGGCTGCTTTACCAAACGTAAATTATAAACACCATCCGCCCAAACAGATTCCGGCAAAACATAACTATATGTATAAGAAACCGTATCACCAGGCTCAATTCCTAAAATTTGCTCCTGCATCCCTCCCGGGTAAAAAATCCGCAAATACCCCTTATATTTTCCGCTTAGTGGCACATTCCAATTACCGTAGTGTGCCAAATTCACCGTAACCTTTGCCTCCACACTATGATTAGGCATAACATTTAACTCATAAATCACATCTTGTTCCAAATACCGATTAGACTTCATGCCTCCATAATTAGCATTATTAACTGCCAAATAATCACCAGCATCGCCATTAGGCAAAGAACCGTCCCAGCCTCGTTTAGCAAATGCTTTTTGTAAACCGGACTGATTAAAAGAGGCCAACATATGTTTTTCATCAAACGCTTGCAGCATCACATCGCTGGCGGCTCGAACTCGCCAAGGCAATAAAACTGTCCTTGTAATAACCTTTTTAACAATGCTAGAGGCAATATTTTTCCGCCCTGCCAATGTTTCCTCGTCATGCCGATCAATATCCGAAACAATTGACGACAACGATTCAAATAAATTTTGTTTAGTAAATTCGTAGTCATCTATTTTTAAAGGCTCATATAAAGCCACCAAATTTTCTAAGGCCGTAAAATCGGCGGCAATCACACCATCAATTTTTATCTCCGGATGATTGATATTGTAAAACTTTATAATTTCATCCTTGGCAACCGTAAAATCCGGATCAAAGTTGGTATCCCTAAACGTATAACCTTTGTAATCTTTATCCGCCAACAACTGTCCCATCGCTTTAGGAGGTTCAACATAAGGATGATCGGCCACATCGCCATACACATCACCAAAATCGATTCCCCAAAAAATACCATGCCTAAATTTTAAAACGCCATAAGTCGAAATAAAACCACCGGTTGGTCGTAATTCATAGTTATTTTGAAACAACACCAAATAATTATGTGAACTAAAAGGAAAACCTGTAAAAGAGGGAAGTTTTGTAATTATGAAACTAAATCCCTTTAAAAGAATCACCGCCACTAAAATCAAACCAACTAAAACAATCCCAATCCATTTTGCGATCTTCATTTGTTTAAACTGATTAAAAGCATCTTTGCAATACTACACTCTGGTGCCGCCGGAGAGAATCGAACTCTCACTCCCTTGCGAGAATGCGATTTTGAGTCGCACGCGTCTACCAATTCCGCCACAGCGGCATACCAAAAAGTGCATTCTTCTTATAACAAGACCCCCGTCAAATTGCAATCAAAAGGAATAATCAAAAACGAAATTTGCCAAAACAGGATTTTTATGCTAAATTCACTACAACTTCTCCTTTACAACATTAACCTAACTCGAGATATGGCTAAACTATCTGCTTCCGCAATACCAACAACTGGCGACATTTACGATTTTGACGGTCTTATGAACAAACTTATGCTAATGCGCGCCATTAATCGACCAAGTCTTAGTGACGTTATGGTTGCTCCAATTGGCCAAGCGTGGGATGGCACCAAACCAAACGGTATTGGCTGGACAATTACTAAAGTTGACGATAACAAATGCAATTTATCCGTAGCTAACTAAGCGAAGCCTTAATTAGTTTTGCCACTGTTCGATTTGTCATTTCCGCCAATTCATCTTCCGATGCTGCTGCAATTTGGTCCAAAGAGCCAAACTTTTTCAACAAACTC
>PFRW01000053.1 GCA_002788755.1 Candidatus Peregrinibacteria bacterium CG_4_9_14_0_2_um_filter_41_14
CAGCTTGGCTAAAACTTTACCCAATGGCATTTTAACTTTTGCCTTTTTCTCCAACTGTTGTTGAAATTTTCTAAACTCCAGTGCTGTTTTCTTGTCCACTTTAAAGGTTATTGTTTCAAATTCCCTAGGCTTAAAACCTTTAAGTTCATGCACACATTCAGCTAATGCCTCTCTTGGTAAAGTTTTTACCATTTCAACTAGCTTGGTTTCTTCTACTGTTTCTATTAGTGGTGTGATTACTCTAACCTTTGACCATCCAAATTGCTCAATTTGGGCCTTTAAAAGCGGCCTGTCCTCAACCTTGCTGTATGTACGCAACACCTCTTCAACTGTCTTACGCCCCATGCCTGCTAACTTAGCTGCAAACTCATAAATAGAATAAAAACCGTACTTGCGAAATAGCTGCCGTTTATCTACCTCGGGCAGCAAGGCCGCAAATTTGCGGCTCCACATTCTAGCGTTATTTCCATACTCCTGACACAATCTGTACAATGTAGAATCATCCATGTTTGCTAATCAAAGAATGTCTAAATTGTAGCTGATTCCGAGCGTAATAACCAGCCATTTACAGCTTACATATGCTATTGTACCACATGTTCCGCATGCCCAAACATACACCTACCAAACAGAAGGCAACGTGGTAAGCACACTCTCACCTAGCCCCACAAAAATGAAATTTTTGACTCCAACTTCGTAAATTTTAAAATCTCTTCTTACATCGGCCCTACGCGCCAACAACAAAACACCGCAAATCGTGTCAACTCAAATTTCCCAGCACGCTGGAAATGTCTAACTAAAACTCTAGCTGATTTGTTTAAATAGCCACCTCTTCCAAGTAAATCTCCCTTGACTAAAAAGTTTTATACCTATACCCTAGGTACAGGTATAAAATCATCTAATTTATTACTATATGAATCAACACCAAAACAAAGCAACCACCAACTTTAAGAAGGCACGCACACATCTGGATACAATTATCAAAATGATAGAAAAGGGCGAATACTGTGTCGATATTATGCAGCAAAACCTCGCCGTAATCGGACTTCTAAAATCAGCCCATCAACTCTTGATGGAAGGCCATTTAAATACTTGCTTTAAAAATGCAATGACTTCCAATCAGCCGGATCGTCATCAAAAAATGATCCAAGAAATTTTACAGGTCACCAAATTGCTCAATAAATAATTTTTCAACCCTTAAACCTATTAATATATGATTAAAACGGTTATTCCCATTAAGGGGATGCATTGTAAATCTTGTGAAATCTTAATTAGCGATAAGTTAACCGAAGTTAACAACGTCAAAAGCGTTAAGCTAAGCTTTAAAGCCAAAACAGCCACGGTGTATTCCGACCGCCCGCTTAACATGGCGCACATCAGTAGCCTGATTCAAGAGGCCGGCTATGAAATTGGCGACGAAAATCCCAAAGCATGGATTAGTACCAATATGCGTGATTATACCGATTTGGGAACGGCTGCATTGGTTTTGCTCATCTTGTATGTTTTAGGTTCCGGATTGGGCCTCTTCAACCTTAATTTGACCGGTGGCGAGCCAACGGGATTATTGGTTGTTTTAGTGATTGGGCTAACTGCAGGTGTTTCAACCTGTATGGCTTTGGTTGGCGGGTTGGTTTTGGGTGTATCTGCCAGCCATAATGAAAAGCACCCAGCCGCAACATCATTCCAAAAATTTCGACCGCATTTGTATTTTAATGCCGCCCGTATTATCGCTTATTTTGTATTGGGCGGCGTTGTGGGGATGATTGGTAAAGCTTTTCAATTTTCCAGTTCGGTTTTAGGTACATTAACAATTGCTGTGGGTATGGTTATGTTGGTGCTTGGTTTTAAATTGATTGAGATTTTCCCCCGATTAGCCAACGCCAATTTCACCCTCCCCGCGGGCATCAGTCGCTTTTTAGGTATCAAGCGGCATCACGACAAAGAGTATAGTCACACCAACGCCATGGTTATGGGTGGTTTGACTTTCTTTTTGCCCTGTGGCTTTACGCAAGCAATGCAGTTGTATGCCATGAGTACGGGCAATTTTCTTGCCGGTGCTTTAATTATGATGGTTTTTGCCATCGGTACGGCACCGGGTTTGTTAAGTATCGGCGGCCTTACATCGATTGTTAAAGGGGCAGCGGCGAAAATGTTTTTCAAGTTTGCCGGTTTAATCGTGATCGCTCTTGCATTGTTTAATATCTCCAACGGTTTAAACTTAACCGGCTGGGCGTTTGATTTTAGTGCATCATCAACCGTAGACTTGCAAAGTACCAACGTCACGGTAGAAAACGGTGTCCAAATCGTCAACATGACGCAAACCGCCTATGGTTACAGTCCTAATCAATTTGTCATCAAGAAGGACTTACCGGTTAAATGGATCGTTAATTCGGAAACTAATCGTTCTTGTGCCGCCAGTCTAACCGTGCCCAAACTGGATATTGCCCAAAATTTAACCATCGGCGAGAACATCATTCAGTTTACGCCTACCGAAGTCGGTAAAATCAAATTTACCTGTTCCATGGGGATGTATCCGGGCGAATTTATCGTAATTCAATAACACGGATTTTAAAATAATCTAATCATTAACAACCGGAATTATGTCAGACAAGCAATTACAAGTTAAAATAACGGGGATGCATTGCACTTCTTGTGAACAATTAATCACCGAAGCAATCAAGGAGCTAAAGGGAGTCCATAACGTCGTCATTAATTATGCAAAAGGCATCGGCCAAATAAGTTACGATGCCGATGAGTTGAAAAACACGCAGGCAATTCTAAAAATTATTGAAAAGGAAGGCTATCATGCGGAAGTAACGAGTGATACGGGCAGCCCTAATCAAACAGACCTGATTGTTAACAAAAGAATTCAGTTGTCTTTAAGTGGCATGCATTGTGCCTCTTGTGCGTCAATTATCGAGAGATCTTTACATAAGGTGACCGGCGTTAAAACTGCCAACGTTAATTTCGCTTCCGAAAAAGCTTCTATTGTCTTTGATGAAACCCAAGGCTCTGCCCAAAGCTTAATTGATGCCATTACAAAAGCCGGTTACTCCGCTTCGCTAATCAACGATAACGATCCGGATGCCGAAAGAAATAAAAAAGCGGCAACCATTGCCACGTATTTTCGCAAATTCCTATTTTCATTGATTTTAAGCATGCCGATGTTGTATTTCATGATGCTTGATTTTGTTGGCTGGCTGCCAGGGGGCAACATCTTCCCACCTTATATGGGTATCGTCTCACTTGTACTTACTATACCCGTTCAGTTTTATGCCGGATTGGGGTTTTATAAAGGGGCCTGGTCCAGTTTTAAAATGAAAACTTTCAACATGGATAGCTTAATTGCCATTGGCACCAGTACGGCCTTTGTCTACAGTTTTGTAAACTATTTTTTGTATGTTTTCGCTAATAACTCCCTTATTGCACTTAATGGGGGTAAGATTAACGATCTTTATTTTGAAACCGCCGCCTTCTTAATCACGTTTGTCTTAATGGGGAAATGGCTGGAGGCCAAAGCCAAGGGCAAAACTTCCGATGCTATCAAAAAACTGATGGGACTCCAAGCAAAAACAGCCCGAGTTATTAGAAATGGCATTACACAGGATATTGATATTAACGAAGTGGTTCATGGTGACATTATTATGGTACGACCGGGCGAAAAAGTTCCAGTCGATGGCAATATAACCAAAGGCTCGTCTTCTTTGGATGAAGCCATGGTCACCGGTGAAAGTATTCCGGTAGACAAAACAGTCGGCGACAGTGTTATTGGTGCTACCATTAATAAAACAGGCACATTTGAGTTTGAGGCTACTAGAATTGGATCCGAAACAACCTTATCGCAAATTATTCGTCTAATTGAAGAGGCGCAAGGCTCAAAAGCACCGATTCAGGCTTTTGCCGACCGTATTTCGGCCTGGTTTGTGCCCGCCGTAATTAGTATTGCCATTCTTACCTTTATTATATGGTTCTTTGTGTTACAAGCCACTTTAACGTTTTCATTATTGGCATTTGTTGCGGTTATCGTCATTGCTTGTCCCTGTGCTTTAGGGCTGGCAACACCAACCGCAATCATGGTTGGCACCGGTAAAGGAGCGGAAAACGGCATTCTGATTAAAGGCGGTGAACCTCTAGAAGCTGCTCGCAGTATTAACGTTATGCTTTTCGACAAAACAGGCACTCTCACCAAAGGCAAACCCGAAGTCACCGACGTGGTTAGTGTTAGTACACAGTTTGACGAAGACGACACGCTAAGAATCGCCGCCTCCCTAGAAAAACTGTCCGAACATTCATTAGCCGAAGCCATTTATGGTTATGCCGAAAAAGAAGGTGTGGATTTGGAAGAAGTGACCGACTTTAGTGCCATTCCGGGTCATGGTGTGATTGGTAAAATCGATGATGTTCAATATTTTTTGGGCAATAGAAAATTAATAGCCGAATATGCCCTTTTGGATAATACAAAAATGGAAAGAAAAATTACAAGGCTGGAAGACAAGGGAAAAACCGTAATGATTCTCGCATCCAAGACCGAGATTATTGGCTTTATCGCTGTTGCCGATACGGTTAAAGACACCTCAAAAGAAGCCATAACAAAGTTGAAACAAATGGGGATTGAAATCTACATGGTCACAGGCGACAATACCCGCACCGCTAAGGCCATTGCCGAAGCCGTTGGCATCACCAATATTTTGGCCGAAGTACTCCCCGAAGATAAAGCCGCAGAAGTCAAGAAATTACAGGACAGTGGCAAAAAAGTTGCCATGGTTGGCGACGGTATTAATGATGCTCCGGCATTGGCACAGGCCGACCTAGGTATCGCCATGGGGTCCGGAACCGACGTTGCTATGGAAACCGGTAGTATCGTAATCATTAGAAACGACCTCAGAGACGTTGTCTCCGCCATAGAACTAGCCCGCGAAACCGTCAAAAAGATCAAGCAAAATATGTTTTTTGCTTTATTCTACAATATTATTGGCATTCCCGTAGCCGCCAGACTCTTTGCCGGCATCGGTCTGGTCTTAAAGCCGGAATTAGCCGGATTAGCCATGGCACTCAGCTCGGTCTCTGTTGTCGTTAATTCACTGTTATTACGTTATTTCCGTCCAGGCAAAAAAAATTACTTATCTATGATTGCTCCGGTCTTAATGGTAGTTCTCTTTACATTTCTATTCTGGCAATTTGCCGCCTTAAGCTCTAAAATGCCAACGGAGTAGCGACCGTCAATGTTTATACTTCTTAAAATAACCAATTATATATGAAAATAGGAATAATTATTGAAACAAAGGAACCGGAAAAAGCATGGAACGCTTTTCGTTTTGCCGTTACCGCCCGCAAGCAAAATCACAAAGTTAGGGTGTTTCTCATGGGGGAGGCCGTTGAGTGCGAAGGTCTAGTGCATGAGAAATACAATGTTGATGAACAATTAAAAAACTTTGTTGCAAACGGAGGAGAGCTTATGGCTTGTGGAACATGCGTAAAATCAAGACAAAAAGACGGAACAGAGTCCTGCCCCCTATCCACCATGCTGGATTGTCTTGAGCTGGTTGAATGGGCGGATAAAATGGTCACTTTTTAAACATTTGCAGGGAACCACTTTAAAATCCATGTTCAATATATACTTCACCACAAAGCTCATACATTCTCCATACAATCAGTTGGACTGTTTTATATGGACAGGTCGGCAAAGAATCCAAATATTTATATTTTTTATATTTAGGTTCCCAAAACTCATCTAATAATTGGTTTAAAGCTAGATATAAACTCAGTAAAATATGATCTGATTTTTTCGATTTTGATTTACTGTGCTTATATTGCGGACAGCGGATATGAAAAGTAAGCGGGCCAAGTTCCTTTTCTATCATACGTCTGGCCGAGTTTCTGATATTGCCATTGTGATTTTTAAGTAAATATAACAGCCAAGGAAACAAAAAATCCGGTTGTTTTTCTTTATCATGTAAAAAATATATCACCGAGACGGCCATAACAAAATTTTCCATCCGCCAGTCCTCAATAATGTTTACATATTCATTTGGCGCATTTTCTATAATTGATTTGATCTCGTTATATTGTCCGGGACTTTTAGAGCCATACAAAAGTTTTCTCACCTCTCTCGCCGCTTTACGACTCTCCTCTTTTTTCCCGTTTAAAATAAGGTGAAAAAGCTCGCTGAATGTTTGTACCGGTTCTATTGAGTTTGATTTCATGTGGTTTGAATTATCTATTAACTCACACATCATTTACACCTCTCTTCTCCCCGACAACGCTCTGCGCAACGTTAGACTGTCGGCGTAATCTAAATCACCACCAATCGGCATTCCCTGTGAAATCCGACTTACCTTAATGTTACCACCTGCCAATTTATCCGCAATATAAGTTGCGGTTGCTTCACCTTCCATACTGGTACCGGTTGCTAAAATTACCTCTTCCGGATCATGTTCGGCTTCAACCCGTGCAATCAATTCGGCAATTTTTAACTCATCCGGACCCACACCGTCAAGCGGTGATAAATGCCCATGCAGCACATGGTAAAGCCCATTAAACTCATTACTATTTTCTATAGCGATCACATCTAAAACGTCTTCGACTACGCAAATGAGGCGATGATTGCGTTTGGCGCTTTGACATAAGTTGCATAAATCGCTTTCGGCAAAATTAAAACACCGTTGGCACAGTGTAACGTTTTTCTTTAGATTAAGTACCGCATTGCCAAACTCATTTAGTTCAAATTCCGGCTGCCGCAACAAATGCAAAGTCAAACGCTGAGCCGATTTTCGCCCAATTGTTGGCAATTTACTTAGTTGGCTGATCAACTCCTCAATAGCTTCTGGTAACATAGTTTATGATTTTTGTACCTCATTTTTAGTTCCCGCAGCATAAAGTAAAATATCGTTGTCGTAAAGTAACAGCGAAATTTCATTATAAGGTGCCAGCTCATTAGTAACAACAGATGCATTGTAGTAACAACTGCCGGTATCACTTTTATCAGCCCAGTCTTTAGAAACATAATCAGATTCATATAGCACTTTGAAGGCTGTACAATCCGCTTCAGTAAAATTTTCATTTAGCCAAGTTGTGCGTTGTTCTTCCTGCACATTCATTTCAATAAAAGCATAATAATCTTTGCCATTCGGTAAATATTCAACATTCTTAATCGTTGCTGCTGACATTATTTCCGGCCCCAATAAAACTGTTGCAACCTTCTCATCATTATAGCTACAACCGGTAAGTAGCAGGGACAGTACTAGACCAAGTAAACCCATTTGTTTAGTCATATTATTCAGCTGATTAAATTTAAAAATTCTGTACGTGTCTTTTCATTCTTCTTGAACAATCCTACCATAGCCGACGTTTTCACGCTACTTTGTTGTTTCTCAACTCCTCTTGCCATCATGCAAAAATGATGTGCTTCTAACACAACACCCACCCCTTTCGGGTTCACCAATTCCATAATTGTATTGGCGATTTGTTGGGTTAGTCGTTCTTGATTTTGCAGTCTACGAGCAAATATATCGACGATTCTTGGCAGCTTTGATAAGCCAAAAATTTTATCCGTAGGAATATAACCAATATGTGCCTTCCCCCAAAACGGGAGCATATGATGTTCGCAAAAAGAATAAAATTCAATATCTTGAACAATAATCATTTCATCATAATTTTCACTATCAAATACTGTCACAATCTCTTTAGGATCCTGGTCATATCCTTTAAACATAAACGCATGAGCTTTGGCTACACGACTCGGCGTATCCTCTAACCCCTCACGATTTACATCCTCCCCCATTGCCTCCAGCAAACTTTTGGTTAATTGCTCAATTTTAGCTTTATCCATTTTGAATAATTACAGGTGCCGAGTATAGTAGAAGCTTTTTTGTTAGACAAGCTATGTTCGTATGAAAAATATCGCTTGACAAAGGCGTGCCACGCTCATATCATTCCCTAGCTAAATTTAACTAGCTTTTATTAAGAAGTTTCGCATCAATGAGCAAATTAAAGCTCAAACAGTTCGCTTAATTGATCAGGAGGAAGTACAGATTGGGATTATGGGCTTATCTAAGGCTAAGGAATTAGCTGCCGAAAAAACCTTAGACTTGGTCGAAGTTGCCCCAAACGTCAATCCACCCGTTTGTAAAATCATGGATTACGGGAAGCATCTCTATCGCCAAAAGAAGCAAGATCAAAACCAGCGTAAGCAACAGAAGCAAACTGAGGTAAAAGGCGTCCGCTTAAGTCTTCGCACAAGTGGACATGATTTAGAAACTAAAGCCAATCAAGCCCGCCGATTCTTTAAACAGCGCAATCTGGTTAAAGTCTCCCTCGTCTTCCGAGGTCGTGAAAATGTGCATCAAGAGCTTGGTTACAAGAAAATGGAAGATTTTAAAAAGATACTCGAAGGCGAAGCCGTTGTAGAGCAAGAGCCTAAAAAACAAGGAAACAATCTAATGATGATCCTTGCTCCATCCAATAAATAAACTCAATAACCCACTCGCATGAAAGTTAAAACTCACTCCGGTGTCAAAAAACGCATAAAACTTACAGGTCGAAAAGCTAAAAATGGTGACAGCAAACTGCGTTTCAGCAATGCAAATCACAGTCACCTATTGGTTAACAAATCAAAAAAATCTAAAAAACGAAACGCAAAAGGTGTAGATGCACCAAAGTCTCGCACAGGTATCTTGCAACGTTTATTGCCAAATTCATAATAATCTTACTTTCTTAATTTTACTGCTATGGTTAGAGTAACAAGTGGTGTCACAGCCCGTCAAAGACACAAAAAGATTTTAAAAGCAACCAAAGGATACCGTGGTTTGCGCAATAAACTATTCCGCCAAGCCAAAAACGCTTGGATGAAAGCCGGTATGCATGCCTACGTTGGACGCAAGAACAAAAAACGTGATTTCCGTCGTTTGTGGATTGTTCGTATTAATGCCGCCCTTAAACAATTGGGGTTGTCCTATAGTCGTTTTATCCATCAACAAGAGCTTAACGATGTTTTGATTAACCGTAAAATTTTAGCCGATTTAGCGGCTCAACATCCAAAAGCATTTGAAGCGGTCACAAAGCAAGTAATGAAATAGTCACTGCTCTCAGCAAAATTTCAAGATCCTGTTCGTTAAGAGCAGGATTTTTTGTTTCCAAAATTCTCAATTGTCTTTGCAAAAAAATCCATTTATATTATAGTCAACTCTTCTAAAGCTCAAATCCTTATGCAATTACTGCTCATTATCGCCGCCTTAAGTGGATTAGTTTACATTTTTTTTCGTGTCTCCAAGCGCATGCGCCGTACCGATCGCATTAAGGTAACTCCCACTCTTATGGCAACGGAAGGTGATTTAACGGATCGCAATAAAACTCGCAATTTTCGCGAGGCCATGAGCTGGAAACGTCAAAAGGTCGACTACAAGGAAATGAACGATACCTTTAACCAAGCTGATTACCAGTTTAGTAAAGGTAATTACACTGTCGCCGCCCAAGGCTTTGTCCATGTGATTTCCCTCAAAAACGACCATCCGGAAGCCAATAATAAATTGGGGATCATATATATCAAACAAGAACAATATAAAAAAGCAGAAGCACTCTATCGTAAACTAACCGAGTTATACCCCAACAAAGCTCTTTATTATAGCAACCTTGGTCGTGTATTTTATAATCAAGGACGCTTAGACGCCGCCGCAAACGCTTATCACCACGCTGTACAGCTGGATTCCCGCCGTCCAGAGCGCTATTTAAGCCTAGGACAAGTATATCGTGAGCTTAAACGTTATAAAGAGTCTGTATCCGTCTTCTCCAAAGCCCTAGATCTAAACCCCCGCCACGAAGATCTCTACTTCTTAATCGTAGACATTCTGGACGAAATTAAAGCATATGAAGAGGCAGTCGCTTACCTCGAAGCCATGCTCGAATTTTTCCCTTACAATCAAAACGCCAAGACCCTAATTATTGATTTTCGGCGTAAAATGGAGATTAGTCCTCTTTCCAGCGAACGCATTCGTAAAAGCGCTCCAGCCGCTGGTCAAAACAGTTTATTTAAAGAGTTTGCCAACACCAAAAATGTCGAAATGGCACCACTCCACTATGATGATGATCAAGAAGAAGCTACACCAGCACCGCCAAGCCCCAATCAGCTTAATATGGAAGATATCGCCCCTCGTTAAGAGTTTGGCTCAGCAGGTACCGGTTGTTCAGCAATTTCCGGAGACGGTCCCACAATATACTTCGCTGGGATCGCTTTGTAGCGACTAAAAACCTCTTTCTTCTCCACTGTACCATCAGCAGATTTTACTGTCAGATACCAAAGAACATCAAAGCCGTTATGGGCTTTTTCAACCTGTTTTTTTGAGCCGGGTGCCATATTGTTGTCCAAAATATTAACAGCAGCGGGAGCGCCGGTCCGATTACTAATATATGGACCATCGTAACTAACTTCTTTATTCACAGGCGTCCCATAAAGATTAAATGTCGCAGAGGCACCATCGGCAAATGACTGAATTACTAAAGCACCACCCGTATCATTAATAAATTGAAGATCGCTAGCTCCCGGGTAAATCGTTGCATCCAATCCATGTCCCAACTGTTGAGAATAATAACTAACCGCATATGAATGGGGCTGACGATCCGTAATCGGTAAATCAGCATTTAACAGCGCCCGATAAAGTGTTGTAGACACTTGGCAAAGTCCACCACCGTATTCCGGAATTGTCCCTTCGGGCTTAATTACTAGTTCTGGTAGATAACCTGTGTAGGCCTCAACTGGGCCCAAGTTATCATTAAAAGAAAATGTTTCGCCTGCTGGAATAATCAATCCGTTAAACTTATTTAAGCCAACACCAATATTATGAACCCGATTAGTATGTGAACCATAAAAAGTTGTGTAGCCGGTTGCCACCAAGCCAACAACACCCATTTTTTCCAAAGCTTTGTCGGCAACAATTTCGGCTTTGTCTGTAACTAATGGTATCTCTAGCGTTGTCTTTTCTGTGCTATTTAACCAATCGGTAACACTGCCTACTAATTTATCATATTCAATGTGTTGACCATCAATGCCATTACCCAAAAATTCAACTTTATTATCCACTAATTTTAACTCAACATTGTCCGGCAGTCTGTCTAGCTTTGGCGAGATTTCTGTTTTAATAAAATTATGCCATTTATCCGGACTGACAACGATTTGATATGGCAATTCGTGGCTACCTTCGTCTTTCCAGTTTTCAAAGCGTAGAGAGTCTATATCGGCTCTAAAGTCATATGTCCATTGTTGGTCTTCCCCCACCAAAATTAGCGGTTTCGCAACTAGCGTCAGAATTTGATCTTGATGCTCCAACAGCGCAGCTTCGGCAATGGAGTGGTCGGTAATTGTTGAGCGTAATTCAATTACAGGTAGCTCAACTTTTGTTAATGCTGCCAAAATTTGATCATATGTATTTTCCCAAGCCAATTCATAACCTGCTTTTCCCGGTTTTACAAATATGGCTCCTTCTTCATTTTTGGTAAAATAGGCATTTTCACGTCGATAAAGGTTTTCAAATTTTTGATAGATATTGGTCTCCGCAACAATTTGATCAGTCCTCAAATACAACGGTACATCATGTTGATTAACCAAGGCACCAACTAAGTCCAAAAGCGCAGCATCCTTACCATACACTCTTAATTTACCGGTCGGTTTATCAAAATTACTAAAACTTACTCCCAAGTCAGCCAAACTAATTTTCTGTGTTTCCGACCCATGTGTTAACTGTAGTTCTGCTTTTTGTAGGGTTTCCCATCTTTCTTTAATTATTATCGTTGCCAACTTGGGATCAATACCCCCAACCTGTACACCGGCAAACTCCTGATTTGGTAAAGTCTTACCATTGTAATAAGCGTCCAAGCCGGCAATACTACCAACAAAGACAACAAGCAAGCCAACACCAGTTAATATAGACCACAACATCTGCTTATTTCTTTTTTCGTTCATTACGTTTTTTTAGATAAAGGCGCAGTCGCCGCAAAAGCGACCGAGACTTATTATCGCCAAAATCTTTAATTTTGTCAAATTGATTCACGATGTCTTCCCTAGTCTCTTTTCCCGACTTAGGAGCCAATGAAACTCCCAATACAGAACCAATCGCCGCGCCAACCACGGCCC
>PFRW01000001.1 GCA_002788755.1 Candidatus Peregrinibacteria bacterium CG_4_9_14_0_2_um_filter_41_14
GTGCTGGGAAAATCAAAAAAAGTTACAAGGTATGTTCCGGTACACACAAAACGTGAGGCAGTTGCCAAACACAATGGGAAATGTGCTTATCCAAGCTGTAATAAGCCGTATCAAGAAATTCACCATCCGCAGCGGTTTGCTATTAAAAGGTCACATGAGGATATTGTGCCTCTTTGTAAAAACCATCATCGCATAGCCCATGCTGGGCTGATCAGAAACGAGGAACAGGCGCCAGCCCTTTGGAGTGTACAAACGGAGAGAAACTGGAATGACTACAAAAGCCGGGTGGATGTGATGGTGAGAAAGTATTGATTTTGTAAATTGAGGTTTACCGCTTCATAATCTACAAAACATGCATTATTTTTTCCCGATTTGTTTCAAGAGTTTAAGTTTTCTTGACTGATCCACTTAAAGTCCTATAACTTGTTAAGTGTGCTCTGGAGAGAAAAGATATAAATTGATTTTATGGTTAAGCAAATACGTGAAGGTATTAAGAACGAAGAGAGTATCGCAGATTGTGATGTGGGCTTAGCGAGAGCGGTAGACGTAAAAGATTCAAGTGAAGCAACTAATAATCGTATTAGATTAGTAGAGCTTGGGGTGAAATTTAATGCATTTTTGGTGAGGGCGTTGAATGGCGAAGGTGTGGTGGCTGATGATTTTGAAGAGCATATGGCTGTATTAGTTAGTAAGCGGATAAGGAGGGTGGCGAAATTTCAGACAAATATTATTATATATAATAAGGATGGTTTTAAGATGGGAGAAGTAATGTGTGTTTTTAATGATAGTGAAAAGGATGGTATTGAAGTTGTTGATTGGAAGTTTATAGGTGAGAATGAGTAGACGATTTGACTAAGTTCGGTTTTTTGTTATATTGTTGGGGATTTTAATTTTTATGCATGAGTGAAGCTCCTAAGAGACCTGATACGCAACAGTATTCAGCTGCTGAATTTCGAAAAATGTTGAAAGAAAGTAAAGGTACCCTTGAGCCAGTTGCAGTTGATGAGGAAGTAGGTGGAATTCGAGGCTTAATTGCTAAAGGAGTTTTATTTTTTGGTGGTGAAGGCTTGACTGAGTCGGAGTTAGCGGTAAAAAGATTTCAAAATTTATTACAGAAAACAGGAAAAGATGTGATTAATGGTGGGACGAATGCTTGTGTTAGTGTGCCATTAAGTATTATAAAGTTTATGGAAACGTTAAAAAAGAATGTGAAATCTAGTGAGACTGGTGTGACTGTCGTAATGTTGTATTTAGCAGATGAAAAAGGGCAAAACCTGGGGCGAGTTTTATGTAGTTTTGATAAGTCTAATGTTTTGGTTGGGTGGGAATTTCGTGACTAAAGCCGTAGATGCTCCTTTCGATTAACTTCTTTATCAATAAAGAGAATGCCGTTTAGATGGTCGGTTTCGTGTTGGACGACGCGGGCGTCCATGTCTTTTAGGTTTAGGGTTAGGGGTTGGCCTTTGAGGTTTGTGTAGGTGACGGTGACTTCGGTGGATCTTTGGACGTTGCCGAAACGGTTGGGGAGGCTGAGGCAGCCTTCTTCTTGGATGTTGGTTTGGGGGGAGAGGTAGGTGATTTCGGGGTTTATGAAAATTTCGAGACGTTCTTTGGGGGTGTTGTAGTTAAGGTAGGCTAAAAAGAGGCGGATGCCGTGGTTTACTTGGGGGGCGGCGATGCCGAGGCCTTTGGCTTGGATTAAGGTGTGTTCCATTTCTTTGGCCAGTTTTTTGATGTCTTTGGTGATTCTTTCGACGGGTTTGGCTTTTTCACGGAGGACGAGTTGATTTTCGCCGATGACAATTTCGAGCATGATTATTTGATCACTTTGTAGATGTAGTAAGGATAATATTGCAGCTTGGAATATACAAGGTCTGTGGCGGGTTGGAATTGAATTACTTGTCCGCCAAATTGCGCTTTAAAGCGACTAACGCCGGCGAGCGGGTGTTTGACTGCTTCGGGTGGTTCGATGCCCATAAAGTCGTAGTAAAGGCAGCCGTTAGCTTTTGCGTATTTTATGGCTTCCCATTGAATTAGGTAAGGGGCCATGAGGTTGCGGTGTTCGTTTGAGGAGGCGCCGTAGTAGTAGGTGGCGGTTTCCTCAAAAAATGTAGCAATAATACTGGCAACGGGGGTGTTGTTGTAAAATGCGGTCCAAATACGGCAATGTTGGTCGCCTAGGGTTTGGTGCATGGTTTGGTAGTAAGTTTTGGGGTGGCCGGCAAAACCGTCGCGTTCGGTTGTAGCGGCGAGAAGGTTGTAAAAGTTGTCGATGTTGGTTTCTGTTTTAATGGTGATTCCCTTTTTTTGTGCCAGGTTAAGATTGTAGCGACCTTTGCTTTTCATTTGGGCGAGCAGCTCTTCTTCGGTGAGGGATAAATCTAAATAACGTGTCCATGTTTCGATATAATGAAATGGAGAAAGTTTGGTGGCGCCGATGGGGGCTAGGGGTGGTTCGGTGGTTGGGCGGTATGGTTCGATATGGCAAAAGGCGCAGTTTTGGTCTTTGGCCAGTTTTTGAAGTTTGTGCCAAAAGTCTTTGGGCGGATGGGCGTTTAGGCCTGGTAGATAGAGGAAATGTAGATTTTTTTTGACGGAAAGTTTGTAAACAAAAAAACCATCCAATTGCCAAGCTTGTCGGTTGGGAAGCTGGTTCTGAAAGTCGAACCAGGCTTGGCTTTGTTGGATGGCACTAAGCATAATAGTTAGTTATTCCATTTTTTTACGAATGAAGGCGGGGATATCTAATTCGTTTTCGCTAGTTTGCGGTTGATTTGGTTGGAATTGGTTGATTGGTTTGTTGGCGAATGATAAGCCTTGATTGTTGTGTGGATGTTTTTTGGTGTTTTCGTCAAAACCGGTGGCAACAACGGTGATTTTGATTTCGCCTGTGTAGTTTTCGTTAATGACGGCACCAAAGATGATTGTGGCATCGGGATCGGCGGCTTCGGTAATAATACGAGCGGCTTCGTCTACTTCGAACATACTTAGGTCGTTACCGCCGGTAATGTTGAAGAGAATACCTTTGGCACCTTCGATATCCATTTCAAGAAGGGGGCTTGCTACTGCGGCTTTGGCAGCTTCGGAAGCACGATTTTCACCGGAACCGTAACCAATTCCCATTAAAGCGGAACCGGCGTTTTCCATGACGGTTTTAACATCGGCGAAATCCACATTGATCATACCGTGGATGGTAATTAGGTCGGAAATACCTTGGACACCTTGGCGAAGTACATCGTCTACAACGGTGAAGGCTTCGGTGATTGGGGTTTTTTTGTCGATGATGGAAAGAATACGATCGTTTGGAATGGTGATGAGGGTGTCAACTTTGTCTTTGAAGCTTTCTAGACCTTCTTCACCTTGTTGTTTACGTCGAGGACCTTCGAAAGTGAATGGTTTGGTAACAACACCAACGGTTAGAATACCAAGTTCTTTGGCAATTTCGGCAATTACTGGTGCGGCACCTGTTCCGGTACCACCGCCTAGACCACATGTAATGAAGATCATGTCGGCACCTTCTAGTGCGCTCTTGATTTCTTCCGAGCTTTCTTCGGCTGATTGACGACCAACTTCGGGATTGCTACCGGCACCAAGACCGCGAGTTGTAGCTTTACCAACGTTGATTTTGATTTCGGCTTCGGAATGGTATAAAGCCTGCGCATCTGTATTAACGGCAATAAATTCTACGCCTTGTAAATTGGCGCGAATCATTCGGTTTACAGCATTAGAACCACCACCACCAACACCGATAACTTTGATGCGAGCGACTGGGGTAACTTCTGGAGTGATCTCCATAGATTTTCGGCTTTTTTTAGTGCTGGAAAATATATTGCGGAGAACGTCTTCGTTCTGATTTTTTTGATCTTGTTGTGCCATGGAAAGTAAGTGGTTAAGTGTCTAGCAGATTTTTATTTTTTGTTTTTGTAGACCTTATGGCAATAAACTTTTAACCCAGGATTTTGCTTGGTTAAAGGCTTTAGAGAAATCGATATTTTTTAAGTCCAGTCCGAGACCTCTGCCGGCGCCTTCGAATCGAGAGCCCCAAATAAGGAGTCCGATGGCGGTTGCGTAGGAAGGATCATCAATTTTATCAACGACACCCTCGAAATTTTGAGGGAAGCCGATTTGAACAGGTAAGTTTAATGTTTCGCGGGCTAGGTCGATAATGCCGGGAATTTTTACACCACCGCCGGTTAAGACAGCGCCGGCAGGCAACATGCCATCACGATGAACTGCTTTTAGTTCTTCTTTAACTAACATAAACAACTCATGATAACGGGCTTGAATAATTTCAGATAAATGTTTGCGAGGGATTTGTTGAAGATCGGTTTTGCTCATTAGGGAGAGATCGATAATTTCGCGGTCGGGGATGTCGTCGGGCATACAGGTGCCGTATTCGATTTTAACTTTTTCGGCGGTATCAATAGCAGTGCGAAGGCCGATGGCAATGTCGTTAGTTACGCTTTCGCCACCAACTGGGACAATTGCGGTATGAAGCAGTGTGCCTTCTTCGTAAACGGCTACAGAAGTGCCACCGTGTCCGATATCGATGTGGACTACGCCTAGTTCTTTTTGTCTTTTGGATAAGATTGCTTCGGGTGCGGCGATGACGCTTGGGATTAGGTCGTTAATGTCGACACCGGCTTGGAGGATACATTTTTCGAGGTTTTTAATGGCGGGAGAAAGGCCTGTTAAAATGTGGGCATCAACTTCTAGTCTGATTCCGCTCATGCCAACTGGGTATTTAATGCCGCGTTGTTCATCAACTGTAAAGCTTTTTGGAATGATGCGTAAAATGCTGCGATTTGATGGAATAGAAACGGCTTGTGCCGCTTCCAGTACACGATCAATATCTTGTTCCAGAATTTCGTTATTTGGGTGGGAAATGGCAATTACGCCTTTGCTGTTTGATGATTCAATATGTGTGCCGCCAATACCTACAAAAACATGATGGATTGGTTCACCAGCCATCCGTTCGGCATCTTCTAATGAGGCGGAGATACAGTTGATTGCCTCTTCTACATCGATAACCATGCCACGGCGGAGGCCATGAGCAGGTGAGATCCCTACACCAATAATAAGTGGAAGACCTGTTTTTTCATCAATGGTACCAACGACGGTGCGAATTTTGGCGTTACCTAGATCGATACTGGCGATTATGCGTTGTCGTGCCATGAAGGATTGATTGTTATAGGGAATAGAAGCTTAGCAACGACCCCAAGTTTTGACAAACGAAATTGTTCAATTATAGCTGGGTAGAGTAGGGGCGTGCAAATTCATTGTTCACTATATGCTGGCTTTTTTCCTTGTTCAAGGCTAATTGCGTCAAATATTTTAGATGTCTGTAAAACAGGTTTTCATAGTTTGGAAACATGGTAAAGCTAACGATTTTTGTCCACAAAATGTGTACAAGACTGATTTTACTGTTCAACAAAAGTGAACAAGTCTAATTGTGAAGGGTCTTGGTTTTCAATTTTGAGGAGTGATTGTAGTTCGGGAATTTTGGTAGCTAGTGTGCGAAGAGAGTAGTTGTTTAGGAATTCGGTTCCTTTAGTTAAGTCTATATGTTGAACTTCGAAGTTTGTTTTTGGAGTTTCGTAGCTAAGGTTGGTGTGGAGAGTGGCCATTTTTTTGCACATGAACGCCATTTCTTTGTGTTCTTCGAATTTCTCTCGCATTTTTGGCGTTAGGTCGTCGAGATGGGTGTAGATGTTTTCTAAAGATTTGTATTCTGCGAGAAGTTTTGTGGCTGTTTTGCTGCCGATGCCTTTAATGCCCGGGAGGTTGTCGGAGGGGTCGCCGTGGAGGCCTTTGTAGTCGGGGATTTGATCTGGGGTGAAGCCGTATTTTTCTTGTACTTCTTTTGACCCCATTAGGATGCCCTGTTTTTGATTGTGAGGGGTGAGGATTTTGACGTAGTGGTCGGCTAACTGTAAAAGGTCTAGATCGCCGGTGTAGATAATGTTGATTGTGTCGGGGACGGCTTTTTCACAGGCGATGGTGGCGAGGAGGTCGTCGGCTTCGTAACCGGCTTTTTCGATTAAGTTAAAGTTGAAGGCGGCAATGCCCTCTTTTATGTATGGGATTTGTTGATAGAGCTCATCGGGGGCTTTGGTGCGGGTGGCTTTGTATTCGGTGTACTCTTCTTTACGTTTTGTGACTTCGTGACGATCGAAACAAATAACGATGTGAGTGGGTTGGATTTGTTTGATTAGGTTGATCAAAATTAAGAAGAAACCATAAACGGCGTTTGTTGGTTTGCCGTCTGCCGACGTTAAGCGGGGAATGGCGTAAAAGCCCCGAAACACCATGGCCATGCCGTCAACTAAAAGGTATTTGTTTTTGTATTGGTCTAGTTTTTTTTGAAAGGGCACGGAAACATTTAAATTAATTTAGGGTGCGGGTGGAGCCACCATTGCCGCCGCCACGGATGTCGTCGGATATTTGTTGGATGACGTGGATGATTTCGTTAAAGCTTAAGTAATCGATTGTATTGAGGCCAATGAAGCGACCAACTGCGTTTACAATAATTACAGATAAAATGGTGACAATAAGTCCGATAATGGCATAGCGAATTGTACTGACGGCTTGTTTGATTTTTTCTTCTTGGCCGCCGGATAAAATAAAGGAAATGCCGCCGTAAAAAATAAAGATAACAGAAAGGATTCCCGCAATAATTAGGGCGTAGGCAATGCCACGGTTAATTAGATCGATTAAGCTTGAATCGTCGATTGTGCTTAGGAGGGAGCCTTGTGTGGCAACTTGTAATATGTATGTTGGAATGTGTAACATGGTGAATTTTTAAACCGTGGTTAGTATATGTTAGTTTGCGGGGAA
>PFRW01000063.1 GCA_002788755.1 Candidatus Peregrinibacteria bacterium CG_4_9_14_0_2_um_filter_41_14
CCCACGTGCTCTCATTGCCGTAAATGCTTCATGACCAGGTGTATCTAAAAAAGTTAATTTCTTTTTATTGTGGACAACTTGATAAGCCCCAATATGCTGTGTAATACCCCCAGATTCCGTAGAAACTACATCTGCATGCCTAATAGCGTCCAATAAAGAAGTCTTACCATGATCCACATGACCCATTACACTAATTACTGGTGGTCTTTCTTCTAAATCGGTAGGATCATCTTCCATCAATAGCGAATCCAAATTTCTCTCTAAAATCTGGGTATACTCTGACTCAACGCGCTTTTTCTTTACCTTAACTCCAAACTCATCTGCAATAATTTGTGCTGTCTGAAAATCAATTTGTTGATTAATATTTGCCAAAATTCCATTTTTCATCAATTCTCCAATTACACGAGCTGCATTAATTCCCACCTTTTCAGAAAACTCTTTTACAGAAATTACTTCAGGCAGCTCTACTAAAACACCTTTAGACTTTGCTTCTTCGGCTTTAACTTTTTTTACTGGCTCCTTGGTGCTAGTTAGCGCCTGTTTACGCTGACTTCGCACAATTTCTCTTTCGAGCTGTTCTTCAATTACAACACCTGCCAATTCCGCTTCTGTTTTTTCACCGTCTAATTCATCGATTAATAAATCAGCTAAATCATCTTCGATTTCTGTATCCTCCGGACCCATTTCAAACCCAAGATCTCCAACTCTAATTCTGAGCTCATTTTCACTAAGATCCAACTTTTTTGCCAAATCAGCAATTTGCATATCTAATACTATTATTAAGTGCAGCCAATTTATAGCAATATTGGCTCATTGTAAACGTCTTTTCTAAATCAACCATTCGCACTGGCCTTTGCAATTACATTTGGCATCATTTAAAGGATACCTAAGCGCTTTTATTTCTTCATAGGCTTGGACTATTTGTTTTTTAAGATCATCTACAGCAATTTGAGGGATCTCAAAACTCACCCTTGCTAACTTGCCACTGCTTCTTGGCTTAATAAAGTCAATTTGCACCTCCTTAACCGCGTAGGTAAATTGTTGATCCAAATCGGCCATTAGTTTATAAAAAACCAACTGTTGGTAAATATGCCCATCATCCGTTTTAGTTTTACCCATTATAGCATTTTCACTTTTTGCCGAGCCCGTTTTATAATCAATCAATCGCACAACTTTACCTTCTTTACCAATTTGCTCAATTTTATCAACCTTACCTGTTAGCGGCACTCCATCCAGTTGTAAATTATGCACTCCAAAATTATATTCCAAAAATAATGGCTTCACAAAACTATTCTGATAATTGTCTACCCAAGCTCGCAATATAGTTGTGCCTTCTTCCGCCAACATTTCGCGATCCGCGGGATCTAAAATTTGCTTATCCAAACGTTCCATAAAATATTTTACACAAGTCTCAGCATCGACATTTTTTCCTATCTTAAAATCGATAAAAAATCGCTCTAAAGCTGAATGTACAGCAATCCCTAACTGTAGGTGAGGGGAGTATTCAGCCGGCAAACGCAAAATATACTGGTAAAAAAACCGCCGCTGGCACTGCTGCCAAGCATATAATGAAGTCGGACTCATTCTAAAATCCGCCAATATTGAAGCTAAGAAATTTTGCTCCGCCGCTGTATGAATTTTTTCTGGCACAACTAACAATTTTTTTTCTAGTAAGCTCACTAGCTCAGTTTCATCCAGCAAAGTGTCTCCTGTTAATGATTTAGACAAATATTCATCATCAATTTCATTTAAAAACAATGCAGGCAAGGTTTCTTTATCCACACCGTGATAATGATAATGTTCCGCCTGTGTTAAATAAACATGTTTTCGTGCTCGAGTTAATGCCACATAAAACAAGCGTCGTTCATCTTCATTCGGTTCTTTCTCTGTTTCCGAAGTTAATTCCAAAATATGTTCCGGCAACTTTAACAAACTGCGCACGGTTTTATTACCCCACTTACCATTATAAAGTTTTGGCAGAAAAACATAATCAAATTCAAGTCCCTTTGATCCATGTGCGGTCATTAATTGCACCATTTCGGTTTTAGGAGACCAAGGTTGTTCATTAACCGGTAACTTATACTCAATCATTAAATCGATTACTTCTAACAAGCGTTCTAAGCTCAGATTTGGATCCCTTTGCATGCTCTTTTCAATATAATTGATTAACGTAATATACTGCCGCAAAAGCGATAACTTATGGGGTTGAGCTTTAAGCCACAAATCAATATCCGTCATTGTTAAAAAACTTTTTGCAAAATGCAATAAATTGATTTGCTTTTCCTGCCTTTGTATATCCAAAACTAAATCCAAAAACCGTTGCCACTCAGCCTCCTTACCATTAATTATTATATCAAAATAATGATCATCCCAACCACGCTCCCGAGACAGTTTGTAAAAATTTAATTTACTAACAATACTCCAAGGCTGATTTACAACTTTCACAAATAGCCTATCGTCAGACGGATTAACTAAAAGTCGCCAAAAATCAATAATTGCCTTTGTAAAATCCATCTCTAAAATATTAGAAACAACATGAGAATAATTTGCAATACCTGCCACTCCCAGCGATTCCGAAATGTCTAATAAGTCCTTATTTTCTCGCACAATGATTGCGATTTCTGATAAAGGAACACCTTCTGCTTTAAGTTTTTGTACCTCAGTCACAATAAACTCATTTTCCTGCTCCCCCTGCAAAAACTGCATAAAATCGAGAGGCTTCTTTTCGGCTTCATTATGCGCTAGCAGCTTATGCCCCTCTTCCTTCACCCGTACATTATTATTTACAATTACGCTGTGTGCCGCATCTAAAATTAACTGAGTACTTCGATAGTTCGTCTTTAGATTAATTTTTTGTGCATCGGGGAACTTATTTAAAAAGATAAACAAATTTTCAACGCTTGCCCCCTGAAATCGATAAATTGCCTGATCATCATCACCAACGGCAAATAAATTCGGCACTTCAAAGTATGCCGCCAAATTAAACAATAACTGGTTTTGCGCACTATTTGTATCTTGATACTCATCTACTAAAAAATACTGGTACTTTTCCTGACACGAAGCCAGCAGCACCGGCTCACGCTCCCACGCATCCAAAACAAAAAGCAACATATCGTCATAATCGTATAAACCGCGCACTTTCATCAATTCGGTAAATTTTGCATACACTCTCGCCAAATCTTTATTTTTTTGCAAATTCTTAAGCTCCAACTTATAAGCGGCACTTTCTTCCTTTAGCGAACCGTCCTCAACCTTCTGTTGTAAAATTTCATGCTCTTTCAGTAACAATTTTGTAAAGCCACTAGGTGTAATGTTTTCTCTTTTTAAATCACTAATTGTATGACTAATCGCATTTAAATAATAAAATCGATCATGCATACTGTTTAAATGCTCTAATTTCGATGCCAAAATGGCTTCCCTTATTAGTTCAATTCGATCTAGATCAACCAAGAGCGATAGTTCTTTTGTTGTATGAAAATATTGTGGATACTCTTGTATAAAGCTATTACAAAATGAATGGAACGTATGAATTTGCACATAATAGGCCGCATTCCCAATAAACTTCACCAAACGCTCACGCATGGCAATGACACCACTTTCTGTAAAAGTTAAAGCGAGGATATTTTGCGGACTCATCTGGGTTTGCTTTAAGATATTGGCAATCCGCAACGCTAAAATCTGTGTTTTACCTGTACCGGGTCCAGCCAAAACCATTACGGGCCCCTCAATGAAGTCAACTGCTTGCCTTTGCTGCTCGTTTAATTGTTTGTATGCTTTATCAAATGAATTCATATATTTAACTTAATGTAATCCCAGTTTAGCAAAAAAGGGGCGAGAGTAAACACTCACCCCTTTAAATTTGGAAATTTTGACTTTACAGGATTAACTCAAAGCCTCACGAATCTTCTTTACAGCCGCCGGTCCAATACCATCAACCGCTTGTATTTCCTCATCGGAAGCCTTCTTAATATCTTCTGCCATTTTAAAGCCAGCATCGATTAAACTTTTTGTCACTTTTTCACCTAATTCTAAAGACTCTACAGAACCAGAAGCTTTTTCTTCTGTTTTAGCCTCTTTCTTTTCTTCTGTTTTAGCCTCTTTCTTTGCTTCTTTTTTATCTTCTTTCTTGGCTTTAGGCTCCATCTTAACAACAGTGCCATCTAACTTAGTTAGTTCCATAGTCGAAAGTCCAATTCGTCGGTTGTCAGTATCAACAACAATAACCTTGGCCCTAACTTTGTCGCCAACCTGTACATATTTAGAAATATCTTCATTTTCATCTTCGGTAAAATCACTAATATGAATCAAACCGTTAATTTCATCTTCCATCTCCACAAATGCACCAAAGTCTTCTAAACGATTAATCTTACCTTCAACAACATCACCCTCCTTATATTTGCTAGCAATTTTTGCCCAAGGATCTTCAGATAGTTGTTTCATACTTAAACTAATCTTCTCACCTTCAATACCAATAACTTTAACCTCAACAGGCTCACCCAATTTACCGTAATCGGCCGGGTCTTTAACGTGCCCCCAAGCAATTTCAGAAATATGTACAAGTCCTTCAAGACCACTAAAGGCAACGAAAATACCAAAGTTAACTACACCGCTAATTTCACCGGTAACAACAGTTCCAACAGCCACACCATCCAACGCTTTGTTACGTTTTTCACGGTATGCCGCTTTTTCAGAAAGAACCAATTTACCGGTATCGTTATCAATATTGATAATACGACACTCTAACTCAACACCTACAAGTTTTTGTAGTCTAGCCAAAATCTTAGCACTATCAGCTCCGTTTACACGTGGATAATGCATTGGCGCCAATTGAGATACAGGGATAAAGCCCTTAATACCATCAGTTTCAAGCAATAGACCACCTTTATTAGCCTCAATAACTCTAACTTTAATAACCTCTTGATTATCAAATGCATCAACATAACGTTGCCAAGTTTTCTTTTGGCTCGCCTTCCGTAGTGATAAAACGGTTAAACCTTCATCATTTTCACTTTCAAGTACAAAAGCAGACACAGTATCGCCAGGTTGAATTGACTTAATTGTGTCATGGCTATCATGTGTTTCCTTACCCGAAATTAAACCAGTAGACACACCATCCAAATCAACAAGGATTCGGTTTTTATATACCGTAATAACGGTACCATCAATAAGTTGCCCCGGTTCCGGAACCACTAGTAAAGGCGAGGATTCTAATAACTCCTCCATCGTAATAAGTTTGTCTGAATCAGTCATAATAAAAGATTGTAGCTGTTAGTTTTATTAACGCCTCAAGGTCCAAAACCGCCGCTACAAACAGCACGTCCCTTTAAAGCACGTTGATTATAGAGAAAAATTGGCTTTGGTCAACCTAAATTTGGCTCTTTTTATAGCTTCTGCTGGAATTTACGAAATTCCAGTGCTGTTTTTTGATCAATCTTAAAGGTGACCGTCTCAAATTCCCAACATGCTGGGTCTGTTTTTTGGCTTTCAAAAGTGGTTTATCTTCAACTGACTTACGGTTCATACCTGCTAACTTAGCTGCAAACTCAAACTTTCCAACAAGTTGGGAGTGCCTAACTAAAAATTTACCCGATTAGTTTAAAGAGCCCCCCCAAGTCCACCCAAGTCCCTCTCAATCTCTGCCAGTATGGCTTGCACATCCTTAAAAGTCTCAACTCTCACCAGCCTAAACCTATACTCAGCTGCCCCGGGCACTCCCTTAATATAATTCGCCAAATGCTTACGCATCTCCATAATCCCAACTTTCTCCCCTTTATGCTCAACCGAAAACTGCGTTTGTCTCAAAATTACCGGAATTTTATCCACCAAATTCGTTGGCGCTGTATATTCTTCTCCATTTAAATAACTCATTATTTCTTTAAAAATCCAAGGATTCCCAAAACTAGCTCGTCCCACCATAAGTCCATCCAAATTCTTCAACTTTTCCGCTGCCACTTTCCCACTCGTAATATCACCATTGCCAATCACAGGAATACTTAAATGCTCCTTAGCCAAATAAACCGGATCCCAATTAGCCAGTCCTGTATATGCCTGTTTAGTTGTGCGCCCGTGAATTGCAAGTGCCTTTAGACCCGCTGCTTCCAAACCCTTAATAAAGCTCAAAAACTCAGCTTCATCATAATGATCAAAGCCCACCCGCATCTTAACCGAAACATCAATATCCACCACTTTCTGCATTTCATGAACAATCTCCTGAGCTAACGCGGGGTGCTTAAATAATGCTGATCCATGACAAGAACCAACAACCTTTTTCGATGGACATCCCATATTTATATCTATACCCGCCGCTCCCATGCTCTCAATCACCTTGGCAACTTCGACAAAATGCTCAACTTTTTGACCAAATACCTGCACAATTAACGGTTTTTCCTCTTCCGTAAATTCAATTTTCTGAAAACTACGAGAACTACCATACTTTAATCCATCTGCAGACGTAAACTCAGTATAACAAATTACCTCCGGCGACACAGACTTAATCAAGCGGCGATAAGCCGAATCTGTATAGCCTTCCATTGGTGCTAAACAAAAAAACGGTTTTTTAATCTCTGCCCATCTAAACATTCAAAAACATTAAAAATGCAAATGTCTAAATAACACATTATATTTTATTTTACCATCTTTAAACTAAAAAACGTCTTCTTCGTCTTTAGAGTCATCAATAAAATCCTCAACAGGGATCACGTTATCAATTGCACCCCAAAGCGATTCTTGGTTAGCTGGCACAAGCAATGTGATTTTATCACCAATTTCGGCTTTGTAATATGTAACTGCAGCCATTAAAACATTGTAAGCTTTTCCATTGGCTAAAACCTTATAACGTTCATCTTCTTTAACTAAAGTGCCAACAACGTGATCACGATCCACTGGTCCAATTTGTTTATAAATAAAGCGACCATCATCTGCAATAATTAATTTAAGTTCATCGCCTTCGACAAGCTTAGATTTACTAGCATAATTTGCTGGTACAGGGTAATCCTCACCCTCATTTGTCATCATTCGCTCACCATTAAATATACCTACATATACCGGAGCATCATCTTCAGGAATAGTTCTAGTCGCCACAGAAGCTAATTTAAGCTCCAAAGCTGTTTGGCTACTTTCCTTACCAACTAATTCATTTAACAACGTTTGTGCAGACCTTATGCTAGACATTGCATTGTCTACCATCTCCTGAATCAAAGCTAATTTCTTGTGAAAAGTCATATTTGTAAATACATATCTACAAATAATAACATAACATTTAGCGAAATTCAACCCTCTACCGCCTTTTAAAGATAATCTTATCACTATTTACTCCCGAAATCCGCAAATCTACATATGCAAACTCTTCTTCGTATAAATTAACTTTAGGGATTACATCCTTTAATTTCTCTATTTGATGCTTATAATCTTTATCTAAATCAAGCCAAATAGCGGTATTTTTCTCTGTAATTATATGAGCTTCTTTGGCAACTAGTAAATAATTAATTTGATTTACTCTAATGTTTAACATTTCTACAAAATAATCAATTGCAGTCAGCAAATTATTTAAAAGATCAATGGTCAAAAACTCTTCATTTGCAACAGGGAAGTGGTCCGTTTCCATATAAATAGTTGGCAACTTATCACTAAATTCATCAAATTTAGACACAATACCTTGTTCATTAACAATGAACTTTTTTTCAACTTTTCCATTCTTTACAATTAGATTAGCAGCAAGGGGACTCTCGGATAAAACAATTTTTAAATTATGTGGATAATCTTTATTTATCACCATATTTTTTATTCGTGGATTAGCCTTTAAAAACTTCTCAATAATTGTACTATTGCTAAGTAAAAGTAAATTTTTTCCCCTCAAGCCGGCAGCTACTTGTTTATAAGCCACATTTTGGCTCTCAACCTCACCCTCAAATAGATCAATACGGCTGACCCTTAAGGTAGGAGTTAAAAATACAAAATAAACAAATGCTAAAACCAACCCCAAGCCAAACACTAAATACAAATAAAGCGAAGTCTTATGCGTTAACTTCGCCTTAAAGCTTGTGGCAATTAGCTTACGACCTCTTTGCCCACGAATTTTAGTTCTTTTAGTCCTTTGTTGATACTTGCCAGTTTTTGCAGATTCAGTACTTTTTCTTATTTTATTACTAAAAAAACTTTTTTTATGTTGCATATTTATTTTTGAAAGTGCAGAAGAAACCGCTAACTAAAGAGCTGCACGAGCTACTTCAATTCTTTTATTTTGGTCTTCTCTACGTTCTTCACGTCGTACAGTCGCAAGCGACTTATTATGACGCTTTCTTAATTTAGATTTAGGAAACTTTTTCCCAACTAAACAGTGCTGATGGCTTGATGATCGATTAGTCATTGCTCAAAATTTAATTACAAAGTATTAGCACTTTAATTATATTTACTCAATAGTCAAGAGTGAATTTATTGTTGAGGCTGAGTATCACTGGCTTGAGCACCGTCTGCCTCCTTAACACGATTTTGAAAATCTAAAATAGCATCTTGTAACAATGTCATAAATGAACGCGCAACTTGATGATTCAAATTAACACGAGAAATGACATCAATACGATTTTGCCCTTGTTGTTGGCCAGGTTGAATGTAACCAAAGTCCAAAACGACCTCATTCCGATTTACATGCACCGATACGGCATTAGCATAAACACCGGCACGATTGTCTTCGTTAATGTGAACCTGATAGTTACGAGCAGGATTGCCTTGCGGAGCACCATCCTTACCCGTGCCACCTTGTGTATTTTCTTCAGCCATAAAATTTAATTATATTATAAAAAGTTACACGTAATATAACAGTAAATTACTTTCGAGTTAAGCGATTTAACCTAGACTCAATATAATTAGCATTATCTGGTGTTACCATATTCTTAAATATCAGAGAGGCTTCAATTTTTTCATAAGACTGTGCCTCCAAAGTTTGCATCTTTAATTTATGATTAAGATCCTCTGCCTGCTCAATGTCCACTTCTTGTTTACTAACCTCATAACCCTTTACCGATGCCTGGCTAAAATTGTATAAAAAAACTAGCGAAGCGCCAACAATAATCGTCAGTAAACCAAAATGTAAATATTTTACAGCAGATTCAACCTCCAAAGATAATGAACGTCTTTTACGCAAATTCATTTAAATAAGGTTAGGAATTAGGTACAGAATCCACAGTTAGATCAACTTTAACAACACCAGCACTTAAATCCGCAATCGCCTCAAAGGCCGACGGTGTTAAGTCCACAATACGACCATCAATGTGGGGACCTCGGTCAATTACTCTGGCTTTTACCCATTTACCATTCGCCGGGTTAGTAATTGTAACCACTGAATTAAAAGGCAAAGTTTTATGCGCAACTTGATAAGCATTTACATCTAGTTTTTCGCCGGAAGCAGTATTGCTACCATCCACACCATAGCCATAATAACTAGCGACACCAGACTCCGTAAAATCAAGTAAACTGCTATTAACATTTGTAGCAGCTACTATCTGTGTTTCAGTTGTGGTAGTAGTTGTAGGCACTGGCTCACCGGCAATTTTCTTACCTAAAACAATGTAGTTATAAACAATAATAACCGCTTCACCACGATTTAAATTATAAAATGGTGCTAACCTTTTACCTTCTTCAACACCAATCAATTTTTGTTCTAAACCAAAGGCAATGCCTTCTGCATACCATTCACTTTCAGCAATGTAACTTGGTAATAAACTTAAATTTACAACCATGTCAGGGTTTTTTGCTTTAGCGGCACGCATCAAAATTGTTAGTAATTCGGCTAAAGATACCTGTTGCTGAGGTTTAATAGTTCCATCTACATAACCTCTTACCAAATCACGATGAATAGACTCTTGTAAATAGGGGATATACCAGTCTTCCAAATCAATATCCTTAAATTGCATTTTTTCATCATCGGCTGGAGCTGGGAACCTAATATGCTTAACATACGATACCGCTGTATTGTCAGTACTGATAACCGTAGTAACACCACCAACATTAAGTGTATCATCCTTGTTTAAAATAAATTCTCCAAATTGTGTAAGCTCTTTTAAGTCGAGGCACGCTAATACAATTTTTAAACTTTCTACGCGAGAAACGTTGTTATCTGGTCTAAACGTATTATCATCGTAACCTTTAAGGCAGCCTTGATCTACAAGATAATCTACTGCAACTTTTGCCTTATGTGCATCTGGCAAATCATCAAAAGCAAATGCAACTGTGTTAAATAGCATAATTGCTATTAGCGCTCCACCGATCTGTGCGTATTTTTTTGTCTTCATCGTAAGTTATTTTTAAATAGTATTACGAAACTTATGCCTTAAGGATAACAACATGCCGATAATCGCCATAACCTTCACTTGTTGTTGTGAGGTCTTCAAACTCTGGCTCTACTAAATGTAAGTGCACTAGTCTGCGAAAGTAAGGTGACATGGGGGGCAGAGCTTGTTTTTCACCTGTTGCTCTCAGCTTATCGATATATCTAGTTGCAATCTCAATTACACTTTCTTCCTGTCTCTTTCTGTAACCATCAACATCAATCATTATACCAATTGGTTTATCCAGTCTTTTAAAGACAATCAATTTTAATACATGCTGCAGTGCTTGTAAAGTTCGTCCTCTTTTTCCAATTAATTGAGACGCATCTTTGGCGGAAACATTACAGTAATAGTAATCGTTACCATCTCGATCCTTTTCAATAGTGACCTCGGTATGTGCAAAGCCAATATTAAGGGCAACTAATAGATTTTCAAATATTTCTTGAATTGTATCTTCCATAACAAATGTGGAATCAAATAATAATAGTAGTGAAAAAGCACAATCTACTTCTTCTTATCCTCTTTGACAATTTCTGCCTCAATTACACTTTGCGTCTTTTTTTTGCTCTCTTTATTTATAACAATTTGCTGACCAATTGCAAACAAAGTCGATGTTCCCCAATACAAACCTACACCCGCTGGAACTGACGCCGTAAACACAGCAATCATAACAGGCAAAAAGTAAGTCATCAAGCCTTGTGTCGCCCCAAGATCTATCCCAGCTGGCGCCACATCCTTCTTTGGCTTGTCCGTCTTCTTTTTTGCACTAAACGATAACTTCATTTGAATAAATTGTAGCCCACCCACTATCAAAGGTAAGACAATGACATTTTTTTGAGTAAGAGGCAGTATGCCTAATAAAACAGTATTTAAACTGCTATAACTAAAATTACTTAAAAAATCATACAAAACAGTAGCAGTACCTATGTTAACCCCATCGCTAATTACATGAAATAAAGCTAACAAAATTGGAAATTGAATCAATAGCGGCAGACAATTACCCATTGGATTTACCTTATGTTCTTTCCAAACCTTCATTGTTTCCTCAGCTATTTTTTGTTGGTTACCCTTGTATTTTCGCTTAATTTCCTCAAGTTTAGGTTGCACCTCTTGTAACTGTTTTTGAGAACGTAAAGCTTTTTGAGAGGGAATCAACAAAATCAAGCGAACAATAATTGTCAAAATAATAATTCCAGCAGCTAGACTATACCCAGGGACTATTTGAATTAATAGAACCAAGAAATTGTAAAAAGGCTGATATAAAACGTAATACCAAATTGAACTTAAAAAACCGCGCTCTTTAATCTGGAACTCGTTAGAATTAACCTGGAATTTATCGCCACCAACTGTAAAAGTACCGGTAATTTTGTAACTACCTAATTCCGAAAACAAAGAACTAGTCCACAAATCATATCCTAGAATTTTACTAGAATTTGCAGGTAATTTGAAACTATGCAGGAGCGGGTCATTTAAGTTTTTACAATCAAGCTTAGCAACTTTATCAACAACCACCGGTGGTATTACGCTCGTCTTCATTATTGTTAACGGCGCATCTGGACAAATGTAGTCGAGACTCAAATTACGATCAGAATTATTTGTCACCTTAAGTTTTACTGCCGACCCAATACTATAGCTAGTTTTTACTGTCTCTAATGAAATAGGAAGTAGCTCAGCGTTATCAACAACCGGCTTATCCTGTTTAAAGACAAGATTGTATACATTAACTAATAGTAGAGCCAACAATAAATAAAAGCCAAATCGCATCAGCTTATTATCTTTTTGTTCAGCCATCAAATTTTTGTATTAAAGAATTTATATCTCTTTGCAATACTTGATAAACCTTAGCATCGGGAATTGCAAGTAAAATAAAGAAGAAATCATAGCCTAATTCATCGACTTTTGCCCCTAGCTCAGCCTTTATAGCGTGGGCAAGCTGCCTTCGGAAACGGTTGCGTTTAACGCCTTTAATTTTTAACTGTTTCGCAATGCCAATCGCCACGCGACAATACCCCAAATCACTTGGGACATATTTCAAAAGCAGGTGTGTGGATTTAACACCTGCTCTATTCTTAACAACGCGTGTAATTTGCTCAGACTTTTTAAGTCGATATTTTTTTTGAAACACAACTAAACAGCTAAGCGCTTTCGACCTTTTCGACGTCTACTTTTAATAACATTTTTTCCGCCAGCAGTAGACATTCTCTTCAGAAAGCCGTGTTTACGCTTACGTCGACGTTGTCTTGTTTTCCCTAACATAATTCAATACTTAAAGCGGGACTACTGTACTTACATTTCAATCTGCAGTCAATAAAATCTAATAATTTAATGTTGATCTTGAACGAAATGAACTTAATGTATATGTTATTAAAGCACTAAAGGTAAATAAATAATCTATCTATGGCAGATTTAAAAACTGAATTTTGTATTATTGGTAAGGAAAAGGACAGCTTTATCGAAAGCTATGCCGGCGAACCACTAGTTCCTAGCCCCAATCGCGAAAACTTTTTTATCGTTATTGAAATCCTCCATAAATTTCTGGAAGGCGAAACCATCGCCGAAGCAATTACCGAAACATTTCGAAAAAGCTTTTACCAAACAGACCATGCCGATGGCTATACCCGTTTTGAAGAAGCGTTAAAGCAAGTAAACATGCTTGTCCTTCAACTGGAAGAAGAAGAAGGAATTATCCTCAAAAACTTTAATGTCGCCATTGGCGCCATTTTAAATCAAGAACTATTTGTTAGCCAATGTAACGATGCCGAGATTTATCTTATTAGAAAAGGCTACGTCAGCATTATTAGCGAAGGTTTATCCGAAGGATATGTAAAACCAGGCAAGGAATTATTTAAAAATATTTCCAGCGGCACACTAGAAGAGGGGGACCATGTTCTGTTTGCCACAGGTCGTTTAATTAGATACATAAGTAATAACGACTTAGGTAGACACTTTTATGGTCAGAAGCTTCCAGAAGTGCTCCATAAATTAGACAGTGACCTTTCAACTGAAGTACTTGGACGTATTGGCACCCTGGCATTCGAATTCTCCTTATTACCGGCAAATCTCTCCATGGGAGCAAGTGTGAAAAAGGAAAACATCACCACCCGCACCGTAGTCCATTTTACAAGAATCAAAAAAACATTGGCATCATTAATCGATTTTTTCAATTTCATTCCATCTCAAAGTGCACATCACGTAGAAGCCCATAAAGTTGAGACCATACTTGAACCTCACAATGTCAGTAAAAGAATTACAAGATTCGACTTCCTTTCAAACTACAAAGAAAAGTTAGAAAATCATTTTTCACCAAAATCAGTTAAAATCGGAGCTGGTGTAATTAGTATTTTTATCATTCTAATTGTAGCATTTGCCATTACTAGAGGTGCTCAATTAAGTGCAATTAATCAATATGATGATATTTTGACCAACGCCCGAGCTCAAATTGCAAAAGCTCAAAGTAAAACCAATAAAGAGGAAGCCGCAACTCTTTTATCCAATGCCGAAGAATCACTAAAACCAGCACTGGCCGCCAAATACGTACGTAGCGAAGCCAACAAAATTCTATCTGAAATCAAAGCCATCCGTTTTCAATTTGATGAAGTCATTACTGTTGATAAACCACAAATAGTGACCTCAATCCAAAACATTAGCGATAAAGGACCATTACAAGGACTACTTAAATTTGACCAAGGCTTATTTGGCTACAACAACCAAGAATTAATTGAAATCCTTTTAGACGCCACTAAAACTCCAATCAATCTATTAGATACTAATGCAATTCTAGATGCCACAATTTTAACTGAAGACAATAGCGCCTACTTTATGATCGATAACGGCAGAATCCTAGAATATAGTGACGGCTTAGCCAAATTTATTGACAGCGAAGACGCTGCATTTAAAAGCGCTACCGCAATCACCAGCTTTGGATCTAGAATGTATTTATTGGATAACAAGGGTAAACAAATTTGGAAATATAGCAAAAAAAGAGATAGCTTTGGTACAGCAGAACCATTTTTACAAAGTACAACCCTACCTCCATCTAAAGATATCGCCATTGATGGCTCAATCTATGTCTTAACCGACAATAACCAAATTCTAAGATATTTTGGCGGCAAAATTGACAACTTCCTTATTGTTGATGCACCATTAGTACCACCACAAAATCCAACTAAAATCTTTACTAATGAAGACGAAAGCTTTTTGTACATTCTTGATCCAACCGAAAATAGAGTTATGCTCTACTACAAAAATCAGCAAACAAAGAATATTGAATATGTTCGCCAATACTACTTCCCTACGGTCAACAACATCACCGCTTTTAGTCCGAGTATCGACGATAAAAAACTATACGTAGCCGATGACGAAACAATTTATGTTACAGAGCTCAAGTAGGTTTTTCTACTTTACGTATTCATAAGTACTTTTCGCCATTTGCATCGATTCATTTGTAGGAATAACAAGTACCTTAATTAAGCTGCTCTTGCTACTAATTTGCAAGCTATTGATCTCATTTCTTGCTTCATCAAGCTTTACACCAAGTGGCGCTAAGTGCTCACAAATTCTTCGTCTAATTTCTGCAGAATCTTCACCCATACCTGCCGTAAACACAATTGCATCTAATTTCCCAAGTACAGCGAACTGACTAAAAATCATTCTGGCTACTTTTAAAACAAAAAAATTGACCGCACGCTCAGCTGCAACTTTTTCACTACGGTTAGGCTTTAAAAGGTCGCGCATATCACTGGCATACTCAGAAAGTCCCAACAAACCAGATTTATGAAAAAGCATATCTTCGATTTCGGCAATTGGCATTTTTAATTTGCGCTGCAGGTAAAAAATGATTGCAGCATCAATACTACCTGACCTTGTAGACATTGGTACGCCTTCTAAAGGTGTAAATCCCATAGAACAGTCCAAAGACTGCCCATTGGCAATAGCAGTTAAACTACACCCACTGCCTAAGTGACAAGAAATAAACCGCACACGCTTATTCTTCAGGATTTCGATTGTCTTATTGGCAATATAGTTATGGCTAATTCCATGAAAGCCATACTTGCGCACGGCATGCTTTTTATATAGATAGTAGGGAAGCGCATACAAATAATTTTCCTCAGGAATTGTTGAATGAAAAGCAGTATCAAAAATGGCATAATGAGGGCATTTAACCAGCTTTTCCGCAGCATTAATTCCTTCTAGATTATATGGATTATGCAGTGGTGCCAAATCGGACAAATTTTTAATATCAGTTTTTACACGTCGATTAATTAAGGCAGGCCGCTCGTATTTTTCTCCACCATGTACAACTCGATGACAAACAAAATTGACTTGATCTAAGGACTTAATAATACCTATTTGCATCATTTTATCGATTAATAATGCCAATGACTTTTCATATATCTCACTAGATTGATTTTTTTCCAATCTCTCTACTTTGTCATCAAAATAAATCTCATTTGTTACGGGATTAACTAAGCTAACCTTAATTGATGATGATCCACAATTTACAGCCAAAAAATACATAATAATTATTTAGAGAGTTGAGCCTGAACAGTCGTAATTGCCGCTAAGTTAGCGATATCCATAAAGTTACAGCCCCGTGATAAATCATTAACGGGACGAGTCAAACCTTGCAAAATCGGCCCAATTGCTTTAGCACCGGCCAAACGTTCCACTAGTTTATAACCTATATTCCCAGCCTCTAGGCTTGGAAATATTAATATATTTGCATCACCCTGCAATGGACTATTTGGTGCCTTTTTACTGGCTACACTTGGCACCATTGCTGCATCTACTTGAATGTCGCCATCTATTAATAAATCCGGCGCCTTACTTTTTACCAAACTAGTAGCAAGTTTTACTTTTTCCACTAAAGGATGTGTTGCGGAACTATGTGTAGAAAATGATAACATTGCCACTTTGGGAATGATACCAAACTGCTTGGCAGTTTTAGCTGTGTCTAATGCTATGCCGGCTAAATCTTCGGGACTTGGATCTATATTAATCGCACAATCGGCAAACATATAAACTTTTTCATCCATTACCAAAAAGAAAAATCCGGAAACACGAGCAAAATCATCCTTCGCAACCAATAACTCTAGGGCGGGGCGTACAGTTTGTGCTGTTGTAAACGTAGTACCAGAAATCATACCATCAACCATTCCTTCATAAACAAGCATCGTCCCATAGTGATTAACATCAGTCATAAGGCTTGTAGCCTCACTCAACGTTACGTGCTTATGTTTCCGTAACTCAGCATAGGTAGCAGCAAATTGATCCTTATAACGCCAATCAACGCACTCTAAAAACTCCCCCTCAACTAAATCATACTGATTAAGTAAAGGTTCTAACCGGAGACGATCACCTAGCAAAAAAACCTTTGCTAATTTTTCGGTCACTATCAATTGCGCCGCCTGCAAAATGCGCTCATCAAGTAAGGCTTCAGGAAAAATGATACGTTGCGGATTACTGCTGGCTTTAGTTTTTATTTTTGATAAAAAATTTTGCATTCTACAATTAAAAACTAATTGCCTATATTTTTGACAGCATCTTTGGCCTCTTTAATTTCTTTAGCGGCACTTTTTACATCACCAATAAATTCTTTTGTTTCAGTAATACTGGCCTTAATTTCACCTGTAGTTGAATCAAAATCATTTTTTAGGGAATTAGCCGAAGCACCCAAATCTGACTTAACTTTGTCGCATCCCAACAAAAAAATTGTAACTACTAACAAAATTACAACAAAATAAAATTTTTTATTATTTGTCATTTGATTTTTCAATTTTAAATAAAGACTTAAAGTTACCAGAAAAATCTCGAAGGAAATTTTTCACATCCAACACGTCATTTTCGGAAACATACGAGTAACTATTGGCACTTACTTTAATCCCAAGATGTTTGCGCAATTTATTCTCATCATCCGAAGGCAATAAACTAATATTGGCAAATACTTGCACTTCGCATTTTCTGCAACCAAGAACAACATCACATTGCCCTTCAATAACATTGGTAATCATAACATCACGATTACTATAAGACTTCCGACACTTGGGACATCGGAACTTTCGCTTTAACTGCATTATTACTTCTTTCAATAACAAGAAATTCATATTTTTAATGCTTTAATACTAAAAACACTCCATATGCTACCAGTATGCCTTCAAATGTAAAGGCTAACTACCTATTTTTTCCAAATAGTCAGCAGCCGCTCTCAAGCGGCCTTGCGCCCGTTCCGCACCCATTGCCCAAGCCATTTCAAAAACACCGGGTGAAAACTGCTCCCCCGATAATGCCACGCGGCAAGGCCAAAGCATTTGGCCGGTTTTTACTTCCATTATTTCAATCAATTCAATCCATCTTGCTTTAAGAGAATTCGGTGTTTTAAAGTCTTCCCCAGTCAACTCACCAGCTGACCTCCGCAGCACCAAAATGGCTACACTGGCATCAACCTCCAGTTTCTCATTCAACAATACTTCCTTTTTATAATCCAACTTATCTACAAAATAAAAACTGATATAATTCATTACTTGAGCCGGCTCTTGCAAAATCTTTTCTTCCACAGTGATTAAAGCTCTTAATAAAAAATCTTCATCCTGCTTCTCTAAAAGATTTTCAGACAAATCTCCTTTTACTAATTCTAACAACTTCCGACCTCTTTCTAAAGTAAAATTTTGATCTAAATGTTCACTGCTAAAAACAAAATTAAAATGGTTCGGCTTAAATTCATGGATTTCAACAGCTGGATCTAGTTTTTTGGCAACCACCTTCAACTCGTTTAAATAAGCTAAACGACGCCATTGCCAGTTGTACCAATCCAACTTATCTAAATCAAAAATCGCTCCTGACTTCTGCACGCGATCAATCGAAAAAGACTCAATTAGCTCATCCATTGTATAAATTTCTTTGTTATCATTTGTATTCCAGCCTAGTAGTGCAATAAAATTAATAATTGCCTCTTTAATATAACCCTTTTGCCGATAAGACTCGGTAGAAACATCATTTTGTCTTTTTGATAATTTGCTACGATCCTTATTCAAGATTAATGGCAGATGAGCAAATTCTGGTTGATTCCAGCCAAAAGCCTCATAAAGCAAAATGTGCTTAGGCGTAGAAGGTAGCCATTCTTCACCACGAAAAACATGGGTGATTTCCATTAAGTGATCATCCACAACCGATGCTAAATGATAAGTAGGGAAACCATCGGATTTTAATAAAACTTGATCTTCCAAGTCCTTAGACTCAAATTTTACACGACCCCTAATATTATCAATAAACTCTACTCTTCGACTTGTTGGCATTTTTTGGCGCAAAACAAACGGTATTTTTGCCTCAAGCTTTTCGGCAACCTCCTTAGAACTTAAACTACTACAACGACCATCGTATTTAGGTGGCAAACTAAACTTCTTTTGCTGTTCTCTCATTTCATCCAAAGTCTCTTTCTTACAAAAACAGTAATAAGCATGCCCATTTTCCACCAACTCAAACGCATATTTTTTATAGATATCCAAACGCTCAGATTGAATATATGGTGCAAAAGGTCCGCCAACTTCCGGTCCCTCATCAAAGTTCAATCCGGCCCAACGCAAATTCTCAATCAAATTCTCTAATGAGCCACTAACTAAACGTTCTTGGTCTGTATCTTCAATACGTAAAATAAATGTACCTCCCATTTTTTTGGCAAGCAGATAACAATACAAAGCGGTCCTGAGACCGCCGATATGCAGGTATCCGGTAGGCGATGGCGCAAAACGTGTCCGAACTGTCATAGTATATATTTAAACTGATTTAAGCCTACTATAGTCAATAATTCGCTTTTTTCCAACCTTTAATTAGGGTATAAATTAAAAGAATTAATTATAAGCACATGTCACAAGAAACATATTACATTACAACCGCAATTGCCTACGTTAACGGCCGCCCACACATTGGCCACGCCATGGAAATGCTGCAAGCCGACTGCCTAGCCCGCTACAACCGTTTAATTGGCAATGACACCTACTTTTTAACAGGAACCGACGAATTCGGCAGCAAAGTCTACAAAACCGCCGAAGATGCCGGCATTAGTGTTGAAAAACTGGTAGACCAAAATGTCATTCCATTTCAGGAACTAACTACAAAATTAAACTTATCACACGACCAATTTATTCGAACTTCATCCGCTCAACATCGCACCGGCGCCCAAAAACTGTGGCAAAAACTAGTCGACAACAACGATATTTACAAAGACACCTACGAAGGCCTCTACTGCATTGGCTGCGAAACCTACCTAGGGCCCAAAGAGCTAGAAGACGGCAAATGCGCCATCCACAAAAAAGAACCGGAACTAATTAAAGAAGAAAACTACTTTTTTAAACTCTCCAAATATAACGATCAAATTAAAGAATTAATCACAAGCGATAAACTAAAAATCCACCCGGAAGCCCGCCGCAACGAAATCCTGGCCCAATTAGAAAGGGGACTGCACGACATCAGTTTTTCCAGACCAAAATCCGCACTACCTTGGGGAGTAGAAGTCCCAAACGACTCCGACCACGTTATGTACGTATGGTGTGACGCCCTCTCCAACTACATTACCGCCTTAGACTTTGAACATGATTCCGCCCTTTTTCAAAAATATTGGCCGGCCCAAATGCAAGTCATCGGCAAAGATATTCTCCGTTTTCATGCCGGCATCTGGATTGGCATGCTCCTTGCCGCCAAGCTACCAATTCCTGAAGCAATCGGCGTCCACGGCTTTATGACAAGCGAAGGCCACAAAATGAGCAAATCCCTCGGCAACGTCATCGACCCCTTTGACATTATCGATCAATACGGTGTTGATCCAGTCCGTTATTACCTCCTTAAAGAAATCCCCACAGCCGACGACGGCGACTTTAACCACGACCGTTTTAAAGAAGTCCACCAAAGCGACCTCGCCAACAACCTCGGCAATCTCTTTAGCCGCGTCACCGCCATGCTCCAAAAATACAACGACGGCAAAACCCTAGAACTAAAAGCCTCCGAAGCCCTAACTCAAAGCCTAGAAACAGCCTGGCAAACCTACCACCATCAACTCAAACAATTCGACCTTAAAAAAGCGGCCGAAGCCATCATGCAACTACTAGACTTTGGCAACAAATACATCGAGCAAAACCAACCATGGACCCTCGCCAAAACCGAACCGGAACACGCAAACCAAATCCTCACCGAACTAATCGAACTCCTGCGCCACAGCTCCATTATGCTAACACCATACCTACCCCAAACCGCTGCCGTTATCCAAGAGCGCCTCAACTACGTTCCAACAGCCGATTTTCAAACATCGATCAAAACACCTCTTCCTCAAGGACATGAAATTAGCAAAGGCGAATCACTTTTCCCACGTATAGAATCCTAGTTAGCCACAGAGACCAATAAATCGAATACAGTGGAAACAATTGCGTAAGACAGAATCAGGATTAACAAAGCCACAACGGCCCAAATTAGACCTGATTTTGCTTTGCCCATTTGCTCATCATCACCAACCGAAATCACATACCTAAACCCCGCAATAATAATAAAAATAATGGCAAGCGCACCGGCAAATTGAATCGCCGTTAACACAAAATCTCCCACTAATTTAGAAGCCTGCTCCTCAATCGTACCACCCTTAATGGCGGGCAGATTCTCAGGACGAACATCATCCGGCAAACTTATTTGAGCAATTTGTAATTGTAGCCAACTCAACATTTTTACAGTTTTTAAAGATTAACAATAACGCGCAACACACCAGACACAAGCGCAAATGCCCCACCAACAATGGCTGCCCCCAGCAACATATGAATAATTAAATCTTTCAACTTGGTCACTTCATCCTCATCACCTCTCGACAAAATCATTCTAATACCGGCATAAACCAGCACAATAAAAATCACAATTCCCATTGCATACAAAAATAGATTTACCGCTTGCGGCAAAATATCGGTAATTAAATTTCCTTTGGGAAGGGCCACTGTCCGTCTTGCCCTTTCAGCATCAATTTCATCTTGGGTAACAGTAGAATCCGCAGGTATTTGATCTACAACCGGCGGCTTAGAAAACAATTTCTCCGGCGAAGGAAAACTAAGTGCCAAAGCACCGTTAGTTGACGTTAAAACTAATAAACCACCAATTATAATGTTTACAAAAAAATTTCGCATCTTATTTAAAAGGTAAAGAACTAATAATCTGAACAATTGCAAAACTCAACAATGCCACAATTAAACCAACAATCGAATACAAAGCCGCATTTTTAGCCTTAGTAGCCTTATCCTCATCGCCAAGTGTGGTAAAGTACATCGCTCCTGCATAAAGTAAAACAAGAAACGACGCCAACGCAATCAGCCCAATTAATAATTTTGTAATTGATGGCAACACCGTTTTCAGAAAATATTGGCGAGCCACCTCAGGATCACTCAAGTCTGACGCACTAATTCCCGGCACACCGTCGGGTTGGGGGAGAACTGGTATGGTGTATTCTTTAACGGGGGGGACATATGTAAATTGCTCACATTCAGGCGACAACTCAACTCCTGCATCTGCACGTCCTTCACATATACCTTTCAAAATAGCTTGTGCCGTTTCTTGCTGAGCGGGTGTCAACTCATCCGTAGCAGGAGCAGTATCCTGCGCCATAGCCGTAACCGGCAACAACAGAAGCAAAAACGATAATGTAATCAATATTTTTTTCATAATTAAAATTAAACAAAAATATTACCTCATTGAACCACTCTCAGTAGTCGCTGCCTCCTCTGCTGCCGCCTCTGTGGCCGCCTCCTGCAATAATTGCTTCTGCTGATCCTGAACATCTATAGGTGTAAAGAAAGTCGGATTAACAGCATAAAGTATTATTCCGGATAAAAATAAGACAGCCAAAGCAATAATCGACTGTACAATTCGTCCTTTCGCCTCATCAATTGCTTCGCCACCGGACGCACTAATTTGAATCCCACTGACCATAATCACTAAAACGGCAATTACACCAACAATTCCCGCCGCCCACCTGTAAATGAAACCAATATAACTCTTTAGCAAATTAACGCCACTATCTGCCCAAATCGCTTGAACTTTATCGCAATAAACAACTGTTGGCAAAACACCGGTCTCATTACCGGCAACATTTAATTTATAACTACCATTATCCTGTCTAACTAAAGTCACCGAACTCAAATTACTTCGAGTTGGCACGCACTTCTCCACAATATAAGATTCACAGTCCGTAGGTCTAATCGCATAGTGATTTGGCGCTCCGGGCACAGGCTGTAATTCTCCTTTACTATCACGCACAAAATTAAGTTCACAAATTTTTGCACGATTATACACATTTTCATTACTAATGGGCTCTTCCAAAATCGTCACTAAATTACCCAGCAAAATCGCATCCTGCAATTGAGCAAACTCGGTATCTGTACGCTCACAAATCGATGTATCCGCACTTGTTAAGTTCACACAACTACTCCCCATCGTACCAAGCAATGTTTTTTTCTGTGCTGCTTGCAGGTTTTGTTGTTCAATCACTAAATCATCAACCGCATCACAGTCAGCTTTCATCGAATTAATATTACGATTTGCAAGAAATTTATTAATCGCAGCAATCTTATCTTGTAAAACTTTTTTTTCATCCACTTTCTCTGCTGCAAGCTTATTCAATTCAGTCTCTAATACTGCTTGTGTTCTTGGCCCATCAAAGATCGCGTTCGCTAACCTATCGCATGTAGGCTTTGAACAATAATTACTAATTGACGTCACCGTTTTTCTGGCAAGCTTTGCACTCTCATCATCGTCACAAAAAGTTTTGATAGCTACTAGTAAATCAGCTTTATTCCCTGCCTCAATATCATTTATCAACTCATCAACATTACCATTAACTCCTGTTGACAGTGAATCATTATTCTGTGCCAAAACAGGCAAAAATGCATAAGGCAGACATAACACCAACAACATCAAAATCAATAATATTTTTTTCATTTTAATAAATCAAAGCTTGAACAAATGTAACAATCATATAAGCAAAAATAACAATTACCATTCCGGTTAACCCCAACTTAATGACGTCCTTACCTTTACTAAGCTGTTCATCATCACCGGCAGCCGTTAATAAGAAATATGCACCAATTACAATTACAACTAAAGCAGCCAGCCCAATCATATAAACCAATAAGCCCATCATTCGCACAATAAAATCCAAAACCGGATTACCACTGGTTCCTTTAAAAAAACCGACCTGACCAGGAGCTGTTAAAGTATCGACAGCAAAAAATTCGCTACTATTAGGTACATCACCAGTCGTATCACGCTGACCAATATAATAGCCATATTTACTATTAGCGTCCTCGGGCACATCTGTATTTACAGCACCACCTTTAGCTATAGCCAAATCCACTAACTTCTTTTCGCTATTCGCTCCAACATCATCAAACTCAAAGTTAGAATTGAAATCGTAATAAAAATACTTTTTATAATCCTCTAAAGCCTTTCCTTGCAGATATTCACCACAAACGGCACATTCCAAACGTAAATCTGACCTTGCAAGATTTGCCGGTTTAGTTTCTGGACAAAGTTTTACATATTTATCACATTGATACTTAATTTTATCCGCACCAATCTGTGCATTATTTATAGACTCTGCTTCGGTAAAACTCATTTCTTCATCTGCAGCGTCCTGTGCCATCGCCACTCCCTGTACTAAACCCGCACATAAAACTAGAGCAATTAATCCGACACCCAATTTTTGTAAGTAGCTAATTAAACGCATAAGCATACTTGGTAACTAAATCTCCTTATATTACCACAAAAATCGACCATTGTCACCTATTTAGTCGCTAGCCATTACTAATTAAGATCTCACGAGGTTTAGCACCATTAACCGGTCCAACGACGCCGTTTTCCTCAAGCAGATCTAATAAACGGGCGGCACGCGCATAACCAATCCGTAAGCGACGTTGCAGTAGGGAAGCAGAAGCCTTATTACTATCCAAAATAACACTTAAGGCATCGTCGTATAAGTCATCTTCACCGCCACCACCGGCCATGCCGGCGGCACTTGCCTTGGTTTTACAGTCCACAATTTCGTCTTTGTAATCCGGTTCAATTGTTAGCTTAAGCCTATCCGTCACCCTCTTAATTTCCTTTGGCGAAATATAAATACCCTGAACACGAATTGGTTTGCCTAAATCTTTAGGCAAATAAAGCATATCACCCTTACCAAGCAAATCTTCGGCACCCATCGCATCCAAAATTGTGCGTGAATCAATACTAGAAGTCACCGCATACGAAATACGAGTTGGAATATTAGCCTTAATTAAACCGGTAATCACATCCACAGAAGGCCTTTGCGTTGCCACAATTAAATGGATACCAACCGCCCGCGCCATTTGCGCAATCCGACAAATAGAAGCCTCCACCTCTTTACCGTTTGCCATCATTAAATCGGCCAACTCATCAATCACAATCACAATTTTTGGCATTTTCTTTAAACGACTATCATCCTCATTATATTCATCAATATTACGACAACCGGCATGCGACAACGTTTCATAACGACGAGACATCTCGGCAACCGCCCAATTTAAGGCATTAGCAGCTTTCTCCGGATCGGTAACTACCGGCGTTAGCAAATGGGGGATACCGTTATAATCTGTGAGCTCTACTCGCTTTGGATCAATTAAAATCAACTTTAGTTCACTTGGTGAATTTTGATACAGCAGAGAAATTAAAATAGTGTTCATACCAACCGATTTACCGGCACCCGTAGCACCAGCAATTAATAAATGCGGCATATCCTGAATGTTGGCCACAATCGGTATTCCACTAACATCTCGTCCCAACGGACACAACAAGTCAGACTTATTAACATTAGCCGCAAACTGTGGCGAACTAATAATTTCACGTAAATATACAACTGAACGTGCAGCGGAAGGTACTTCAATACCAACTAAGGATTTCCCCGGAATGGGTGCTTCAATACGCACATTTTGAGCCGCCAAAGCTAAGGCTAAATCGTTCTTTAAACCTGTAATTTTAGATAATTTCACTCCTTCACTCGGCTTTAAAGTGTACTGAATAACTGTTGGTCCTACATGCACATTTTTCATGACAACCTTAATCCCAAACTGTTCCAACTTTTTGCGAATAATTTCCGCATTACTACGTAACATTTTGTCATCCGCCGACACTTCAGAACTTTTATCATCAAGTAATTCAAGCGAAGGATACTCCCACTCAATTACTTTAGTCTCCAACGTTTCTTCCACTCCATCCATTTCATGAATAGGTAGACGCACCTGTACTTCATCTTCAATTGGCTCATCTGCCCGAGCCACCTTAGCCTCATTCAACATTACCGGCTTAAGCTCGGGTATATCCGGTTTAATAATTCTAATGCCATCTTCATCCTGGTTAAGCGGTAAAGCTTTTTTTTCTTCAGCAGCCTTTTTAGGTTTTGCACTTTTTTTACTGCCTCGATTCATAAACAACACACCAAAAAACTTAATTACCGAACTTTCAAACGTTAACAAAGCGGCAATTAAAAACAAGCTTACAAAAATGACGGCCGAAGCAACTGGACTAATTTGCAACTTTGCTCGAATCAAATAATTAGTCGCAAAACCAATTGCACCTCCATGCGTGCCTTCTTTTGCAATTATCCCTATCTGCTCTATGGGAATTGATAAATGTAAAATACTTAAAATCGACACAAAGAATAACGCCACACCGCTAATTTTTGCCAAATTAATCTTGATCTTATTGTTAAACAAAATCAAAACACCAAAAAACATTAACAAGATGGGAATAAAATACAGACCCCATCCCAAAATTGGCGCCAAGGCGTTACGCATAAATACAGAGACAACACCAAGTGCATCAAAAAAACTGAGGACAATTAACGCTCCAACAGTAATAAGCACAATGCCCCAAATTGCACTTTTTACTTCTTCATCCAAATTCAATTCAAGCTGTTTTGTTTTAGTCTTACGGCGGCGAGTTTTTCTAGGTCCAAAAAACAAATTTTCCAAAAACCCTCCACTAGTACGGCGCCTCTTTCTACGTCGAGCCATAGAGTTTTATATTACAATTAACTAACACTATTTTACCCTAAAGCTTGGGACGATACAAAGCAAAATCAAAAATTGGCAAGAAGCTGTCCGGCGCCACCGAAACCTCCAAAGTCCGCTCCGCACCACCCGCAATCCCAATCGATTTAATCTTAGACGTAGGCGATACTAGGTTTCCACTACCTGTCACTGTATTCAAATTCGCCAAATCACGCACACGATAATATACAGTTGCCGCATCCTTTCTTTCTAAATCAAAAGTTCCGCTTAACTTAGCCGGATCCAAAAAGTTAGTTAAAATCAAATAGTTTTGCTCATGGTTTTGCATAAACTCGCCAATACGCATTTCCGACCCCACTAAATCCGAATTTTCATCAAATGTAGAAGGGAAAAAAGTACCAACATTCCAGTCACCATTTGGCCCTAAACTTACTGGCGAACCGGGCGAAGTCCCCTTCGACCTTGTCTGATCGCTTGCCGGCACAAACTCATTTAAAGAGTCGATTTCACCAGTCTTCTTATTTTTACCAAACAACTTCCATCGCAAAATATCAAACTGATTTAACTGCGTCGATTCCAAAAAGCCAGTCAGTGGATAATAGTACTCAACAACAAAGTCACTAATATCGTCTGTAAAAGGCAACTTAATACTTTCATTCAACTTTAAACTATTGTAACTAACACTCTCATCCAAAACCGTACCTAGCAAACGCAACTGATAATCCGCCAAAACCGGAATTCGATTTGTTCGGCTAGCTACCTTATATTTTACTGCCACCATCGGATCACTCGAAATCTCCAAAATTTCCGTATTCGCCTCAAAACCGGGTTTATTCTCCTGAACATCCAATAAAGCCAACTCTATACCAGATTCGGCCGCATAATAAGCCCGTGTCTGTGTTAGCAAACCGCTAACAATCCGTGTCTCGCGACTAATTAATGAGCTCACACCCACAGTTACCAAAGTCAGCAAGCCGGCAAACACCAAAGCCACCAACAATGCACTTCCTTTCCGATTTTTCATTTGTAATTTTTTCATTAAAAGCGAACGTTATAAAATCGAGAAGAAACTGTAGTTTGCATAGAAATCCCCGGACGATCCGGATAAGCCTTTGCTCTAGCCAAAGCATTAATAGTTAAACTTGGTTGATACAAATTCTTTGAATCGATCCGCGTTTCCACATCATAAGGATTACTTGTAGGCCTCAATGTTAAATCAAACTGCAAAAACTCCGTATTCGCCGTATCCAATTTTCGATAAATAACTGCCGGCCACTCATTTTGACGACTTGCTCGCGTTTGCACCGCATATTCTAAATCCACAAAATCCAGTTCTTCTACCGTTTTTGTCTTAGCACTTAAAATATGTCGCTCCAAACCATCCTTACTTACAAAAGCTTGCACTTGATAATTATGAATATTGGGATCACAAACCGCAGTCTTAAAACAATTATAATCAATCGCATACTCCTTAACATCAGTACTTATCAAAGCCAAAATTTCGTTTAACTCTGAATAAACTTTTCTGTATCGATTTGCCTCAATTTGCACACCAATTAAATGGATAAAAGAACTCAGCACAATACCAGTAAAGATCATAAATACAGTTATTGCGACTGTAATCTCAATCAATGTAAATCCGCTCTGTTTTTGAGTAAGCTTCATAAGCCAGATTAAATTTTAGAGTGGACCTTGTTTCCAATCGGTCAGTACGGTTACGTACTTTACTTCCTTTACAATCCCGTTTAAATCAAACAAAGTGACAGCAGTCACCTTAAGTGGTGGCAGCTCTTCATATTGAGCAACCTTACTACCACTCATCACTTCCAACTCTACATACCGACTAAAACGCGTTGTCTCACCGGTTGCATCGTGTGTATAAAACTGACCCTTATTATTCTTAGCCAAATAAAGTTTGTTGGCCTCAAAGATAGGGCCGGTCGCTCTCATTATCCAAGGCGAATCACCAATATTCCGACGATCAATTTGGACAATACTACTACTGCCACCCCGTGGCCAAAGGCTTTCACCCCAAAGGCGATCGGAATTTGCATTAAAACTAAAATTTTGCAACCAGTTACTATCCCGCATATTGCGTACAATTTCCACAGCCTCACTATTTAAATAGTTAGCTGTTATATAACTTTGATTTAAAAGATTACTTTGTAGATTACGACTAACTAAACTAGCCACAGCCACAAACGTAATTGTAATAATTGCCAAGGCAAAAATTACTTCCAACAATGAAAACCCTTTGCGCTTATTCATTGTTAGCGGGGTTAGAATCTGTAAAGCGAGCTGTAGCCGGTATCAAAAAAACTTCACGTTCTTTTTCGGTATTCTTTAAATTTAACAACATCCTAACCACAGTCGAATCATTAATCGATTCAAATGGAAAAAAGATGTCACCATGCGGCGGTGTATAATAATAAGTAAAGCGATCAATCTCACGAGAATCGATTTTAATCCCTCTAACCAACAACTTGTTATCTGCAAACGGAGTCACCTTACTGGGAATTTTATCACATTTTTCGACTGGATTTAAATAAGGCGATTCAACAAAAAAAACGCCATCTTCATCAACTAAAACACCTTTACAAATCGGCAAGTTTTTTGAGGAAACCTCAGTCTTAAGCGACTGCAATTGGCTTACAAATTCATCGCTCAATAAAGATAACTTATAACTTTGGACAGTTCTATTATATCCACCCATAATTATTGTCGAAAGTAGTGCAATTACACTAATGACCACAACCAATTCAATCAGTGAAAAACCTTTAGAATTATGCACCAACGCTTTGTGTTAAATTGAAAATAGGTAATAAAATTGCTAAAGCAAACAGAACCACAAACACAGCCACAATAATAATGACCACCGGACCAATAATTGTATTAATGTTCTTTAACTTATAACGTAGCTCTTCTTCATACTGTTTAGAAATCTTTAAAGACAAATCCCCCAAACTGGCTGACTTTTCACCGATCTCAATCATTTGAGTAACATTATCCGGAAACAACCATGGTACTTCACGCAAAACTTCTGAAATTTTTGAACCGGATTGCACTCGTCCAACCAACTCTAAAATTTTAAATTGATACAAACTATTTGTAATCGCTCGACTGGTAATTTTTAAAGCTGTTTGAATCGGGATTCCAGATTCAATCAAAACTCCCAAAGTGCTAGTAAATTCCGCAATGTTAAAATTACGGACAACATCACCAAAATAGGGGAGACCTAAAATAAAGGCATCAAACTTAAGGCGACCATCGTGACTACCAACATAAATCTTAAAAATAGTCCAAGCAATACCCACAAAAGCCGCCAACACAATCCAATAAGTTGAGAAAAACTCACTAGAGTTAATAAAGAGACTTGTTAGCCCGTTAATCTCCAATCCATTTTCATTATATAAAGTTCGTAATTCCGGAATTACAAATGTAATCATAATAATCGCTGCAATTACCAACACAATTCCAATAATTGCCGGATAAACCAACGCCGCCTCTAAATCCTGCCGCACTTTGGCTTGTCTTTCCGCCTGTTCTGCCAATCGTTTTAAAGAACGATCCATAGCACCTACGGCCTCACCAGTTTCAATAATACCCAACTCGGTTTTTGTAAATACATCACTAAACTCACCCATACTTTTAGATAAACTTTCCCCACGTTCTACAGCATAATAAACCGTACTCAATATTCGATAAAAACGCTCATTTACAGCTCTATCCTTCAAAATTCGTAAAGACTGAAGTGTAGTCACACCAGCATTAATCAACACACTAAACAACTGATAAAACAAAGCTTTCTCTTTATTACCAATTTTATGTCTTTCAATCCACCAATGGCGCAATTTATCCATTCCAGACAAGTCATCCACCGGGGTAACGCCGTAAATAAACTCTTCAAAACGCTTACTTCGTCTCGATAATTTTTCAGACAAATCCATATCTAATTATGTTAAGAATGGTAAACTTCCATGCTAACCGAAAAATTCACCTGCACCGGCAACTCATCACCAATAGTTAACGTAAAATTATGTAAATTATAGAAACGCTCTTGCGCCTCTAAATCATATAAAAATTCCAAGAAATCATACAAACCACCAGTTACATTAAGCGCAATTTGCACGCTATCAATAAACTGACTACCTGTTGTATTTTGCCCAAAACTAATATTTTCCAATTTCATGTTATTTGTACTAGCCATATCGGCCAATTGTTCAATTAAGGCATCTTGATCAAACTTATTTGGGATACTAATTTCCAAAATGCGTTGATCGATTTCACCAACCTCACCCGTAGCTTGTTCCGGATTTGTTTGCTCTTGTCGTTTGGCAATCTCTGCCTTTAAACTAACTACACTCAAATCAAGTTCACTATTACTTTTGCGTAGTGGCGCAAAGGCAAAAACATACACAACAGTAATTGCTAAAAGGACAATCAACGTTACAACTAATTTTCGTTTATTGTTCATTTGCTGGAGTTAAAGGAACATCGCGACTACGCAACTGTCGAGCCACATCCGTAATTTGTTCATCTAAGGTTGTGTCAATATTTGGATCTGGAGTAGTGACGGCTCCGGTTAATTCGGTTTTTTCAATTAAAGTATTAACCGGATCTTCTGTAACTGCGTATTTCAAATTCAAAGTATAAGTTAAAAGCTCCTGACCAACTTGATCAAATACACTTGAAATATTTGGAATAAATAAGTCCTTATAAAAGGCTCGTCGACCAAATTCACGCAATAGTACCGCTGTATCTGTATATGGATCAGCCGCACCGGATCTTGTTTTAACGCTAATACTAATATTGCCTTCTCTGCTACCACTTAAGGCTTGGTAGGTAACTAATCTTTTATCGACTTCCGCACTTTGAGGGTTCGTCTCAAACAAACGCTTTAAAACATTTGTCCAATACACACGTTCAGCTGCTTTTGTGGCTAAGAATTCCTTCTTAGTTGCCAAAGTCGCCTTAGACTCCGACTCACCAACTTGCGAATCCAATCGCTGCACAGTTGCTGCCAAATCTGCTTCCTCAGCTTTTAAAGATCGATTTTGCCAAAACATCACACCACTCCAAACCACTAAAACTACCAAAACAAAGATAATAAATAGATTTAATAGCGAAGATCGTTTAGTCTCTAACGGATTTTCTCCATTAGGAGACGTAACTTCAGGATTGTTGATAGGAGGTTCCATAAATTTATTTACAAACTAAATCTTTACATTGTAACATAAAGACTCCAGACAAACAAGGTGCTAACCATCATTTTCCCATGCAAACCCCAAAAAACTTCATCTATAAAAACAAAGAGTTCACATGCCAAAAATGTGGCACACTTAACCCAATTCCACCCAGAAAAATCCGCAATCACTGCCTCAACTGCCTCTATTCACTACATTTAGACCTAAATATTCCCGGTGACCGAGCCAGCAACTGTAAAGGCTTAATGGCCCCCATGCGCACCTATCAAAACACGCAAAAAGGCTGGATGATTGAGCACCAATGTCTAAGCTGTGACAAAACAACCCCCAACATTGCCCTAGACGACGACAATTGGGATCGAATTATTGAACTTGCCAATGCTCAACACAAATAAACTTATCAGCGCCTCTCTGTGGAAAAAACACTTTGCCAACAATCAAAAATACGTGGTTGCTGTTAGTGGCGGCAAAGACTCCATTACACTCTTAGACTATTTAGTTAAACGACTCAAAAACCCATCCCAACAAATTATCGTTGCCCATTTCGATCATCAAATTAGACCAGACTCAAACAATGACCTTGTATTTGTAGAAGCACTAGCCAAAAAACACAAACTAACATTTATCAGTCAATGCGCCGACATTCCCGCAAACAACAAAGACAACCTCGAAGCCACAGCACGCCACTTTCGCTACCAATTTTTCGAGATGGTACGCAGCCAATTTAAATTCGACTACATCGTCACCGCTCATCATCAAGATGACCAAGTTGAGACCATTATTCTAAATTACGCCAGGGGAGCAGGCCTAAAGGGGCTACAAGGTATGTCCATCTACGACCCCACCCGCAAACTCCTTCGCCCATTTTTACAAACCCCAGTCTCACAAATTATTTCATATCTTAAAACCAAAAAACTCAATTTTATCCAAGACCAAACCAACTTCGACACAGAATATACCCGCAATCATCTTCGCCAATTAGTACTCCCTAAACTCATTCAAGAGTATCCCGACTTTAACAACACAATTCTCGACATTAGTATCTTAGCCACGCAATTAACCAAATATTACCTAAATCAGTTAAATCTACGCCTCCTCATAGCAACTAACGGGTACCGCTTCACACGTCAAAAATTTCAACAACTCAACCCCCCCCTTCAACTTCAATTTTTGTATCAATGTTTTCAAGCCTTTAATTTGCCAACAACTAAAGCAAATCTTAAAAAATGCTGTACACTGATCAATCAAAAAAGTAGCGGTCAAAAAATCGAATCAGCAAAAGTCACAATGTGGATCGACGCTAATCACATCCACTTCACCAATAACAACAAAACTACCCCTACAAAAACAATTCAAATTGACCTCGACTCCATTACAAACGAAAAAATTATCAATTGGAACCAACATCACTTGAAAATCACCCGCACCCAAACAATAACACCAAACACAATGCCGCTCAACTTAACAACCGGCATCATTATCATTCGCAATTTATTAAACGGCGACCGTATTAAACCGCTTGGGCTTAACGGCACAAAAAAACTACAAGACGTTCTCACAAACAAAAAAATCCCACAACGATACAGATCCACGCTACCAATCATTACATCCAACCAAGAGATCCTCGGCATTCCTGGCATCATTACAAGCGAATCTTGTCGTATTAACCACCAAAACCATTGCCATTTCACCGTAACATTAGTAGACTCCTAAAGAAAAATATTTATACATACAAATATGAAGAAACCTCAACCAAAAACTAAAAGCTCGCTCAAAAGCTTTGGCATTCTTATTATTACCGCTCTTGTTATCAGTAGTTTTATTGCCTTTAACCAAGTTAAACAATACAAAACAAAAGAAGTAAGCCTGAGCGAATTTCACCAACACATCAAAAAAGCCCAAATTGATGGTAACAAAATTCAAATTGAAGGCGATAAAATTAGCTACATTCTCACAAACACCGACCGCATCTACACTTTTAAAGAGCCAAATTCCCAATTAAACGACATTCTTACCAGCAGTCAGATTAACAATCTCAACGTAAAAGTGAAACCAACCAGCAATTTTTGGTACGAATTTCTATTTACCATTGTGCCATTTCTTCTCATTGCCGGTTTTTTTGTCTTTATGTTTAGACAAGCCCAAAGCAACAACAACCAAGCCATGTCCTTTGGTAAAAGCCGCGCTCGTCTTCATGACCAAAACAAAAAGTCAGCTCTCTTTAAAGACGTAGCCGGCGCCGACGAAGCCAAAGAAGAATTAGTTGAAGTCGTTGATTTCCTTAAAAACCCAAAAAAATATTTAGCCATGGGTGCTAAAATTCCCAAAGGTATTTTACTAATTGGTGCCCCCGGTACCGGTAAAACCCTATTGGCTCGCGCCGTCGCCGGTGAAGCCAAAGTCCCATTCTACTCAATTTCCGGATCCGAATTTGTCGAAATGTTTGTTGGTGTAGGTGCCAGCCGTGTACGTGATCTATTTAAAGAAGCAAAAGCCAGCGCCCCTTGTATTATCTTTATTGATGAAATCGATGCCGTTGGTCGCAAAAGAGGTGCCGGTCTTGGCGGTGGACACGATGAAAGAGAGCAGACCCTCAACCAAATTCTTACCGAAATGGACGGTTTTGAAACAGATACAAATGTCATTGTTATGGCAGCCACAAACCGTGCCGACGTTTTAGATTCCGCCCTACTAAGACCAGGCCGTTTTGACCGTCGTGTAATTGTCGACAAACCAAACATTATTCAAAGAGAGGCAATTCTTAAAGTCCACAGCCAAAACAAACCAACCAACAAAGACATCGACCTAATGGTCATTGCCCGCCAAACACCCGGCTTTTCTGGCGCCGACCTCGAAAACCTAGTTAACGAAGCCGCAATTATTGCCGCTAAAAAAGGACAAACATCAATCACCCAACACAATCTCGAAATATCTGTAGAAAAAGTAACAATCGGACTCGAAAAGAAATCCCGCAAACTCAGCGACAACGAATTAAAAATTACTGCATACCACGAAGTAGGTCACGCCGTAATCGGCCACAAACTCCCAGACTGCGACCCGGTAAATAAAATTTCAATCATCTCTCGTGGACAAGCCCTAGGTGTAACATGGTTCTTACCGGAAAATGACAGCCACCTTTACCCACAAAGCAAATTCGAATCCGAAATCTGTTCATTACTTGGTGGCTACTGCGCCGAAGAAATCTTCTTCAATCAAGTTACCACCGGTGCCTCAAGCGACCTAGAAAGAGCCACAGAAATTGCCCGCAACATGGTAACACGCTACGGCATGAGCAAACTCGGCCCCGTTATTTTTGGCGACAAAGACCAAGAAGTATTTATTGGCAAAGACTTAGGTCATTATAAAAACTACTCGGAAACCTACGCGGCTAAAATTGACGACCTTATCAAAGAAATCATTCACTCTGCTTACGAAAAAACAAAAAAGATGATCACTGAACATAAAAAAATCATCACTACAATTGCAGAAGACCTTCTTAAAAAGGAAACAATTAACCGTAAAGAATTCCTCGCTTACTTCTCTAATTAACCTTTTAAAATGTCCATCAAAAAAACAAAAATTACGCATCGAGGCGACGAAGAAGCCATGAATGACCTAATTGCGACCGAAGAAATCATTAAACCACAAACAACCAAAATTACGGAAGGACGTCTAGCCGTAGATGTTTACGAAACTGTCACCAAACTGGTAATCGTCGCCCCAATTGCCGGTATCGAAATCAGCAACCTCGAAGTCCTAGTCGAAAACGATGTGCTTACAATCAAAGGAAACCGCAGTCACATCTACAAAGAAATCAAAAGCGAACATTATTTATGCCAAGAATGTTTTTGGGGCAACTTTTCTCGTTCCATCATTTTACCACCAAATCTAGACACCGACGACATGAAAGCCAGCTTTAAAAGGGGAGTACTTAATATCGAAATCAGCAAAAAGGACGACCAAAGCAGTAAAACTATCCGTATAAGCAACTAATATGAAAATCCGCAAAGCAATATTTCCAGTCGCCGGGTTTGGTACACGTTTCTTACCAGTAACAAAGTCTCAACCAAAAGAGATGTTACCAATAGTCGACAAACCAATCATCCATTATCTAGTGGAAGAAGCTGTAGCCTCCGGCATCGAAGAAATTATTCTAATCACCGGCCGCGGTAAAAAAGCGATTGAAGACTATTTTGACCAATCTTTTGAACTGGAATACAACTTAGTGGAAAAAGGCAAACACCAACTACTACAAGCCATCCGTGAAATTCCCAACCTTGCCCGTTTCGTCTATTTAAGACAGCCGATTCCCCGCGGCGACGGTCACGCCATTTTATGCGCCCGCGACCTAATCGGTGACGAGCCCTGCGCCGTAATTTACGGTGACGACCTCGTCGACAGCGAAATCCCAGCCCTAGCCCAACTTTTAGAAGTCTACAATCAAACCAATCAGCCCGTAATCGGCTTAACAAAAGTCGCCCCAACAGATGTCAGCAGCTACGGTATTGTCGAAACCTCCGATCACAACAACCTGCTTCAAATCAAAAGCCTCATCGAAAAACCCGAACAAGAAGACGCACCTTCCAACTTAGCCGTTATTGGCAAATACATCCTCACACCCCAAATCTTTGAAATCCTTGCTAAAGTTGAAGAAGGCTCCGTTGGCGATGGCGAAATTAGACTTGCCGACGCATTCATCATTGCCCTCAAACACAACTACCCACTATACGGCAAGCTAATTGATGGCAAGCGATACGATGCCGGCAGTAAAATTGGATTCCTCAAAGCCACAATCGATTTCGCCCTCAAACGACCAGAATTAGCAACAGAACTAAGAGCCCATCTAAAGAACATTGATCTATAGAATAAAATAAGTTATACTAACTGGATAACTTTATTATTCTATAAAAAGTTTAGCCAATGTTAGTAGAAACAAAATATAATGATCTATTAAAAGCAGCTGATCAATATAAGTTAAAAGGAGAGCACGAACAGGCAATTAAAATCTGCCAAGAAATCCTCTTTGACGATCTTAACTGTGTAGAAGCATATGAAGAAATTGGTGACAACTACATGAACCTACGCCAGTACGATAAAGCAATTATCGCACTTAATCGTGCTTTAAAAATCAATCCCGAAAGTCCAAACGCCCTCTACTTAATTGGGTTTGCCTATTCTGCAATTAGCGAATGGCTTGATTCGGAACTTTATTTAAACCAAGCCAACAAACTCGAACCAAATCATCCAGAAATTTTACGTTGCTTAGGCTGGACTATTTTTCATTCAGGCCGTCAACCACAAGGCTTAATTATTCTAAACCGAGCTGCTACCCTTGCCCCAAACGATTGCTTCATAATCTCCGATTTAGGCATGTGTCAATTAAGTATCCGTAATTTTGAAGCAGCCGAGAAGAATTTCCAACACATCCTAAAAATTGAACCACAAAATACACGTGCCAAAGAATGTCTCGACGCATGTCGGTATTTCAAAATTCGTCAAAACAAAACCAAAGCCAAAACCAAGTAGTCTATACACATTAAGTAATCAAGAGTAACATAAAAACACTACTCTGAATATTTAATCCATAGACAATGCAACTACAGTATAAAAAATTCCTGTTACCAATCGTAATAGGAATTTTTAGCATCATCGTTATTTCCGGCTGCAATAATAACGTTAGCGCCGAGCCTGCAACTATTGAATCTGTTGCCATCAAAACGATCACCGCTCTTAAAAACAAAGACCTAGAGCAGCTAAGCCTTATAACTCACCCCAGCCAAGGTGTAGTTTTTTCACCATACGGTTATATAAATCAAGACAGTAGCATCACTCTATCTACGGACGAACTAAGCAATCTAGATCTAAACCAAAATTTTACATGGGGTACGTACGACGGTATCGGCACACCAATTAATCTTAGTGTCCAACAATATTGGGAACAGTTTATTTACGATCGTGACTATTTAATGGCACCTCAAGTCGCTCAAAACCAAACACTGGGGACTGGCAATAGCCTCATAAATATTGATACAGTCTTTCCAACCGGTACATTTATTGAATACTATTTTCCTGGAGAAGACCCGCAATTTGAAGGCATGGACTGGTCCAGTCTTCGACTCGTTTTTGATTTATACAACAACGAATGGAAATTAGTTGGAATTATTCACGATCAGTGGACAATTTAAGCAAATATAAGTATACTAACCCAGCTCCCATTGGGTCGCCGTACATTGTGCGGAGGAAAGTCCGGGCATGTGAAGCAAAGGTAGCTCCTAACAGAAGCCGTTCCGTTTCGACGGAATAGGGAAAGTGCCGCAGAGACTATACTAGTCCCGTTTTACGGGATGAAAGGTGAAAAGCCCTACTTAGTAGGGGCCCTATCGGTAACGATAGGTTGCTGGTAAACCCTACCTCATGCAAGGCAGAATGGGACATTGTGAACTAACCGTGCTTCCGGTCACAGTGTGCCTGCCGCTAGAGGTCTTATGCGAATAAGATCCCAGATAGATGACCCTTAATACAGAACCCGGCTTATTGGGAGCACTCAATTTAGTCACTAGATTTGAAAAAAGTCACAATCATCCTAGGCATACTTCGACTACCAACCGACCTAACTGCAGCCGTACTCGCATTGCTCACCAGTTACTATCTTCGCTATTCCATTAGCCAAAATATTGGCAATACACTTAGTGAAGCTGACTACCTTACACTGTCTCAATTTTTAGAAAAAACCTACTGGCTAATTCCGCTTACAATAGCCCTTTTTGCTATACTCGGATTATACCGAATCAAAACTAATATTGGTCTCTTTAATCAAATTGGGCGCATCATTACCACAAGTCTACTTTTATTCATGACCGTCCTTACATACTACTTTTTGATCAGAGCTTTTCCATTTTCTCGTTTAGTCGTGATTTACATTGCAACTTTACTTACAATCTACGCAACCATCGGCCGCACTGGATTAACATTGCTTCACAAACATCTACTACGCAAAAATATCGGCCGCCAAAAAATACTATTACTAGGAAACAACAAAACCGCTCACAACATCGCACTACAACTTAAAAAAGACTATCAATATGAACTTGTTGGCTACCTAGCCGATCGCCCCCTCACTACCAAAACATCCAAATGGCTTGGCAAATATGCAGATTTAGAAAAAATTTGCAAAAAATACAAAGTTGAAGAAATCGTGCAATCCACAACCGAAAGCGAATTTAGCAGTGCCAGCTGTATCAATTTTTGCCGTTATAAACTTATAGAATATTACTACATTCCTGCTACATTTAACCTTCTCGAACACAAATTCCAATTTGACAATCTCCGCGGCATTCCTTGGCTTAAGTGGCAAAAAACACCACTAGAAGGATGGGGAAGAGTCGCCAAACGAATCTTCGACCTTACCCTCACAATTCCAGTACTCATTATTTTATCACCATTATTTTTGCTAGTTGCCATTCTTATTAAAATCGATTCAAAAGGAACAATTTTCTATAAATACCTAGACAATGGCAAAATATCCACCCGTATTGGACAAAAAGGTGAACCGTTTTATTGCTATAAATTCCGCACCATGCAAAGCAACACTCACAACCAACGTTACGACGAACTAGCAACCAAAAACCACCGCGAAGGACCAATCGTTAAAATCAAAAACGACCCAAGGATTACCAAAATCGGCAAATTCCTCCGTAGGTTTGACCTCGATGAGCTTCCACAACTAATTAACGTCATCAAAGGAGACATGAGCCTCGTCGGTCCCAGACCACACCTCCCCGAAGAAGTAGCCAAATACGACAACCATCATCTATTCGTCCTCACAATCAAACCTGGCATTACTGGACTTGCTCAAGTTAGCGGACGCAGCCAACTCAACTTTGACGATGAAGTCAAACTAGACTCATACTACATTGAACATTGGAGCCTCTGGCTAGACTTTAAAATCGCCCTCAAAACCATTCCAGCAGTATTATTTCACGAATCAAATTAATAGTGGCTTGATCGTAATTGTTCGCTAAAGTATAGTATCCGCAAGTTTAACCAAAAAACTGTGTTACAAAAAATTATTACAAAAATTATCGGCGACCCAAACGAAAAAGCTATCAAAAAAATTCTTCCAATCGTTGAACAAGTTAATCATCATTTTAATATTTTCGATGCCAAAAAATTAGACGAATTCGGCATCCAAGAACAAACACAAGTTTTTAGAGATCGGATTCAAGCAGGGGAAAGCACCGACGATCTTTTACCCGAAGCCTTTGGCCTTGTAAAATATGCCTGTAAATTTTTAGTAGGAAAAACATGGGATGTTCGAGGTGAAGAAGAAAGCTGGAACATGGTACCATATGATGTTCAAATTATTGGCGGTATCGTGCTACATCAAGGCAAAATCACCGAAATGAAAACAGGTGAAGGTAAAACCCTAGTTTGTACAATGCCAGCTTACTTAAACGCCCTAACCGACAAAGGCGTCTTTGTAATTACGGTAAATGACTACCTTGCCCATCGTGATTCCGAATGGATGGGGGGTCTTTATAAATGCCTAGGCATGACAACTGGCGTAATTTACAGTCACCAACCTCAACAAGAAAAAATTGACAGCTACAAAGCTGATATCACCTATGGAACTAACAACGAATTCGGCTTCGATTACCTCCGCGACAACATGGCCACCAACAAAGATCAACTAGTTCAAAAAGATCTACATTATGCAATTTTAGATGAGGTCGACTCCATTTTAGTAGATGAAGCCCGAACCCCACTAATCATCTCCGCACCAGCAGAAGAATCAACAGACAAATACTACAAATACGCCCAACTAATCCCACAATTAAAAGAAAACGAGCACTACAATGTCGATGAAAAAATGCGAACTGCAACACTAACCGAAGCGGGTATAACCAAAATGGAAAAACTATTAGGTCTCGAAAACATTTACACAGAAGCCGGCTTTCAAGAAGTACATCACATCGAACAATCACTAAAAGCCAGTGCCATCTTCAAAAGAGACAAAGATTACGTCATCCAAGAAAATGAAATTATAATTGTCGACGATTTTACCGGCCGCCTTATGCCAGGACGTCGCTACAGTCAAGGACTACACCAAGCAATCGAAGCCAAAGAAAATGTCGAAATCAAACGTGAAAGTCGCACACTTGCTACAATTACCTTCCAAAATTATTTCCGTCTTTTTGAAAAACTTGCCGGTATGACCGGTACTGCTAAAACCGAGGAAGAAGAATTCTACAAAATCTACGGCCTTGAAACAATTGTCATACCGACAAACAAACCCGTAGTACGTGAAGACCTGCCTGACAACATTTACCGCACCGCCAAAGGCAAATACATTGCCATTACCAATACAGCTAAAGAATTACACAAAAAAGGTCAGCCAGTACTAATTGGTACCGTTTCTGTCGAACAGTCCGAACTTCTTAGCAGTCTGTTCCAAAAAAGTGGCATAATTCACAATGTTCTAAACGCAAAACAACATGAACGAGAAGCCGAAATTGTCGCCAACGCCGGTGAAGAAGGCGCCGTTACTATCGCCACCAATATGGCAGGTCGTGGTACCGACATCAAAATTAAAGATAGCGTTAAAAAACTTAACGGACTTCACATTATCGGCACCGAGCGCCACGAAAGTCGCCGGATCGACAATCAGCTTCGTGGCCGCGCCGGACGACAAGGCGACCCAGGTACAAGCCAATTCTACGTTTCTATGGAAGATGATTTAATGCGCATTTTTGGTGGTGATCGTGTCAAAACCATGATGGACGTTCTTAAAGTCCCCGAAGACCAACCAATTACTAACAAGTTCATTAGCAAAGCCATCGAAAGCGCCCAAAAACGTGTTGAAGGCTATAACTTTGACGTACGTAAACACGTTGTCGAATACGATGATGTAATGAACTACCACCGTGAAATCATCTACAAAATGCGCCGCCGCATCTTACTTGGAGCTAATCTTAAAAATGAAATTCTCCTTCAATTTGAAAAAGAGGCCGAAAACATCATCTTCAATCATCAACTACCAGAAAACAGCTACGACATAAAAGAGATTCTAGAAACAATTAATGCCATCCACAATCGTCCATTTGACCCCATTACAGAAGATCAACTAAGCAAAACCAGCAACCAAGAAGAGCTTATTGCATTAGTAAAAGATTACCTTATTAGCGAATATCAAAAACTAGAAGACAAACTACCAGACCCCGAAATTCTTCGCGACCTTGAACGCCAAGTTTACCTACGCGCCATAGACACAGTCTGGATCGAACATATCGATACCATGGATGAAACCCGTAAAAGCGTAGCCCTACAAGGATACGGTCAACGTGACCCACTTGTTGCTTACAAAGACGAAGCCTTCCTCGAGCTCCAAAACTCACTCAACGCCATTCGACGTAATGTTGTAAACACACTCTTTAAGGTCGAACTTACCCCTCAAACCCAACAACAAATTAGCGGCGACGTTTACGATACAAAGAACATTGCAACAAATGAAGATCAAATCGAAGCTCAACTAACAGACGGATCAGTTAAAAAGAGCATAACCTCAAACAATCCTGCCCCTACACGTGCACCCGCAACAACTCATACCATGAAATATCCAGAAACAGGCAGAAATGACTTATGCCCATGCGGCAGCCAGAAAAAATACAAACATTGCCACGGTAAACCAGAATAAACAAAAAAAAGACTTTCAACAACACAACACATTCGCTATATTACACCCGACTCGGGGTTGTAGCTCAGCTGGCTAGAGCGCTTGCATGGCATGCAAGAGGTCGGGGGTTCAAGTCCCCCCAACTCCACCAAATAACCTCACTAAAAAAAATAAGGTTATTTCACGTAAAAAATCCAAAAAACACAAAGTTGTCAATATTTCTGACAACAGCTTCAAGCTGACTGCAAATCGGATAAAAGTGATCATAGAGACAAAAAAGAACACTAGTTAAAAATCAGCAGTCAACTCTTTTCAGAAAAATTGACGCTTTACGAAGAGCACACTATATTTTATATATACATAAATATTAGTGACTTAAATCATACATATATGATAACTAACGCTATCAGCAATACTAATATTCAATCTCTAGTTGACCCACTAGAAATATTGAACACTCTACTCAAAACATTAAACAATAAGGAACAAGAGATAATCTCAAGACGATATGGTCTTGGTAATAAAGAAATTGACACACTTGCCTCAATTGGCAAAGATTTTACAGTTACAAGAGAACGAATCAGACAAATTCAAGTTTACGGTTTTAAAAAACTACAACGTAACGTCCATAAAACAAAACTAACCGACCTTCAAAATTGGGCACTAAATACACTTAAAGAACAAGGAGACATTGTAACTGAAAAGACATTTGAAAACCTGCTCAAAACTAAGTTCCCACAATACAAAAACAACATTCAAGAGCTTAAATTAGCCTCAATCCTATTTAATGAGATTGTACACGAAAATAATAAAATCAATATTCGTGTACATTTTAGAAATAGTAACATCAGCTTAAAAAGTATTAAAAATATTTGCACTACCGCACGTAAAATTCTAAAAAACAAAGCAGACAGTATGAGTCAAAATCAACTAGTGTCGCAAATTCAAGATCAAATAAAAACGGACAATTTAAATCTAAGGAAAAAATTGATTCTTGCTGCCGTAAAACTAGATCGTCGCATTAAAGTTAAATCAGACTCAATTAGTTTAACAAAATGGCGACACGTAAATCCAAAAACACTTTACGATAAAATCTTTTTTGTACTAAGAAAGCAAAAAAGCCCTCTACATTTTTCCGAAATAACAAACAAAATCATAGACAAAAAATTTGACAATAAGAGCGTCAGTCAACAAGCTGTACATAACGAACTAATTAACAGAACCGACTTCATTCTTGTTGGCAGAGGCGTATATGCACTAGCAGAATGGGGATACAAAGAGGGAACCGTAACCCAAGTAATTCAGGATATTTTGCAAACCGAAGGTCCCCAATCATATGAACAACTGCTCGACTCAGTTCTCCAACGTCGCAAAGTTAAGCAAATAACTGTTCAAATTAATATCAACAATAAAAAGTTATTCGCGCGCGATCACAATGACGTTGTCAGTTTAATGAGTTAACTACTCCGACTCCGACAATGACGTTTTTAAGGCACTAATATGGGAATCAGCTAATTCTTGGGTAATATAACCTTGTAAAGCTAAATCTTTAATAGATTTTTCCATAGTTTGCATGCCGTCACGCATTCCTGTTTCCAGTACAGATTGAATTTGATAAGTCTTACCTTTACGAATCAAATTTTCAACTGCGTTATTAGCAAACAAAATTTCTAAAGCAGCAACACGCCCTTTCCCATCAGTTGTTTTCAATAATTGTTGCCAAACTACAGCTCTTAAACCTTGAGCAAGCTGAGCTCTAATTTGATTTTGTTGCTCTGTTGGAAAAATATCAATTACACGATCTACAGATTTTGCTGCACCACTGGTATGCAGCGTAGATAAAACTAAATGACCAGTTTCTGCGGCTGTTAGAGCCAACGCAATTGTTTCATGATCTCGCATTTCACCAATGAGAATAACATCAGTACTTTCGCGCAAAGCTGCTTTTAAAGCAGTAGCAAAACTAGCTGTATGTGTTCCAACCTCTCTTTGTTGTACTAAAGACTTTTTATTCTTATAAATAAACTCAATTGGATCCTCAATTGTCAAAATATTATATTGATACTTTCGATTTAATTCCTCCACAATCGCAGCCAAAGTTGTAGACTTACCGGAACCGGTAGGCCCTGTTATCAATACAATACCTTGTTTAAAGTCTGTAATGCGCTTGAGCTGGTTCGGCATGTTTAAATCGTCTAAAGACACAACATCCTCAGGAATCAGACGGAAAACAGCACCTATGCCTCTGTGCTGCATAAAAACATTAACACGAAAACGACCAATTCCAGGCACATCTAAGGCATAGTCAATATCCAAACTACGAGCAAAAGCAGCCTTTTGCACCTCTGTCATAGTTTCTAAGATATAAGTCTCAGCCATCTGCTTAGACAAAACCGGATGTTGTTCAATTTGTACTAAATCACCATGCAACCTAATACCAGGTTTTACGCCAGATGAAATATAAATATCAGAAGCTTTATACTGAAATGCAGTTTGAAAGATTTTTAGAAGTTCCATGTTTTATGATAATACATCTAAAAAGTATACTTCAATTACGCATCAATATCAACTTTAAAGCCATCTCCTTGCACTTTAACAACAACGCCGATGCCATTTTTCACCTTACCATCCAAAATTAATTGTGTAATAAGATCTTCAACTTTATCACGCACAACACGGCGAATCGGTCTTGCACCATAAGCAGGATCGTATCCTTGTTTTGCAAGTAAGTCTAAAGCGCCATCAGTAAGCCTAATTGCTATACCTAACTCTACTAATCTCTTTTCTAAATCAGCAATCTCAAGTTTAACAATTTCTTTAATATCAGCATGCGTCAAGGCATCAAAGACAATAACTTTATCTACTCTATTTAAAAATTCCGGCTTAAGTGCTCGCTTTAAATCTGCCAAAATCTCAATTTTTGCGCTATCAAAATCTTTTTTTGCTCGATCTTGTTCAGAATTAGACAAATCGAACCCTATTGGAGCTGCTGTTTCAGTTAATTTTTCCGCACCAATATTAGAAGTCATTACAATTACCGTGTTGCTAAAATCTACTTTACGTCCTTTTGAATCGGTCAAAATGCCATCTTCCAAGATTTGTAATAGTAAATTGAAAACATCTGGATGAGCTTTCTCAATTTCATCAAATAAAACTATACTATACGGTTTTCGTCGAACAGCTTCTGTTAACTGTCCACCTTCTTCATAACCAACGTAACCGGCAGCAGCACCAACTAAACGTGACGTATTATGTCGCTCCATAAACTCACTCATATCAATTTTTATCAATGCATCACGGTCACTATAGACTTCTTCTGCCAACGCACGCACAAGCTCAGTTTTCCCAACACCAGTAGGGCCCAAGAACAAAAATGACGCAATTGGCCGTTGATGTGAAGCAATACCAGCTCTAGACCTTCTAATAGCTTGAGAAACTGCTTTTACAGCCTCTTTTTGTCCAATAATCCTTCTAGTTAAAACTTGTTCCAAATTATTTAAACGATCAATTTCAGATTGAATCAATTTTTGAGAGGGGACACCAGTCATTAATGAAACAACATCGGCAATCTCTTTTTCCGTAATTTTCTCTCTTTTACTTCGTGGAATTTTTGCACGCTTTTCTTCTTCAATTTTTTTCATTATTTCCAATTCTTCACCTCGTAAATTTGCAGCCAATTCATAATCTTGATTTGAAACTGCTTGTTCTTTTTTCTTAACAATTTTTGCTAAACCTTCCTGAAATTTCTTAAGTTCATCTTTATTAGTTTTGGCATCTACACGCTTTAACGCACAAGCTTCATCCAAAACATCAATGGCTTTATCCGGAAGGAAACGATCATTTACATAACGATGAGACAATTTAACAGCATCAATAACGGCTTCATCCGTAATTGCCAAACTATGGTGATTTTCAAAACTTTCTTTCAAGCCACGCAAAATTTCAATTGCATCAATTACTGAAGGTTCATCAATTGCTACTTGTTGAAACCTACGCTCCAAAGCGGCATCTGTTTCAACATGCTTTCGATATTCATCTGTTGTTGTTGCCCCAATAACTTGCACCAAGCCTCTTGATAAAGCCGGTTTTAGAATATTGGCAGCATCTAAACTACCTTCCGCACTACCAGCGCCAATTAATGTATGTAATTCATCAATAAACAAAATTACATTTGGAACCGATGTTGCTTCATCAATAATTGCTTTAATACGCTCCTCAAATTCACCACGATATTTTGTACCAGCAACAACCGAAGCCATTGAAAGCGACAAAATTCTTTTATCTGATAAAATTTCTGGCACATCACCACTAACAATCCGTTGTGCTAAACCTTCTGCAATTGCTGTTTTACCAACACCCGGAGGACCTACCAAAACTGGATTATTTTTAGTTTTACGATTTAAGATACTAATAACACGCCTTACTTCCTTATCTCTACCTATTACCGGATCCAATTTTGCTTTTCTGGCCAATTCAACTAAATCTATTGTAAAGTAGTCTAGCGTTGGGGTTTTAGAACGATGTTTACCGGATGACTCACCTTGGCCATCTTGTTTATGCTTAAAACCATCCTTAAAATCTTGATTTTGCTGATTTGCCAGAACACCATGCAAACCATTTAAGAAAAACTCCAACGGATTAACACCTTGCGTGTTTTGTTGAGCCTGCATTTGTTGATTCTCAGAATTGTTTTGAAATAACTTAATTACTTCCCCTTTTAACTCTTGAGGACTAATTTTCATATTCTCTAAAATTACAGTTGCAGCAGTATTATCCTGAATCACTAACGAAAATAACAAATGCTCCGTACCAATAAAACTATGGTGATATTTATTTGCACACTTTACTGCATCTTCAATAACCTGCTTTGCAAAACCTGATAAACCTGCAGGCTCACTAGCCTTTCCTTTACTTGCAGCAGCAGCCGTTCTGCCAACAGCTTTAAGAACCATTTCGACATTATCGGCACTAACGCCAAAATTCCTTAAAACACTAGCTCCAAGCGAATTTGCCTGACTTAATATACCCAATAATATGTGCTCAGTACCAACGTATGATAAATTGCCTTCTGCTGCTTTTTCTTGAGCTACAATTAAGGCCTGCTTAGCTTCTTTTGTAAATTTTTCAAAATAACTATTATCTTTCATATTTATTTTTAAATTTCTAAATGGTTCTAATTATTATACCACCAATGCACACAAAATATTACAAACTTAATCCGAATTGCCTTTACAACTTACGCAATAGTTGGATAACTAATTATTCAACAAAGTCAAAGTTTTAAGAATAACTTCCAGTTTTGACGTTAAATCTGCAGCTCCATAAATCACAAAACTTTTACCACCAACATCCTTACTCATCTGTACCCAGTCCTTTTTTAATTCAACATTTAAAGTCTTACCAACATTAATGTAAGCCACCCAATTATCATCCGTTACAGAATCCAAGGCAAAAGCATATCCATTTTCAACCTGCGCATAATACCAACTCTTTGGATAATAGGCTGTAAACTCTAATGGCAAGCTTTCCAAAGCTCTAAAATTTTCTAGAATTTTAGGATCAATAGGATCATTAGTAACAGTAACTACATTATTTTCAACAGGTACAATTTCAGGTTTGGCAACTACTTCTTCTTTCACCATTTCAACATTTTCTTCAGCAAAAGGAACGAAACGTAACGAATTAACAATCTCTTCTGCCAAATTACGATCTGTAGCCACATCACCATTTTGCTTATAAGAAACCAGATAATATGTTTCATCATTACGCTTTATATAATACCTAAAAGCTTCACCCATAGGGATATTATCCATTTCGTAACCATCAACAGCATCAACACCTACTTTAATTGCTACGGCACTTTCCAAATCTTTATTAACTTTAATTAAATCAGCAGAATCAACAACGCTTAAGGTTATTGTACCTGGCAGATTAGCAATCTCAATTTTGCTGCTAGTTTCATTCAATTCACCAGTTGTTGGCACATCTAAACTTAAGCCCAATTTTTGGTTTGTATGTTTATCAAATTTAATTTCATTTTTACTAATATTTTCTTCAACTACCTCAATTTTATCGATTGTCAGAGTTTTACGCCCCTCAACATTACGGGGGACACCATTAACACGTATTAACGCATCATTATAAAGCTGATCATACAAATCATAAATCAAGCTTCTAACGTAAATAATATTACCAGTTTCATCTTCAAAACTATGAGTCGTATCAAAAAGATGCTTAGTTGCATCTGGCAACTCGGTTAAAACACCTGTATATGTTTCAATCACCATTTCCTCGCTACTAACATCTGCAGACTGAATACAGCCAGTAACAGAAACTAACAACAAAGATCCGACCAAAATCCAAACCAAACTATTATTCATATTTTTCATATGGGATTTACTAAAAGATATTTTTTTCCTTCATCCGTAACTATACGCCCCCGATGTGTCCTTTGCAAGAAACCTACCTGCATCAAGTATGGTTCACAGATTTCCGCAAGAGTATCTTCATCTTCCTGCATTGCTGCAGAAATTGCCTTTAAACCTACCGGACCACCGTCAAACTTATTCAACACTACATCTAACAAGTCGCGATCTAACTTATTCATGCCCAAATTATCAATTCCTAATATTATTAATGTTGACTCAATATCTACCCTTGTTGCGAAATCAATTTCCTTTACTAAACAAAAATCTCGTACTCGCTTCAGTAAACGATTTGCAATACGTGGCGTACGCCGACAACAACTTGCCAGCAAAACAGCTGCTTCATTATCCAATTTAACTCCTAATATCTCTGCAGATCTCACAATAATATCCTCCATTTCCGACTCCGAATAATAATCCAACTTTATCATGCTACCAAAACGATCACGCAAAGGAGACGAAAGCATATTTGGCTTAGTTGTAGCACCAATTAAGGTGAAATCCGGAATCGTAATTCGCATACTTTTTGCCGTGGGGCCCTTACCAACAACCAAATCAAGTACGTAATCTTCCATTGCACTATATAAAATCTCTTCAACAGCTGGCCTCAAGCGATGAATTTCATCAATAAATAATATATCACCAAACTCCAATGAACTGAGTAAAGCGGCCAAATCACCTTGTTTTTCTATAGCAGGCCCCGAAGTAACCTTAAACTGCCCAGACATTTCCCGCGCTACAATACCGGCCAACGTAGTCTTACCTAACCCCGGACCACCATGAATCAAAATATGATCCAAAACTGATTTTCGTTGCGTAGCAGCATCAATCATTAACTGAACGTGCTCTTTAACATTAGTTTGCCCAATATACGACTGTAATGTTTGTGGACGCAAAATTGCCGGCACATCTTCCTGCTCACTCTTTAAAACTTTTGCAACAGGAACTGGCTTAGCTTTTATGGGCCGTACATCGCCCTTTTTAATCATAGTTTCTATTTTATTTAGTTTGAATTTTATATATAAACTGCCTAATCCCTTCTGGATTCGGAGCCTGTGGAAAATTGATTACCGTCCGATCCGAAGCAGTTCTAATTTCAACCACACCATAATCTAAAAATGGCAAACTAGCAAGTATACCGCGCTCCACAGTCCTAATATCCTGTACATCTTTTAATTTTGCCTCAAATTCAGCTTTTGTTGTTAAATACTTCCAATCAATAAAAATTACACGACGATTAGTTACCACCAAGCGATCAAGCCAATAAACAATTGTTATATAAATAACCGCTAAAGTAAAAACAGTAACAATTCCTAAGTGAATCAAAATAATTACATTATTACTCAAACTATCCGCCAATAAAAAAAGCATAAAATAAAAGGGGAGACTTGCACCAATCATCTTCAGTAAACTAATTGCAAATGGAAAGTAATGATGATAATAAATCTTCAAGACGACCTCATTATGTCCTAAGTGCATAAAGCCAATTTTTATTATTAAGAAAATATAATATACTATTTTGTCAAAAAATCAAGTAAGCTTACTAAAAACCAATAAAATCAACTGGACCCTAAGTGACCTCCTTAAAAGTGCCACCATAATTTGCTTATTGCTACTTATTTTTGTTTTTGTAACTAGACAAATTAACATTACAAGCTTTCTTGAACTACAAACATACAAAAGCTTAACAATTTTAGGATTAATTTTAGTTCAAAATTTAATTTTCTTACTACCAATTTATTTGCTGGTGCTTAAGCCCAAAAAAATCACTTTGGCAAATTTAGGCTTTAGAAAAGTCAAAATCAGCAAAATGCTAGGATACACAGTTTTAGGATTTGTCCTATACTTAAGCACCGCCTTCATTATTGCTTTCATCCAAAACTACTTTAACATCGAAATTCCAGGCTTTGGCCAACAAATTCAAAAAATCCCAGCCTTTGGCAGTGGCCTAATTAATATGATCATTGCAAGCATAACAATAATTATTGTTGCTCCAATAGCTGAAGAAATAATTTTCCGCGGCTTTTTATACCAACTTATCGCCAAATACTTCCCCGCAAAACTAGCCATTCCTTTAGCCGGTTTCATTTTTGCCGTCAGCCACCTGGAATTCAACGTCATCCTCCCCCTCTGGCTCCTAGGCACCATAATCGCCTACATCTTCCACAAAACCAACTCAATCTACACCACCGTCCTCTTCCACGCCCTAAACAACCTTCTAGCCTTTATAGCCGAATACTTCATTATTACGGGTGCGTCCTCCTAAACCCCAAGGAAAAATATGAATGCGAAAAAACACTCTGCAAGGCACTTTAGTGCCTGAAGCCGTTTTTGAGTGTTCATATTTTTCCTCCTGGTGCACCCGAGTGGATTTGAACCACTGACCTTCGCCTTAGAAGGGCGCTGCTCTATCCAACTGAGCTACGGGTGCATAATGGAGCATCAGAATAACATCTCAAGCAGAATAATTGTACATTCTCATTTTGGCAACTAATCTATGTTCTTTTTTAATCGATAAACAATATTAGCAACTTCAATTCTACTCAGACCTTTATCGGGGGTCTCGACTAAATCATAATCAATAAGCCCTAATTCTAAGCCTTCTTGTAAATATTTTGCATACCAACCATTTACATCGAGCACATTCTCATATTTACTATTTATTTGAGGATCTACATCGATTTTCATGGCCGCAAATAACATTTTCAAAAACTCAACCACATTAACCTGCTCCGAAGGACGTAACATACCATCGGGATAACCATTAATAACACCATTTTTCAAAGCTACAGATACATAATCAATATACCATCCAGCAACATCCACGTCGGCAAATGCAACTTTTGTTTTTGGAACATCTAATTTAACCCCAACACTCCCTAAAACAAATTTTAATGCTTCAACACGAGCAACAGGACGATCAGGCTGAAAAGACCCATCCGGATAACCATTAATAACGCCTTCCTTACGCAAATAACTCACAATTCCATTGTCACTGCTATTTGCCTCAACATCTGTAAACTCCTTAACAATTAAGGATTCGCTACCAATAACAAAAGTTTCATTTTTGATATTAAAGCGCAACCGTCCAGATTCTAAAGGCATAAATATTAATTTTGATTCACCATTTACAAAATTACTAGCCTCTAACATGCCATTAACAAAACGTGTTCGTACGCCATCAGTATCAATCTTTAACGGATCATTTGAAAAACGATAAGTATAGTCATATTTTGACCCATCAGCTTTAACTAGCAATAAATTTAAAACTGCTTGCTTATCAACAACCAAAGGACCATCAACACTAATTTTTAATTGCAAATCACCAATCATCTTAACCGTTACAGGTTCAATCACTAGGCTTGACGTCTCATTTGGCACAACTGCAATAATCGGGGGAGTATTGATTTCCACTCGCTCAACCGGTTTTAAGGCTGCCTCCGTTTCTTTTATCGGCTCATTACTCACACTATTTGCCATATATACTCCATCGGAATTTAACCATTTCTGCACCCAAACCATGCCATTAATTGTAAACTTACGACCATTATCAATCCCCAAACCTTTATTAATGGAATCAACAAAATCCAAACCTGCATCACGCGACTCTTGACCAGTAAATGGCCAATATGGATGAAATCCCGCAGATTCTTTATCGATTTGGAAATGAACATGCTCAGTAGTTGCAAATCCGGTATCACCAACTAAACCAATCACTTGTCCTTTTTGCACGTGATCACCTTCTTTAACAGCAACCGAACTTAAGTGACTATAACTCGCAAAATAGTTAACTGCAGCATCAGAATCTTCAAACGAAGGTACATTTGGCATCAACACAACAACATGATTACCAAAACCAGCATCCTGCTTTCCAACTTTAGATACAATACCATTAGCAATATTAACAACCGGTGTGCCCGCCAAAGCCTTAATATCAATAGCAGCATGACTTCCTACATTTTCCTTACCATCTAATTCATAATTACCTAAATAAGGTACTGAATAAGTAATTTTTGCATTACGCTTTGGATCACTATAACTAATTTCATTTGCCGGTACGGCCAATTCCTCTGATTTATAGGCAACAAGTGGCACTTTATATGAATCTGGGACATCTGCAAAATTAGCATCCCAATACTGTTCAGGCAAATTTTGCCAACTAATTGTTTGTGCCAATGGCATAACTGTACCATTAAACACAATATTCGCTGCTTTCTCATAAATCAGATTTGTTTGCAAGAAGCCACCACTATACTGTAATGAACCTAATAAACTTACCAAGGCAAGAGAGATCACCGTTCCTTTTACTATATGGTTTTTCCATACCCCTGAAAGCCGAGATTTAACACTAACTAAATACTGTTGCATATAATTTTTCTCATGTATAACATTTAAGTATACCAAAGAAAAAAGTAAATATCAATATGTCAAGCAAGCAATCCGCCATTCCTTTAAAAGAAATAGCTACTTTCATTAATAGTAATTTCAATAAAGAACCCAAAATCTACTTGCTTTCCGGAGATCTCGGAAGCGGCAAAACGACGTTTGTTAAACATTTTCTAAACTATTTAGATATCCCTACCATGTTAGCCTCCAGCCCAACCTACACACTCATACAAACCTACACTCACAACAGTAAAACCATCCACCATGTAGACTTATATCGATTAAAAACCCCAGACCAGCTCGAAGCACTAGGCATATTTGAATTACTAGATGACCAAACTGCCATTATGTTCATAGAGTGGCCAGAATTAATTCTACCCCTAAAACAGAATTATACTCATCTTAATTTTTATCATACCAAATCATCCCAACAAAGACTCATTAACATTGAAGAAATAAGTAATTAAACCAACTGTGCTAACAATTCCTTTGTTGGCTTATTAAATACACCAGCATTGTCATCAGTAAATGTCTGAATCAAACTAAAATCAACTTGAAACTGCATTAATGCATCTTCAGTAACATCACCAAAATACTCGGTTGTATACACACCAGGGAAATAGCCCTTTTTCTTAAGGAACTCTTGCAGTTCTTTAACATCCTTACCACGCATACCCTTCTTTAAGTCTCGAGTTTGAGACACTAGTTGAGGTGCAACTTTAACTTTATTTAAACGATAATCTGCAAGTGCAGATGCCGTTTTCGCAGTCACAACACCAGCTTCTGCATCTGCCTCAGAACTAACAATACGCAATTTTTGCTGTAATTTAAAAACTGCATGAGTAGTTAAAGGACCAAAATAACCAGTTGGCTCAACTCTAAGATAATGTAAGTCTTTTAATAAATTTTGTAATTCGACTACATCGTCACCAGAGTCTCCCTCTTTTAGACTAATTAATTCATCAGGTTCACTTACGATCTCAACACTTTGCACCGTAAACCCTTTACCTACATCTAATTCATTCATCAGTTGACCTAAACGCGCTTGCGTCTTTGGCCCAAAATATCCAGCAGCTTGATCACTATTATCAGCAATCACAGCTTCTTTTAACTGAAAACTCAAAACCGCTTCAACTGTCAAACGATCATAAATACCATTAATATCAACATCGTACCCGAGCAAATTTAGTGCTTCCTGCAATTTTTTAACTTCGTCACCAGTTGCACCAAATCCAAAACTACGACTTGGCACTTTTTCCCAATACCGCTCACGTCCAGCTGCTAACAACAATTCCATACGGCCAATAGTTGTTGCCCCAAAAGATCCGGGGACCTCAACGCTAGGATTCTCAATTAAACCTTGAGATTGCTGAAACTTTAGTACGGCTTCTTTAGTCGATTCACCGTATTTACCATCTATCGTGTTCTTAAAATACCCCATATCTTTCAAAAACTGTTGTAATCGCTCTACACTTTCATTTTCAGAACCAAGACTTAAGCTATTTTTAAATTTAAATGGATCTGGAGAAGCATTAGCTTTAACCACACTACCTTGCGCAAAAGTAACAGAATTACTTAACCCAGGATCCAAACCGTAAACTGTAACTAAACAAGAACGTCTTCCAAACTGTAAGGCGCGAACCAACGCTTCCTCACCAAAACCAAACCAAATATCTAATCGATTCCCTTGAATTGCACCACCACGATCTGCAACCGTGGACATTCCCAAACCGGGAATAAACATTTTAGTTCCAAAAGGATACACAGAAGGCGCAGCCACCATACCGGGAAACACCGCCATACCACTCGCACCATGTACTCCATTTCCATTTAAACGAATATCCCCCGCATATGTACCCGTAGCGTACCTGCCTTGACCCGGCAATGGTGAATAATAAGCAGAACAAATAGAAGCTTTCTCATAAGCCTGCCCTGTTGGCTCCGCCAACTCTAGCGAATCTACTGGCTCAATAGTTTGAGCTAATGCTGTGCCTGTACTAATAATTGATAATAATAATCCAATCGCTACTATCGTCCATTTTTTTGAAGCAAATAAAACTCGCATACAAACAATTAAACAATATCAAATCCTTTTACTATACCATAATCCCAAGCACCGTGGATAAATTAGGTATTGCCAAAAAGAAGACTTATTACATAAATAAGCTTCGGAAATTATACACAAAACTAATTTTTAAACAAGTAAGAGACTAAATCTCCGCACCAATTCTTCGTATAATTTCTCGAGTTACAAACTCTGCATCACGACCATACTTTAAACGAGACAACTGTCTAAACGCCTCAGCAACATCAGGATCACCTTTTTCGGCATAAGGATTTAAAGGGATAACACTAAAAGGACGACTTGGTTGCGTATCGATACTTAACTTCATTACTGCTTTAAATTTATCAATGTTAATCAGATCTTGCTCTGTAAACACAGGTGACATTTCTCGCGCCATATACTCTGCATCTTGCGCACCAATTTTATAACACATCATAGAACCAACGTTACCAAAGACGGCATTTTTAATTTTTTCGTCATTCTTTTCGCCAACTAACTGATTAATATACTGATGCGCCAAATTAAGACTCAAACGGTACTTACGAGCTTCAGACAAAATCGATTCAATACTGTCTGTAATATAATTTTGAAACTCATCGATATATAAAAAGAAATCACGACGATCTTCTTTGGCAATTTTCTGCCGTCTCAAAGCCGCCATTTGCAGCTTAGAAACAATAATCAAACCGAGTAACTTAGAATTTAGCTCACCAGTCTCACCTTTCGATAAATTCATCAACAAAATTTTTCCTTCCTGCATCACATTCGTAAAATCAAACGAAGATTTTTGCTGACCAATAATGTTACGCATCATTGTATTAGTAACGAAAGCACCAAATTTAGCTGCAAAGTAGGGGATCATTTCCTGCTTTTCTCGCGCTCCGGTATTGGCCATCTGATTCACCCAAAACGATTTCACAATTGGATTTTTTACTTTTTCAACTTTTATTCTCTGAAATTCATCGTCTGTAAATAAACGAACAATATCAGTTATGGCTCCACCATCGGGGTCGTCCATTAATGTTAAACAACCATTACGGAAATAATCTTGAATACGTGGACCAAACACTTCTTCGTTAAACAATTTAATCATAATATTCATCGCATCAGAAGCCACTAAATCCTTTTCAGCTTCTGAATCAGCTTCCAACAAATTTAACCCCATAGGCCGCTCCAAATCAGCAGGATTAAAGTAAATGACATCATCTGCACGTTCGCGGGGGATAAAAGGCATAATGTCATCAATTAAGGACCCGTGGGGATCAATAACACATAAACCGGCACCATTACGCAAGTCTTGCCGAATCATACTTTGAAAAATTGAAGACTTACCGGTACCGGTTTGCCCAATCACATAAAAATGGCGAAACCGATCCTCATTTTTCATACGCACTTCTGTTTTCTCACCACGATAAATATTATGACCAAGCAAAATACCTTCTTGCGGCAAATTAGCTGGTGGTGGTGCCACCTTGTAATTTTGCCAAGCAATATTTGGCGTTTGATTATAACGAATATTCGGTAAATGAAACAATGACGTTAACTCTGTAGAAGACAAAATCATTTTTGGCATTCGTAGTCTATTAAACAAAGTTCGATTAAATTTACGCAAAACAAAATCATAAACCAAACTCTTTAAATTTGTATACTTAACAACAGTAAAACCATTACCACTTGCATAAGAAAACTGTGTAAACGCACCAACAATCGAATCAATTGCACCCTCGGTATCTCGCTTTGTTGGACCTGCAGTGACAACTCTTATGACAGTTTCAAATCCTACTTTGGTACTTTTTTCTTCCATCGCTTTAATTTCTTCCTCAGCAAGTTGAGTCATTCTACCTGCAGGTGAATCAGTACCTTCAAAAGCATCCGGCCCTTTAACTACAGCATTAAATAATGTCACAATCCATTTGAGAGGATTAAGCCATTGCACCCAGCTACCGCCTTCTTTTTGATTAATTTTTTCTTGAGCCAAATCTCGACCTTTCTTTTGCCAATCATTAGTCATTGGCTTAATCATAATTTGCAACGCTGCCCCCTCATCATCACCAATTTTAGAAAAAGCATTAGTTAAATTATTAAGCGGATCCGCATTTAAATATTCGTAAGTTCGCAAAGGCATAACAAACTCTTGACCCAAATTTAAATACCGACCCGACACCTTACAATTAGCCGAAAAAATATTATAGTCCGGCACTTCTTCCACGTACGAATCCGGATAATAACTTGTTACAAGTTTTTCAATATAATCGGCAAGCTCTGGCGGTGTCACAATGTAAAAATAGATTTGCCCCTCTAATACAACATATTCTAAAGACAAAAAATACTGTCCTTTAACCTTAGCAATCCATTTACTAGAGTAAAGACCATAAAGTGCCTCATAAAACTGTGTCATTACGCCAAGCGATTGCTTAAAATCCTTAGCTTGATCATTTTGCTTTTCCAAATCTTCCTTGGACTCCTTTTTAGGAATCGCAACTCGCAAAAAAGTCATACGATAGCTACGCCTCAAATTAGTGTAATAACGCACAGCCAGTTTTAAACCGACCCCTATAACCAATAATAGAGCGATCGAAGCCAAAACTAGCAAAACAATTTCCATAAAAGTCCGAAGTTACTTCCATATAATTATACTTTATTTTCCACAGTTTTAATATGCATTTCTTCGACTTGAGCTTTTGGTAATTCTGAAGGCGCTCCCAACATTAAATCTTTTGCCCGAGAATCCTTAGGGAAAGCAATAACCTCACGAATATTAGGCTCATCACAAAATAACATCACCAAACGGTCTAATCCCCACGCAATCCCACCATGTGGCGGCGCACCAAATTTAAAAGCATTTAACATATGACCAAAACGTTTTTGCGCATCTTCATCAGAAATTCCTAAAGTTTTAAAAATCTTTGCCTGTAAATGTTGATTATGAATTCTAATTGAACCGCCACCAACTTCATTACCATTTAACACAAAATCATATGCACGGGCTTTGACTTTAGCAGGATCTTCGTCCAGCAAAGCAACATCGCTTAATTGCGGACTAGTAAAAGGATGATGCGCAGCCTGAAAGCCAAACACCTCATCTTCCTCAAACATAGGGAAATCGGTTACCCAGCAAAAAGCGTAAACATTGTCTTCAATCATATCCAACTTTTTAGCAACGGCCAACCTTACTTGCCCCAAAGCTGTACACGCTACTTCGTACTTATCAGCACCAAAAAAGACAATATCTCCGTCTGCCATTTTCACTTTATCTAACAAAGCTTTTTGTTCTACCTCTGTAAAAAATTTCCAAATTGGGGAGCGATACTCATCGCCCTCTTTAATTACATAAGCTAGACCTTTAGCATGATAAATCTTGGCAATCTCTGTAAATTCATCAATATCCTTACGACTAAATTTGGATCCACCCGGTACACGCAACGCTTTAATTGCCATACCTTCTGTTGTTGAGGCTGTTTTAAATACATTAAACTCTGTTTCCGTAAAAATATCGGTCACATCTTCCAACATTAATTCAAAACGTAAATCCGGTTTATCCGAACCATAGTTATTCATAGCTTCGTCCCAAGTTAAACGGGGGAATGGCTCATGTTGAATTTTTACATCCGGCCTAAACATTTTCACTAAATGCAACATTAACCGCTCGTTGACATCCATTACATCTTCCTCATCTACAAAAGACATCTCCATGTCTAACTGCGTAAATTCCGGTTGACGATCACCACGTTGGTCTTCGTCTCTAAAACAACGAGCAATTTGGAAATAACGATCAAAACCGGATACCATCAACAATTGTTTAAGCTGCTGTGGTGACTGCGGTAGAACATAAAACTTACCGGCATAAATACGAGAAGGCACCATGTATTCACGACTTCCTTCCGGTGTTCCTTTCACTAAAATCGGTGTTTCAATCTCTAAAAACTGATCTTTATCCATAAAATTACGGATCTCTTTAATCACCTCATAACGAACTCGAATATTTTTTTGCATCCGCTCACGTCGCAAATCCATGTATCTATACTGCAAGCGAGTCTCTTCTCCTACTTCTTTTTCTACATCGATTTCAAATGGCGGTGTTTCCGACTCACTCAAAATTTCCAAATCAACAACGGCAACCTCAATTGTTCCACTTAAAAGGTCCTTATTAATCATCCCTTCCGGTCGCATTCGTACATTTCCTTTAATCTTAATCACATATTCACTTCGTACCGATTCCGCAACTTTATGTGCCGCTGGCGTATCACTTGGGTCAATTACAATCTGGGTCACACCATAACGATCACGCAAATCAATAAAAATTAGCCCGCCATGATCCCGACGCCGATTAACCCAGCCCGACAGCATAACTTCCTGACCATCATTAGCTTTTGAAAGCTCACCACACGTATGAGTTCTTAACATATTTTTTACAATTAAACCTTTATATAACCTTAATTAAAAGCCGTAATCTAAGCAAGTTGAAATATTGTTAAAGTTCTAGCTCGATTTCACTCCTTTACAAAAACAAAAAGGCATGCCAAAATTGAGTACTTAATTTATAAATATGACTGAAATAATTACTAATATAGAAGACATTGCAGAAGGTGTATTAAGTGCCACAATTATTCGAATAGATGGAAAAGACCATTACGAAGTAGTTGTAAATGAAATGAAATTTACATCAGATTGCGCCGACCACACACTCGACACAAATGGCTACATTATGACAGGAACCAGATATTGGGTAATTGAAGGAAAAAAAGTAAAAGCACCAGAAAAAACATTAGAACAATCTGAACCATCAGGCATCACATTTATATGTTATGAAACTAGAAAGGAAGTCGCAGAAACACTACCACCAATTCCAGAACTCGGCCCAACACCAACGCTTGTTAAATGGACTGAAGAGATAAGCAGGATTGACGAATTAGATCCACTCTTCAATCCTTATCTACCCCGCTAACCCAAGCACCCCTCAAGCGCCGCCTTTAACTCCGGCGTTAGTGCAACCCCACCTTTAAGACGCATCTTTTGTATATTGTTTTCGGCATCTTGCAACTGTAATTCCACCGGCGTTTCACCGGGGTTATCTTTTATCAGTTTTTTAAGTGAATTTAATCGGCTCGGGTCTGTTAAATGGGGAATATATAGTTGAAACAGGGGATCAGTTCCATCCATAAGCCCTGGCGCACTATCACCAAAAACCAATATTTCATTAGGATCATACAAACCCTCATCCTCCGCACGCTGCTTTAGCTGAGCTAAGGAAACCGCTTTTGCCTCGCGCATCACTAATTGTTTTTCGCGACGTTCTTCCAACTTACCGGTAATAAACACCAACTTATCTTCCACTAATACATTAATCATTTGCGTATAAACACGAGGAAAGGCAATAGCCTCAATTACACCGGAAGGGTCCTCAATTTTTATAATCATCATGGCATCACCACGCTTGGTAATAATTTTTTTACATTCTGTTACTAAACCGCCCACCGTTACATCTTCGCCATTTTTCTTTGGGCCCAAATCACAAATTAAGTTTGCCTTATGCCTAAAATAAGCCCCCAAACCTTTAAGCGGATGGCTTGACACATACAAACCTAAATACTGTTTTTCCCACTTTAACAACTGAAAATCGGTCGGCTTTGTGACCTCCGGCAAATTTAAGCTGGCACCTTTTGGCTTAGAACCATCATCATCAACCATCATTCCAAAAATATCCAACTGCCCCTCACTGGTCTGATCCTGTTCCGCTTTGGCAAAAGAGCTAATTACTTCATACCCTTCCGCCATTTGTAAGCGATCTCCAAACTCATCCAAAGACCCGGAATAAGCTAAGGCCTCCAAAGTTTTCTTATTTAATAATTTACGTGGCACCCGCTTCGAAAAATCTTCCAAACCCTTATATGGTCCCGCCTTATCTCTAGCGGTAATAATTTCCTGCACACTTGCCTCACCAACCCCCTTTATTGCCGCTAAACCAAACCGAATCACACCATCCTCTACAACCGTAAAATTAACATTAGACTCATTAACATTAGGCGGCAAAACTTTTACTCCCATCACATCACACTCCATTAAATCAATCACTACTCGGTCAGTATTACCTTGATCGGAAGTTAACAAAGCCGCCATAAATTCTGTAGGATAATGCGCTTTTAAGTATGCTGTCTGATACGAAATCATCGCATAACAAGCCGCATGCGATTTATTAAAACCATAACCGGCAAAAGGCTCAATCACATCGATAAAGATTTGTTTTGCAAAAGCTTCCTCTTGCCCTTGCTTCATAGCACTATCTACAAATTTTTGTCTTTGTTCCGCTAATAATTGTGGATCTTTTTTACCAACCGCTTTACGCAAAATATCTGCTTCGCCCAAGCTAAACCCGGCAAATACTTTGGCAATCTCTAACAACTGCTCCTGATACACACAAACTCCATAAGTCTCCTTTAAAATCCCTTCAAAAGAAGGATGCATATACTTAACAGTCTCCGACTTATGCTTACCCCGAATATAATCCGGAATGTAATCCATTGGACCAGGCCTATACAATGCGTTCATGGCAATAATATCCTCTAACTGTGTAGGCTTAAGTTCTTTTAAATAACGCTTCATCCCTCCAGATTCCAGCTGAAACACTCCAGTTGTCTTCCCCTCTGACAAAAGCGTAAATGCTTTTTCGTCATCCATTGGGATCTTTGTTAAATCGATATCAACATCATGACGTTCTTTAATAATAACTAACGCATTTTCCAAAATCGTTAAATTACGCAATCCCAAAAAGTCCATTTTAAGCAAACCAATTTCTTCTAGCGGCTTCATCGAATACTGCGTCACCATTGTACCATCCTTACCCGACGCAAACTGCAGCGGCGTATAAGTAGTTAACTCCTTTTCTGCAATAATTACAGCACACGCATGGGTACCCGCATGCCGAATTGTCCCTTCTAATTTCATTGCATTATCCAACAAAGCTTTGGCTCGTTTATTTGTTTCATATTCCAACTTTAACTCGGGGAAATTAACCACAGACTCCTGCAACGGCGCATGTTTTCCTAATACCGGCTGCGGCATCTTCTTCGCAATTAAATCAACTTCACTATACGGATAGCCCATTGCACGGCCAACATCTCTAACCGCTGACTTTGCGGCCATTGTTCCAAATGTAACCACCTGCGCTACATTTAATTCACCATATTTTTGTTTTACATACTGAATAATCTCATCCCGTCGATGATCAGCAAAATCAATATCGATATCGGGCATAGAGATGCGCTCGGGGTTTAAGAAACGCTCAAACAGCAAACCATATTGCAAGGGGTCAAGCGCTGTAATACCCAATGTATAAGCAATAATTGAACCAGCGGCTGAACCACGTCCAGGTCCAACAACAATACCATTTTGACGTGCATAATTAATAAAATCCCAAACAATCAAAAAGTAATCATCAAAACCCATTTGTGAAATAATTTTCAACTCATATTCCAAACGCTCATAGGCACCTTTTTTTTGCTTTTCTGTATAACGTTGCTCTAAACCCTTTATACACAACTCGCGCAAATATTCCGCAGCCGGCATTTTATTGGGAGTAGGGAAGTGAGGTAACAAATTTAATCCTAAAGGAATTTCCAAATTACATTTTTCGGCAATTGCCAATGTATTTTTTATAGCATCCGGACGGTCCGCAAAAGCTCTCAACATATCATCCGGTGTGCGGATTGCATGATTCGACGTATATATCATGCGATCATCATCATAAATTGTTTTACCGGTTTGAATCGATACTAAAATGTCATGAGCATCGCGATCTTCAGGCTTTGTATAATGACAATCGTTTGTAGCAACAACATTAAGGCCGGCATTTGCTGCCAAATCAAAAATATTCCGGTTTAAAATACCTTGATCAGTAATTTTAGGATGATCCTGAACCTCTAAATAAAAATCTTCTCGACCAAAAATATCCAAATAAATACCAAGCTTTTTTTGGGCCAATTCCAAATCATTATTTAACAACGCTCGTGGAATTTCTCCTATCAAACAACCGCTTGTGGCAATCAAACCTTCACTATATTTGGCCAGTAATGCATGATCAATACGAGGCTTATAATAAAATCCATCTAAATGTGCTTGCGTTACCAACTGCATTAAATTTTGATAACCAATCTGATTTTTAGCTAACAATAACAAATGATTCGACTTCTTTTGCGTAGCATCTTTTTTAAATCGATCTTCACAAATATACATTTCGCACCCAATAATTGGCTTAACACCATGTTTTTTACCAGCCTTATAAAATTCGACCGAACCATACATTACCCCATGGTCTGTTAATGCAATAGCGGGCGACCCTTGCTCCTTAGCACTCAAGATCATCTCCTCCGGACGCGATAATCCGTCCAACAAACTATAATGACTATGATTATGAAGATGAACAAAACTCATATAAATATTCAAAATTAATTTCAAACCGGATTTTATCATACATAAAAGAATGTAGCAAAATAGCAAAATCCTCTTGAATGCCAAAGCTTATCCTGCTATAAACTGAAATACAAAATGCCGAGGTGGCGAAATTGGTAGACGCGCTGGTCTTAGGAACCAGTGGGGCAACCCTTGAGAGTTCGAGTCTCTCCCCCGGCACCATATTTATAATGCTTAAAAAGTATAAGTTTTTTAACAAACAATAGTATTGACAGAACGTCAACTATGGCGGTATCATCACAAACCTCAATTAATTTGCTAAGAACCAAAATATGCAATTCGCAGGAAACAACACCTCAAACATTAGAACATTAAATCTTCCAGAGATCCTACGGGATCTTTTTATTGTCCTAAATGACAGAGAAAAAAATGTACTTGTACGTCGTTTTGCACTAGGAAACACACCAAAAGAAACATTAGAATCAATTGGAAAAGACCTGACAGTAACACGTGAAAGAGTTAGACAAATCGAAAACCTAGCCCTTAAAAAATTACGACGCACCTGTCCTACTACTGCTTTTCATCTAGTTAATCAATTAAGCAACCAACTTCTCCAAAATTCCGGCGGCATACTTTCCGAAAAAGGTATCATCAACAAGCTACTACAAGAACTCACACATACAACCGAAGCCGAAAAACCAATCATTCAATTAAGTTTAGAAATCAATCCTGAAATCACCAAAATCAAGAAAAGCAAAAACTTAAAAACAAGCTGGCATCTTAAATCACTTAAGATTAAAGACATCAAAACAATCATCAATTCAGCTGTCAAAACCTTAAAAACAACAATCGACAACATCGTAGTCGAAGAATCGGATTTTATTAAGCAAGTACAACAAGATCTAGCAACACAAAAACTTAGCGTTAACCCTAAAACAATCCAGTCAACAATATCAATCGACAAAAGAATTAAACTAATTACTGAAGGATACGGACTAACTAAGTGGCGCCACGTTCAACCAAAAAGTATTCGTGACAAAGCTTTGATCATTTTAAGACGTCAAAACAAACCATTACATTTTATTGAAATTGCCAACAAAATTGGTGACGCGCATTTTTCCAAAAAACAAGTTACAACTCAAGCTGTTCACAACGAGCTTATTCGCTATGATGACTTTATCTTAGTTGGTAGGGGACTTTACGCTTTAAGAGAATGGGGATATATTAAAGGTACTGTTAAAGAAGTTCTTACAAATATCTTAGCTGAAGCACCTAAGCCAATGAAAAAACAAGATATTATTGCTGCGGTTTTAGAACGTCGTCATGTTAAAATCGGCACTATCTCCCTAAATCTACAAAAATACCCTCAATTCGAAAGAATCGATCGCGCTTTGTATCGTTATAATGAAGCTCTAGAAAAATAAATATGAATGACTGCATTTTCTGCAAACTCGCTAATACACCGAACGCAATTATTGCTGAGAACCAGCATGCCTTCGCAATTAGAGACATTAACCCCAGTGCACCAATTCATTTACTTGTTATTCCCAAAGAACACATTCGTTCACTAAACCAAATCGACGCAAAATCTGAAACAATGAATGCAATTATTAAACTAGCACAAGACCTTAGCAACGATTACCAAATTGCCGGTTACAAACTAAATTGCAACGTTGAAAGTGCCGGCGGACAAGAGGTTATGCATTTACATTTTCACTTTTTAGCTAAATCAAGCGATAAATCAATTGCATAGCTATTCTTTGTAAGCGCTCCCAAAGAAATATAATCCAAACCTTGGACATCATAATCCAAGTAATTTTCGGCGTTTATCGAACCAGATGCCTCTCTAAAAACCTGTACCGATAATTCCGGCAACCAATCTTTAAACTGATCAACTTTTAAATTATCAAACATAATGCCCAACGGTGGCATCTCCATACCAAACGCAAAATACTGACTAGCAAACTTTTGAAACAATAAAAACTGGTCACGATTTTCCACTTCCACTTCTACAAACGCTAAATTGGCAATTTTTTCAAAAAATGTTTTTAGTTCACCTTTATCCACTAAGTCGGACATCCAAGCAAAATCATTATCTTTCACAATCATCGCCTGACCATAACTTAAACGATGTGTTAAACCACCACCTACCAATACCGCCTTTTTATCCAATAACGACCACAAAGTTTTACGAGTCGAAGCAATTTTAATATATATCAATTTGGCCGTAAGCCGATGAGTATTTGTGGCAATGCCAGACATACGCCCAATAAAATTAACAATCGTGCGCTCAATCAATAGTAGTTCATCCAAATTCCCCGTTAATTCCAAAAGCATATCACCGGCCATAAACGCATCACCATCTGCCACTTTTAAAACCACCTTGCTTCCCAATAACGCCAACAGTTCCTCACCACCGGCAAATACACCCGCCTCGCGAGCAATTAACACCATCTTTGTCAAAACATTGGGCTTAACATTAAAACCGGTCCGTTCATTAAAACGATCAGACTCCAGCCACCATGCCCAAATTTGTTGGACAAACCGCAAATAATCAAGATTTGTCACCTTGAGCAATTCACTGAAATTTGGCAAAAAACGATTATGCATTCATAAACGCTAAAGAGTAAACCAACTATACTATGCCATGCACAATTCGCAACCACAAAGCCTTTAACGCTTTATAACTAGCCTCAGCCACATCTGCCAACAAACGATTAATATTACGCATTTTTGCAATCACATCGTTATACTGCATAATGGTTTTTAACCCCTCCTTTCTTAATTTTGTCTCTTCTTTACCCAGCCCCACCAACTGCTGATGTAACGCATTGCGAATATCACGGACCATATCTTGCTTTGGTGGCTGCGATGCAATTAATTGCGCCTTATGAGCAGCAATTTGCTTAGCTGTTTTACCAGCTGTAGCACCTGTTGTAGCCGCTTTGCCGGCACCTTGATTTTCACCTACGTCTTGAGCTGTTTCGGCAATATCACCCAAACCAACCGCCTCTATCTCACCAGAAATATCCACACCCAAAGAAGACTCAACAGCCGGAGCCGATTCAGGTGTTTTTGGCGCGTGCCCAACTTTATTTTCAATGTCCATTGGTGTCATCTTTTGTTTTTATATAAACCTTTTGTCAATTATAGCAAGAAACTACTACCTTTAGCAAGTATCCAAACATTATCCATCATAAATTTCCGCTTCAAAAAAAATTAAAAAGCGGTTAGAATTACGGAAATCAACATCTTTTCATTAGCCCAAAATATGTTAAAACGACTATTTACTACCTTGTTTACAGCCTCCATCGCCTTTACCTTTATTTTTCCAGGTCTTGTTGCTATGGCCCAAACCATCGACCAACCCCCAACCGCCGAAAAAGAACTCGCAGACGAAATTTACTTTGTAAAAGCAAATATTCCGGTTCCGGTAATCACCAATCGGCCATCTGTGTTTTCTGCAAGCCCTCAATTTGACATTACTAAAGTCCAATCAATTGAATATATTTGGAATTTTGGCGACGGCAACCGTGACAAAGGCAAAGAAGTCGTTCACACCTACAACGAACCGGGCAACTACACCCTCGGTCTCGAAACTCAAATTACCGAAAATAACAAAAACAAAGTAATAGTAAGCGAAAGTGAACAAATCTTTGTCGCTCAAAAATTTGCCTTACTAATTTCCGATCGTGTTGACCTTCAAGAAAAAATTGGTAGCTTCGTCAAATTAGCCCGCGAAGAAAATATCGCCCTACAATTAGTAGAAAGTTACAACAGCCAATCCACCTTCTTATCTGAAGAAGTTTTGGCCAAAAAATTAAACGAACTCAACAACCTCATTCAAAAAACAGACACAATCTTAGTATGGACCCAAACCGGTACCGGCCTTAACGCCTTAACTCGCTACCTCCAAACCAAACCGGAAGCCAGCCTTCAAAACACAACAATTATCCTCCTAACGGATGAACTAACTAATTTACAAAGCGCCAAACGCCAATACCAACAAATTCGCCCGCGCGAAATCATCGTTGTCCGAGAATCAGGCATCAGCCTACCATTTTTAGAAAGTCAAAATATTGAAGAGTACAAACAAAAACTAACCAAAGGCGGCTACGATTTTGAAATTATCAATGAACGTAGCAACGAAATTAAACCATGGCGCATATTAAGCTACACACTTAATTTCCTCACCGAAAAAGGCATTCCCGACAACACCCTAATCCTAATTTTACTATTACCGGTTATCGCTACCGTTATTGCGTTTTTAAAACAAGTTGTGGGGCTTTCAACCTTAGGCTTATACACACCAACAATTATCACCCTCACATTCCTAATTTTAGGTATTAAATTTGGCGTCGTCATTTTGTTCTTTATTACCATTGTTAGCTTAGTTAGCCATAAAATCCTCAAAAAATTCCGGCTCTTATACGTGCCCAAAATGGCGATTGTAATCACAATTGTATCACTTACAATTTTCATTCTCTTTTCATTAGCCGTTCTTTGGAACATTTTAGATGCTGAATTTATTTCTTTTGCCATCTTCCCAACTGTTGTTATGGGAACTTTAGTCGAAAAAGTTGTCACTGCCAACTCTACCAAAAGCTTTGGTAAATCTTTACTAACAATTCTTGGCGTCTTAGTTGTGAGTGGTATTGCTTACATCATTGTGGGCGGTCCAATCGATTTCCTCTTCATTAACTTCCGTTTCGATTTTATTAGAAACTTTATTGCCAACTATCCCGAAGCAATCATTTTATTTGTAATTATTAATACGCTACTAGGACGATGGACCGGTCTCCGTTTAACAGAAGTCATCCATTTTCAAGAAATAATGTATAACACCGAAGAATAGTATGGGCTTCTTTTCCAAAGGCATCTTAGGCATTAACGCAAGAAATCTTCTTTACATCAAACCTTTTAACAAACGTAAAGATATTCTGTTTGCCGATGATAAACTTAAAACAAAACATTATCTAGCCGCCCGCGGCGTTAATGTACCAAAACTATACGGCGTTATCCGCAATAAGGAAGAATTAGATAAATTTGACTTTAACAATCTCCCCAACAATTTTGTGCTTAAACCAAACCTGGGATCTGGCGGTGCCGGTATTATTCCAATCGTGGAACATAGCAACAACACCTACATTACCAGCAGCGGCAAAATTTTAAGCCAAGAAGTCATCAAAGAACACATTATTGACATTATCGATGGCCGCTTTGCCGTCAACAACAATCCCGACAGTGCCTTTTTTGAACAACTATTAATTACTCACGAAAGCGTAGCCCCTTACACATACAAGGGCCTACCGGATTTACGAATTGTCGTCTTCAACCTAATTCCCGTCATGGCCATGTTACGTTTACCAACCAGAGAATCGGACGGTCGCGCCAATTTACAACAAGGTGCCGTTGGCGTTGGTCTTGATTTAGCCAAAGGCGAAACAACCTACATCACCCAAAACTATAAAATCATTCCCGAAATACCAGACGTTGGCCCCATCAAAATCAAAATACCATTCTGGGATCAAATCCTTGAGATGTCCGTCAAAACACAGTTAATCAGTAACTTGGGTTACCTTGCTGTAGATATTGCCTTAGATCAGACCTCAGGCCCCGTCTTACTAGAAATAAACGCCCGCGCCGGTCTTAAAGTGCAAATTGCCAATTTAGCAGGACTAAAAAAACGACTCGAAAGAATTAAAGGTATTAAAGTCACAACTCCCGAAAAAGGCATTCGTATTGCCAAAGACATGTTTGGTAACGTCACCGAAAAAGCCATTAGCAATGTTAGCGGTAAAACTATCATTAGTGACCAAGAAAATATCGAAATCCTAAATGAAAAACACAATATTGTTGCCACCGCCAAAATCAACCTTAATCAAGAAAAAACGACAATTAATGAAGCCCTCCAAAAACAAATTAAAAATTTCGCTCCCGGCAAAAAAATTAAAATCATTTTAGGCAAAGAAAGAATTACCACCCTAGCCACAGTTAAAGAAAACCAAATCGAAAACATCATCATTGGCCGCCGCGACCTTGGTAATTTCTTAATCGATCCCACTAAACGCAAAGACAAAATTGCGCCACTACCCAAGCCGGAATCAAAAAAAGAACCGATTCCATACTTTATCCCAAAAACAAACTACGGCGAAGTTGACCATCAACTATACGAATTAGACAGAAAAGTTAGACTTGTATCACACCTTGCCCCAACCAACCTTAAAGAAGAACTTGAAAAATTCAGCAAAGACAAAACCTACAACCCACAATTTATCTACAAAGAGCCAAAAATTGATATCCTCAAAATTAAGCAAGAAATTGCCGACATTCAAGTGAGTGACAGCGCCCTCGGCCAAGTTTTTGGTAACAAAAAAGAAGAACTACTGAACCGCTTCAAACTAATCGAAGCCCGCGGCACCGATCAATTTACCGCCATATCTCACTTAAACTTTGCCAAACCATCGCCAGAACTTGTCCAGCGTGGATTCCAAATGCTGGAAGAAAGCTACAAACATCACGACATCCACCCTGCAACCATCACCGCTAAAAAAGCTAAAGAAATTTTTGAAGAAACCCTAGCCTCATACGGTCTCACCCAATGGAACATTAAATTTAAACCCAACATGCACGGCAACTGCAGTGTTTCCAAGGGTAACGCCATCTTTATTCGCACCGGTGCAAAATTCTCCGAACAAAAACTCAAAAAACTAATCGCTCACGAAATCGAAACCCACATCCTCACCAACGAAAACGGCCGCAAACAACCATACCGCATTTTTCAAGTTGGAACCGCTAACTACCTCAAAACACAAGAAGGACTTGCCGTATACAACCAAGAAAACGCCGTTAATGCCAAATACAACTTTTGGGGCGTTGGCACCTTCCTTGCCACCTACTTAGCCGAACACCACTCCTTTAGCGAAACCTATGAGCGATTAATTAAACTAGGTATTGGCAAAAAAAGAGCACTCACCATGACGGCCAAAACAAAAAGGGGGATTGAAGACACCAGCCAACCGGGCGCCTTTACCAAAGGCTACATGTACTTTATGGGAGCAGTCCAAATTGAAGAATTTGTTTTAGCCGGCGGCAATTTAGCCGACCTCTACGTAGGCAAAATCGACATCGAATCCATTGACTTAATCAACACAATCAGCAATCTTAACAAACCATACTATTTACCACATTGGTATAAAGACTTTAAAGGCAATGAACAAACTCAATCTCAATAGCTACAACTTTGACTTACCGACAACCTCCATCGCGCAATCGGCAGTAACGCCGCGGGATCATAGTAAATTACTTATCTACAACCGCAAAACCGACACAATTAAGCACGAGCATTTTTATAATATCCTCAATTACATACCTAAAAATGCCATTATTGTCTTTAACAATACCAAAGTTACCCCCGCACGCCTCTTTGGCAAAATCGATCAAAAAGAAGTCGAAATCCTCCTCACCAATCCATTAGGTAAAAACAAACAAGCATTAGTTAAACCAGGCAAAAAATTTACTCTAGAAACAGAAATCAAATTTCCCGCAGGCCTCACCGCCAAAGTTACAAAAATCAACACAGACGGCAGCCGTGAACTCAACTTTACACCAGATCTCACACTTCAATATTTACATAAATACGGTGAACTCCCTTTACCACCATATATCAAAACCACCTACAACCAAGAAGTGGCAAACCGCTATCAAACCATTTACGCCCAAACCGAAGGCAGCATTGCCGCCCCCACAGCCGGACTCCACTTTACCCCCGAGCTTTTAGACAAACTCAAACAAAAATTCACAGTCGTTAATGTCACCCTAAATGTTGGCCTCGGCACTTTTTCACCCATTAGAGTAGAAAGCATCGACCAACACGAAATGCATTTTGAAACATACTCCTTAACAGAAGAAGCCGCCAAAGCCCTTAATCAAGCTCAAAAAAATCAACAACCAATTATAACCGTTGGCACCACAAGTACACGCGTTTTAGAAGCACAATTAAAAGATAATGACCAATTTACCGCCGGCACTTTTAGCACGGACATATTTATTTACCCCGGGTATAAATTTAAAGCGATCACCGGACAAATCACCAACTTCCATCTCCCCAAAAGCTCCCTATTTATGTTGATCTCCGCTTTTTTAGGCACCGAAAAGGCTAAACAAATTTATCAAGAAGCAGTTGATCAACAATACCGCTTTTACAGCTTTGGTGACGCCTGTCTTTTTCTTTAAACCTTTATATCCGCTTCTGCTTCATTCCAAGCTGTATCAACCAACAAACCTTGTTGATCTGCCCCCATCGGCACGCCGGAATAACGCAAAACAAGCAAAGTAATATCGTCCAACTGTGGCTCCTCTTTAACAAACCCTCTAAAGTCTTCCGAAATTGCTTCAAACAATTTTTTAGACTCACCCAAAGACCCATTTTTTGCAACCGACATTTTTAAGCGTTCCAAAGTATACATTTCCCCCAACTTATTGCGTGCCTCGGGAATACCATCCGTATAAAGTACAATTGTATCTTCCTTATTTAAAGGAATTAATTTTTCTAGTGCTAACCCTTCAACATCGTCCGTCATTCCCAAAGCAATACCGCCGGTTGGGATTGCCTCGCAAATTCCTTCCTTAGCTCGATAAATCAAAATATGCTCATGACCGGCACCCGTATAATACATTTTTTCTTCTTCCGGATTCCAACGTAAAGCAATTGTTGTCATAAACATTGTTGAATTCACTCTTGGCTTTAAGGTTCGATTCGTTTTTACAATCCATTCCGAAGTTGAATTCACCTCATCTAAATAAACCGCCAACAAAGTATTTACCATCATCATAATTAATCCGGCCGGCGCCCCATGGCCGGTAACATCACCTAAATAGATATAAGTTTGGTTACCCTTTTTCATAAAACCAAAACTGTCACCGCCTACCTCTTCTGCCGGACGCGTTCTCGCTGCTACATCTAATTTATCGACCAAAGGAATAGTAGCCGGTAAAACGCTACGTTGAATATCTGCAGCTAAATCCAACTCTGACAACATTCGGCTGCCTTCTTTTAAATCGTGTGACACTGCTTCCAAATTTTTAGTAACATGATTAAAAAACTGAGCCAACAAGCCAAATTCATCTCTTCTTAATAAGACAATTTTTTTATATTTCTGCCCGGCTAATAATGCCTCGATCTGACTAATAATTTTACCAAACACACGATATATTCGAAGATAATAAACCAAAAGTACCGCAGCATTAGCAATTAAAATCAATCCTAACCAAAACCAAACCGTTGTGACTTTAAAATAAGCTAAAGCGCCGGCAGCAACAGTGGCTCCCAAAGCAATCAAAATCAAATAAACAAAAGTTTTTTGGCTACGAATCAACATAAATGCAAAAATTACTGAACAGGATCTGCCAAAGCAGCAGCTAAATCCGGGTAACACTTAATTAACTGACTAAGACCGATTAAATTAAACACATCTTCTACTTTTGGTTGTACATTAATAATTCTCAAAGTTTGCTCTTTCTTTTTTAGCTTATAAAAAAGAGAAACAATATAACCAACCCCTTCCGAATTAATAAAATCAAAATACATAAGGTCAAAAATCAAAACTTGCTTTTGATACTCTTCTACAAACTTAGTTAGTACGTCTCTTACTTGATCTAAATTAGACTTATCCATTTCACCTTTAAACTGAACTATTTGATAACCATCTGTACCTTCTGCCGCTAAAACATTTAAATCTAAATGTGCCATAACAATTTCAATTAAACTATTCCCCCCAATTATAGAAAAGATCCGTAAAATTAACAGACAAACTCCCCACATCACTAATTTAACCTTGCAATAACAGCAAATAATTGACTAGCAGTATATGGTATTTAAATAATTATGTTACACTTTATTTCCATAAAATTAAATTATGTTTAAAAAATCAATTGCACAAATTACGTTATTAGCCGTTCTATTTTCGCTACAACCTTTTGGCATTAATACAGCCAACGCATCGGTTTTTCTTGACGTCCCAACCACCCATCGCTACGCAACCGCAATCGAAGACCTTTACAACCGTAATATAATCGAAGGATATGCCGACGGTCGCTTTGGCCCAAACAAATATCTAAACCGTGCCGAACTCACCAAAATTGTAATTGAAAGCCTCAACCTACCAACCGAAGCCGGCAGCTGTTTTCCCGATGTGCCACAAGGCGAATGGTTTAATGTCTATGTTTGTACCGCCAAAAACCTAGGATGGATTGAAGGTTACCCCAATGGCAATTTCAAACCATCTCAAACTATTAACCATGCCGAAGCCGTTAAAATTATTGCGCGCGCTCAAGCTTGGCAAGTCAACCAACCTACTAAGCAAGTATACTCCGACGTTCCAACCAACCAATGGTTTAGCCCATATGTTACCTACGGCAAAGAACATAACTTTTTACCATTTACAAACACATTCCTACCTGCAGGTTTCACAACCCGCGGAGAATTTTCCGAAATTTTTCACCGTATCCTAGTTACCGCCGACAATAACACCGACATCTATTCGCTCGAATTTAGCCAAACCACTAACAGCAACTCCATTACTCCCGAGGTAATCGTAAATCCTGATGACATCCAAATTACCGATGAAATTGTTAACGGCCAATACAGCACCGACGGCAACCACACTTTTTCAGCCTCCACATTTAGCGGCATAAACCTCGACCAAAACTTACCAAAAGCTTTCTACAAAAATGAAGTCTACTACATTGACGGACAACTCGACTCCGATTCCTACAAATCCGTTTTTGCGTTCATTTACCCTCGTTCCAACAGTAACGACACAACAATTTTTAAAACCACCGTCACCAACCGTAATTTCTCAATTCCTGTTAGATTTGACCAAACAGGAGACTATTATATTGGTATTATTCCCGGAACAACCGGCAGCAGCAAAGTAGCACCAATTACAATTAATGCCGACATTCCCAGCCCAAGTACCACTACAACAGCAACAGCACCAACAAATCTTAACTTAGGTTACGAAATCGACAACACCTTTGTCAGCTTTACCACCAACGGCAATATTCGCCACATTAAATTCAGCCAAAACAACAACGAAGTTACCTACTTCTCACGTCAACTAAAAGATAAAGTTGCAGTAATTTACACAGATTTCGTCAACTTTAATGAAGGCACAGTTAATGTCTCCGTAAGTTCCGCTATGGCCGAAAATATTATCCCACTCGAATCACTTTCACCATGGAGCACAGCCACCACAAAAAGCTTTAGCGCAGTAACTCACCAATTTACAGAAATTACAAATTCAGTCAGCACTAATAGTTTACCAACAAGCTATAGCCCAAATCAAAAAGTAACAATTAGTGGTACTACAACTACCGAAATCACTTCAAAACTCAGTATTATTTTGCCAACCGGTTTTGTCCAAGAACAAAACACCACCGGAGCCATAATTGCCGCCGGCAGCAACTTTTCATTTGATTACACCCCAACTCAAAACGGCACCTACATTCTAGAAATCAATAATACAAACGGTATTGCCGTTATTAACCATCCAATTTACTCCACAAACCTCACCCCACTAATTCCAAACTATTTTGACCTTTTCCCCTTGGAATTAACACCAAACATAACAATCAACGAAACCACCGAAATCAACAATCTCTTAAGCCTAATCAACCAAGCCCGCCAAGATCACAATCTACCACCCGTTACCCTTAACACCGAACTATCCGCACTATCGCGCGCCCACAATCAAAACATGATCGATAACGATTATTTTGGACACGTTAACCTCAGCGGCGAAACACCAAACGACCGCCGTGTATTAGCCGGTATTGCAACCGTTGTAGGTGAAAACATCGCTCGCACAACTTCCACTACCCACGGCCACGAAGGCTTTATGCGCAGTGCCATCCACCGCGATAACATTCTAGACCCAAGCTGGAACCAAGTAGGCCTAAGCGTTCTCAAAGATAACGAAGGCTACTACTACCTAGGCGAAGAATTTACAACCACCGAAGATTACGCCAAGTCCTACATTATCCAACAAATTAATGACGCCCGCTCAACCAACCTCACCCAAGACGACATTCTTAACACCGGCGCCCAAAGCTGGAGCCAACTCATGGTCGACAATAATTTTGTAAACACAAGCTACAACGGCCAAAGCATTTTCGACACACTCTCTTCAACCGACAATTACACCAACCTCAAAGTCTACATTGTTGCTAGCGGCAGCATTCCCGCCATTGTCACCGAATTTCTTAGCCACAACGAAGTAACCAGCTGGCAATTTGCCGGCATCGGCCTCCGCACAAGCAACGACGGCTCCATGAAAGCCACTCTCCTAATTGCCCAATAATTTAAAATTATACAACCGATCTTCACCCATTACCTCAGTTTCAAAAGCACAATTTTGTAACAACCGTAAAGCGATCGGCAAACCATCAAAAGCCAAAAGCCCGGCCTTAAAACCGGGTTTTTTTTCGTTAACAAAAATATATACTTCATCCCACAAACCTTGCTCCAAAAAACTGGTAAAAACCTGCGCGCCACCTTCAACCAAAACACTGGTAATGCCTGCCCCCTCCAACTCATCCAAACTTCTAATCACTAAAAAATTTTGATCTCTAAAAACCTTTAAAGTTAAATCCGATTGCACATCACCCAAAACAATACGTCGAGGCTCATAACCATTTACACACCCCGCCGCCAACTCCGGATTATCTACCTGTAAAGTACCGGCACCTACCAAAATTCCATCAACCTTAGAGCGCAAATCTTTTACAAACCGCCCCGCTTTCAAACCAGAAATTTGGGCTCGAGCCCGGGGCAGGGGAGCAATTTGACCAAACATATTCATCGCGATCTTTAAAATTAGATACGGTCGATTCGTTTTAATATATTTGAAAAAGCCAAAATTCAATTTTGCCGCTTCCTCATTTAATAACCCAACCTCCACATTCACACCCGCGGCCCTCAGCCGCTTAATCCCCAGACCCGCCACCTTTGGATTTGGATCCATATTGGCCACAACCACCCGTCTCATTCCTTTATTTATCAAATAATCAGCACACGCAGGCTGCTTGCCTTCATGAGCACACGGCTCCAACGTCACATACATAATCTCATCACCCTCCAACGACTGTGCATAACTATTTAAACAGTTAACCTCGGCATGCGCGTCACCAAAAAACTTGTGATAACCAGTCGACACGACCTTCCCATTCTTAACCAAGACCGCCCCTACCTTAGGGTTTGGCGAAACAAAGCCATGCCCTTTAGCCGCCTCCGCTATCGCCAATCTCATCAAAGCTTCTACATCCATCCTTATACTTTATCTAACATATGGCCAAGCTTACCCTTCTTTGTCTTCAAATAAAAATGATTACGCTGCCCCGGATCCACCTCAATTGCCACTCGCTCTACAATTTCCAGCCCATAACCATCAAGCCCCACAACCTTTTTAGGATTATTTGTCAAAAGTCTCATTTTCTTAATACCAAGATCAACCAAAATCTGCGCACCAATTCCATAATGGCGCAAATCGTCTTTAAACCCTAAAATCCGATTCGCTTCCACCGTGTCATACCCAATTTCTTGCAATTTATAAGCCTTTAGCTTGTTAATTAAACCAATTCCACGTCCTTCTTGCCGCATGTACAAAATCACACCCCGTCCCTCAGCAGCTACAATTTTCATTGATGCCTCTAGCTGCTGCTGACAATCACATCGTAACGAATGAAAAACATCGCCAGTTAAACATTCACTATGCACTCGCACCAAAACCGGTTCGCCATCATCAATTGCTCCCATTGTTAAAACCACATTTTCCTCATCATTAACCTTATTTAGATAAGCGATCATCTTAAAATCGCCATAATCCGTTGGCAAATCAATTTCCGCCTCTTTCCAAACCAAAGACTCTTTTCTAAAGCGATACTCAATTATATCTTTTGTTGTAATAATCTTTAAATCATGAATTTTGGCGTACTCTTCCAAATCATCACGTCGTGCCATGGTTCCATCATCATTCATGATCTCACAAATTACCCCTGCCGGCTTTAAACCAGCCAAACGTGCCAAGTCCACCGAAGCCTCGGTTTGCCCCGCACGCACCAACACACCGCCATCCTCGGCAATTAACGGAAAAATATGCCCGGGCCGATTAAAATCGTCTTTTTGAGCAGTTTCATCAAGCAACTTACGAATTGTCATCGCACGCTCCTCAGCCGAAATACCGGTACGCGTATCCTTAGAATCCACACTAACCGTAAACTTACAGCCGGTTGCCTCCGTATTATTTGTCACCATTTGCGACAAATGCAACTGCTTAGCCCGCTGCCGTGTAATTGGCGCACAAATTAACCCACGCCCATACTTAGCCATAAAATTAATCTTATCAGTCGTCACCTTTTCCGCCGCCATCACCAAATCCCCCTCATTCTCCCGATCCTCATCATCACAAACAATCACCATCTTTCCAGCCGCAATATCCGCAATTGCTTCATCTACTTTTGCAAACATAGTTGTTATTAGATTGCAGAAAAAAAACTCTACATCAAAATTTTTAAAATCACAACTCCTCCTTCTCCCCCTTAACATACCCCGGTGTCCACACATACACATCAAAAATCGCCTTATAAATCGCAAAACCTTCTCTTAATTTAAATTTAAATCCCAAAATATAATCCTGCCGTGTTGCCGACAAACCAACGCTATCTATACCCAAGGCATTACAAATAAACAATGCCCGTGGCAAATGGAAGCCCTGCGTAATTAAAACAGCCCGATCAATAGACCAAATGTCACTCGCGCGGGCACAGGTGTCATACGTACGACGACCGGCAAAATCTTTGATTACAAACTCTTCCGGCACCTTTAAGTCATCAATTAAATAACGCGCCATACTTTCCGGCTCATTATGCTCTACAAAACGATTATCACCAGAAACCAAAATTTTATCAACAAGGCCACGGTAATACAAAGAAGCAGCCGTTTTTAAACGATCACGCAAAATCTCCGAAGGCGTCCCATCCACACGCAAACCCGCCCCAAACACAATTGCCACCTCGCGATGGTTTGCCGCATCCAAATCGGTATAGATCTCTTGTTTATATTTGTAAAAGACCGCAAAAGGCAGTAGGCTCGCAAACAGTAGCAGTGCAACCAGTATTTTTACTATTGTTTTAATCATATATCCATCAAATAAAAAAGCCTCAAGCTAACACTACATTATCCTTGAGACAGATTCAAAGGAGAAGCACAAAGTTCTAGAATCAAACCCACCACTTTGGGTAAAATAAGTTTGAACAACAATCTAACCAGGGTAGTCTATGACAAATCTAACATTTAGGGAGCGGGAGTGCCACAAATAGTGAAAATGATCGAAAGACTAACAATGTGGCAAGACAAAGAGCACTCTCCGTACAGATTGAACATAACAGCCTGCGTTGTGTTCTGACATCGATGGAGAATCAAAAAGCTTATAAAAAGACACACTCATCGCATAGCACAATCCAAAAATACGGTGAAACAAACATACATTCAATCACAATTCATAATGGCTCCGAAAATGTAATTCAGTGATATCCATTGATAAGTATCTCTCACTAGCGTAACCTTCACCATGAACTTTTCATTCTGCAT